>NZ_JBPSEG010000007.1:0-148638 GCF_051488665.1 Melioribacter sp. Ez-97 | reverse complement strand
CTGGAATTATTACGCAGTTTTTTATTTAAATCCTCATTAGACTTTAAAATATCCATTGGTATTTTGAAAACTCTATTTATTTCAAATCCCCAATTAATTGTTTCAGGATTGGATCCACGATATTTTTTATCAATATATTCTTTATAGTCAGTATTAATTTTATCAGCGTCTGGAAACTCTTCAAATTCTCTTTTATGTAATAAATAAGGTTCAAACTTTTCTTTTATTCGTTTAGCATTTCTAACATGGTCGTCATCTGGATGAGTTATATGTAGCAAACCTAGTTTATAACTAACTCCTTTTTGGGTAACATAGGGTTTTAAGCTAAGCCAATCTTTAATTTCTTTAACGTTTAATAAATCAACCGGATTATCTTTTTCGCTGTGGCTACCACAGTCAACCATTAATCCGTATTTATTTGGACTTGAAACTACTGAACAGGCAGCATTTCCGACATCAAAAATCATTATTTTCATTTTATTTACCTTTTAAATTCAAAATTACGATTTTAAACACAAGCATTCTTGCCATTCCTCTTGCTCTCCATAGAAAAATTATAAACAGAACAATACATAAGTAAAATAATTGACTATAATCATTTACAAGGAACAATAATGTTAAAATTGCGAATAGAAAGACAATAGCTCTTATGTAAAGATAATTTCTATTAAAAACATTAATGATTGGTTCATTATTAACATTTGAATAAAGTTTCCAAAAATAACTTTGAGAAATTTCTTGTTTTGGTCTTTTCAGAAATACTGGTAATTTTTTGTATTCCGTGTCAAATAATTTTTTTTCTTTTTCTGAAGGTGATAAATATTCTATAATTTTTTCTCTTATTTTTTCATTTTTTAAAACGGGATTGTTCTTGTAAAGAAATAGTTGTGACGGTCTATAAAACTTATAAAATATATCAATTAACCATTCAAATTCGTATGCAATTGTTTGAATAATTTCACCCGTTAAAAATGCGAATACTAAAAAAATTGTTGTTACAAATACGTCAAGGCCTTGGGGTATATCAATATTAACTTCTGTCCCATATAAAAAATACAATACTCCAAGTAATATTCCACCAGGAATGATTTTTATTAAAAAGTCTTCAATTGTAAATTTATCTTTCATTTTTCTTTACCTTGTGGCTAACGGACAAGTGTATGAGCAGTGGTGGGATTTTCCGCATTTACTTTTATTTTTGCTCCGACTTTGATTTTATTCATATTCATTTGAATTTTAGTATTTTACCCGCCATTGCTTATACACAATGTTCTCGGCAGTATTTTTTTCTTATTCTTCAAATAATGATTTTTGTTTGATTTCCTTTATATCTAATATTGAATAGTTTGAAATAAATAATTCTTTACCTTTTTGATTTCCATTGTCTCCAACATTTCTCATACCGTAAGTCAAATTCCATTCTCTAATATTAGCAAAAGAAAACAAATCTCTTATGTATTCGCTGTCATCATAGGTTATCAACCATTTATGTTTTGTATTTTTTAGAACTTCTGCAAATCGTTCGTGGTCAAATGTTTTATGAAGATTTCCATTTTTACCGTATAAAGCAGATTTTGTGGCAGAGTAATAAGGCGGGTCAAGAAAAATAAAAACATCTTCCCCTTCTTCTTCGACTACTTGTTGATAATCAAAATTTGTAATTTTTGTATTGTTCAAAATTTGAGACAATGCTTTAACTCTTTCAATACTTGATTGCGTAAATCGTTTATTAAAAGCTGCATTGGAAAATCCGCCACTTTCCGTTGTCCCGGAAAAAGTTATTCTATTAAAAACAAAAAATGCAGCTGCCTTTTTAAGTTCATTAAAATTATTAATATTTTCCGACAAGTATTTAAACAAGTCTTTCCCATTAGTCGTATTGTTCTTCCAATATTGAATTTGTTCGATTAATTTTTCAGGTTCTTTTTTAGCATATTTCCAAAATAGATATAAATTTTCATAAATATCATTTATCCAAAATTTTCTATTTGGATATCTTTGTTTTAAATATACAAATACAGAACCTCCGCCAACAAATGGTTCTCTGTATTCTTTAAATTCTGGTATTAATTGAGTAATAAACTTAATTGCTCTACTTTTTCCGCCGGGATATCTTAATGGACTTTTTATCATTATTATACCGTTTTTTCAATTATTAATTCAAATCCATTTTCGTTGGCTTCCACAAACAATTTGTTGAGTATTTCTTTTTGACTTTTGTTTAAAACTGTATTGGTTTCAATTTCAGATTTAGAAATATCTGTTGGTAATTTTGACGAAGTTAATTTTAGCACAGGAATTGCCGTGTAATTATTGTCATTTATTGATACATTTTTAAGATTTGTATAGAGTATCATTTTAAGTAATCCGTCTTTTATATCGCCAATACTTGGCAAAATTGAGTTTTTTGAATGTTTAGATTCAATTAAATAGATTTTGTCTTTTTCAATTCTTATTTCATCGGTAGTGAAATAATATTTTCCGCCAAGATAATTTTCAATTGTTATGGTCGCTTTGGTTAATGTTGATAAAGCTTCTTTTGGTTGAACAGTCTGCATTTCACGATTTTGGGCTTCTTGTGCTTTTAGTCGTGAAGTTTTCATAAAATCTTTTACGCCATTGATAAATTGTTTGGCAAATTTGTCTATACCTTGTTCGTTGTGAAATTCAACAGCTAATTGCTTTCTGATTGTATTGTAGGATGTTTTTGCTTTTTGAATTAGATCAGGAAATGATTCTTTAATTTCTTTTAAATTCCAATGCAATGCGGAACTATGATAGTTTTTTATTTCGGATATTTTTTGTTTTACCAACTCATTATCAAACTGTTGATTAGTTATTTTGTTAGCTCGTGTTTTATGTTTTTCAGCTGTTTTGTAATACGCAAAAACTACAAAAACATCAAGTAAACTCATTAATGAAATCGTGTCCCATTGGATAAAATCTCTGTCGCCTTTTTTCCCCTCATCTTTGATAATGGGAATAACCGTTATTCGTTTTGAAGTTCCAAGTGTATTATAAACTCTTTCGTAAGGATAAGAACGAGTTCTTTTGGGCGAAACCCATTTTGACAATCCAAATGAAAAACCATCATAATTTATCAAACAATTTGCAGGCAATTCATTGATATTAAAGTTATTAAAATCAAAAACTGTTAAGTCATCAGTTAGCTTCGGATTGTATTTAATTCCTGTTATTTGTGCTGTTATATTCATATTTTTTAATTTCCTGCTTTCAAAAATCTTTTTTATAAAATCAATTAACCACATTTTTTCTTTTTTCAATATAATCCAATGTCACAAATCTGTATTTCCCCTTGTCCCTTTCTACAATTTCCAAATTATTGGAATTAACTTTTTGTCTTATAATTGTTTCCAAATCTCTAATTATTTCAATGCCTATTGAATTCCGGTTTAATTGATTAGCTACTTTCATTGTTGTTCCGCTACCGAGGAATGGGTCAAGTACTGTTTCGCCAACATACGAAAAAAGTTTTATTAGTCTGTAAGGTAATTCGTCAGGGAAAGCTGCAACTCCTTTTTCAAGTTTTGAACCAGGTAAAACATTTGTTATTTCCCAAATAGTTTTATGCCAATTGTTATTTTGAAATTCTTTTTTATCAATTTTTGATTTTTCCCTTACTTCTTTTGGAATTGAGCGATAATTAAATTTCCCTTTTTGAAAAATAACAATGCTTTCCAAAAGATTATCAGGATAAAAATACATTGGATAAGGGTTTTGCAATAATACTCCGCTACGCTTACTTATTCGTAAATAGCCGTCGGGTTTTTTCCATACAATTTTATCTCTGTATCTAAATCCTACATTTTGAAAAATTTTTATTGCATCGGCTGTTATAGGATATTTTTCGCCATTTACAAGCATATCGTCAATGTTTAATGCAAAAATTCTTCCTTCTTGCAAAACTCTGAATGCTTCTTTTGCCATTCTTCTAATCATGCCAAGATATTGGTCGTAATTTTCAAAAAGTCCTTTGTAGTCAAATGGTGCGTTAAAATACGGTGGAGAAGTAATAATTAAATGAATACTTTCATCTAGGATTTCTATCATACTCATAGAATTGCCAAATATTAATTTATGTTGTGTTTTCATTTAATCTTTTTCTCCAAAATTACATTATACATTCTTATTTACCAATTTTATTTTTCATATTGCCGAGAACATAATTCTTGACGCAATATTTTATATTTTCTTTAAAAATGCTATTTTTATTACAGTATAACCATAAAAAATAAGTTATTACGTATAAGATTTTTTCAAATAACAGAGGGCTCTATGAAAAAATCCGAAGTGATTGATAAATACTCAAAACTGATGCGATTAAAAAATTATTCCCCCAGAACAGAAAAATTATATCTGCACCACCTTAATCTTTTTCTTGATTATTTAATCTCGTCAAAAATTAACAATCTAAATCAGAAAATCTTGCTCGATTATTTTAACTATCTTATCCAAAATAAAAAATATTCTTATTCATCAATGAAACAAGCCCTTGCATCCGTGCGGTTTCTCTTTTTTGACGTTCTAAAAAAAGATGTGGATTTTGATTTTTTTATTAAAATGAAAAAACCGAACAGCTTACCCAATGTATTAACTACTAATGAAGTTAAAAATATTATTGACTCAATTGACAATTTAAAACATAAGGCAATTATTTCTACAATTTATTCGTGCGGATTAAGAATCTCCGAAGCGATTAATCTGAAGTTAAGCGATATTGACTCGTCGTCTATGACAATAAAAGTTGTCAATTCAAAGGGCAAAAATGACAGGATAGTTATGCTGTCCGAAAAGTTATTGGAATTGCTTAGGGAATATTTCCGGCAGTATGAACCGAAAGTTTATTTGTTCGAAGGACAGAAAGGCGGCAAGTATTCTGCTAGAAGTATTCAACAGATTTTTAAATGCGCTGTAAAAAAAGCAAATATCCGTAAAAAAGTTTCGGTTCACACTCTGCGCCATAGTTTTGCGTCCCACCTTCTCGATAATGGCACCGATATTAGATTTATACAGGAATTGCTTGGTCACAAACACTTGTCAACAACGCAAATTTATACTCATATAAATCCCCTTTCCGTTAAGAAAATAAAAAGTCCACTCGATAATATTTAGAATTGAAATCCTTTTGCATTCTCCGTCGACAAGTTTCTCAAAGGAAACTCTTATCTGCCAAAGCCTGAATCCGGAACTAGAGAAAAAAAGTCCCAGATGCTTATATGTCACCCCTGGGGGTTTCGGTTTAGCGACAGGGATGCTTTGTTACAATTATTTCACCCCTGCGGGGTTTGGATGTCTGCCCGGTTTGTCTCGTTACAATCATTTCACCACCGCGGGGTTTGGGGGTCATATATTTTCGTTGCTATAAAATATTTTTTCTTATTTCATTATCATCTGGCTATTGCTCCGGGCAAAACATAAAGCCGGAGGGTTGGCATAACTATAGACACAGGATTATCCAACAGAGACAGAACCCGGGACGGATGACATAAAGCTCCGCAGCGATTGCTATGTCACCCCTGCGGGGTTTGGTTTAGCGGCAGGGATGCTTTGTTACAATTATTTCACCCCTCCGGGGTTTGGTTTCGGGGCTGAGCTGTTGTGTTACAATCATTCCACCCCTTCGGGGTTGATTTCGGATTGGCGATATTTGTTACAATCATTTCACCCCTTCGGGGTTTTTGCTTAGCGGCGGGATTGGTGGTCATAAAAATTTGTTACTCAAAAATATTTTTTTTATTTCATAATCGTCCGGCGTTTGTTCAGGTAAAACATAAACCCGGAGGGTTGACATTACTATAGACACAGAATTATCCAACAGAGACAGAACCCGGGACGGGTGACATAAGGTTTTGCAGTTATTCTTATGTCACCCCTGCGGGGTTTGGTTCCAGGGCTGAGCTATTGTATTATAATAATTCCACCCCTGCGGGGTTGGTGTGTGGTAAAAATCTTTGCTCAATATTTTTTTTCATATTTCATTATCGTCCGGTTATTGCTCAGGGCAAAACATAAACCCGGAGGGTTGATATTTCTATAGACACAGAATTATCCAACAGAGACAGAACCCGGGACGGGTGACATAAGGTTTTGCGGTGATTGCTATGTCACCCCTTCGGGGTTTCTGTTTGTAATAGGTTCTTGCATTACAAAAATTTCACCCCTTCGGGATTGATTTCGGATTTGCGTTATTTGTTACAATCATTTCACCCCTTTGGGGTTTGGTTTCGGGGCTGACTTTGTTCTGTTATAATAATTTCACCCCTTCGGGGTTAATATGAAATTATATGATTTTCTTTATCCGCTTTCGTTAATCCTTCTGTTTTTAATCATTTGTTACGCGAATTAACCGCATTAAACCGATCCGGGAAATTATTCCCCGCGCTAATTTGCCCATTTCAAAAGAGATTTTATATATTTATAATTCATTTAAACGGAACGAAAGTCTTTTATGAAAATAGAAAAATTAATATTACCCGTAATGATCGTTGCCGTTATCGCGGTCCTTTATTTTACTTATTTCAGTCCGAAAGACGACCTCGGACTCTTTTCGGACTTCGACAAAAACAGCAACGTAAACAGGGATATAATTGTAAAAGTAATTCACGACAAAGGGTTTTTTGCCGACCAGGCTTCGGGCGGTACGGTTTTCTACGTCGAAGACAAAGCCGGCGTTCAAATGAAAGTCGTCGGCCCGATTTCATTGCCGCCCGGCATGGACGTAACAAACAGAGTAACTTTGAGAGGTCATCTGCACGACGGCTATTTCCACGCCGCAGAAGTCAGGACGCGTAACTGAATATGAACTTTGAATTAGTTTCCAATTACCAACCTTCAGGCGATCAGCCGAAGGCAATCAAGGAATTGGTCGAGGGTCTCAATAAGGGACTGAAACACCAGGTGCTGCTCGGCGTAACCGGCAGCGGGAAAACTTATACCATTTCGAATGTGATTAAAGAAGTCAATCGACCGACGCTGATTATTTCGCACAACAAAACTCTCGCGGCTCAACTCTACTCTGAATTCAAATCGTTCTTTCCCAATAACGCCGTCGAATTTTTCATCAGTTACTACGATTATTATCAGCCGGAAGCATACGTCGTAAAAAGAGACCTCTACATTGAAAAAGATTTTTCTGTCAACGAGGAAATCGACAGGCTGAGGCTGAAAGCAACGACCGCGTTAATCGAAGGACGCCGCGACGTAATTATAGTTGCCAGCGTTTCGAGCATTTACGGCATCGGCGCGCCCGACGAGTACGCCCGGCAAATCTTATTCCTGAAAAAAGGTCAGGAAATCAACCGGAAAAAATTAATGCGCGATCTGATCGACATTTATTACACGCGAAACGATATCGAATTTTCGAGAGGAACTTTCAGAGCGAGGGGCGACGTTATCGAAATCATTCCGGCTTATCAATACGAAGAAGCCATTCGAGTCGAATTCTGGGGCGACGAAATAGAACGGATTTCCGTAATCGATTCGATAACAGGCGACACAATCAGAGAAGTCGATTCCGCGCCGATCTATCCCGCCAAATATTTTGTGACTACGAAAGAACAAATCAACCGCGCAATCAAATCGATCGAAGAAGAATTGAAAGAACGCCTTCAGTATTTCTGGTCGCAGGAAAAATACGTCGAGGCGCAGCGGCTCGAACAGCGCACGCGTTTCGATATCGAAATGATGCGCGAAATCGGTTACTGCTCCGGAATCGAAAATTATTCGAGGCATATCGACGGGCGTCCGCCGGGTTCGCGGCCCTACTGCCTTTTCGACTATTTCCCAAAAGATTATCTCCTGATAATCGACGAGTCGCACGTTACAATTCCTCAAATAAGAGGAATGTACAACGGCGACCGCTCACGGAAAGAAACTCTGGTTGAATACGGCTTTCGACTGCCGTCGGCGCTCGACAACCGCCCTTTAAAATTCGAGGAGTTCGAAAATCTCGTTAATCAGGTAATCTACGTCAGCGCTACGCCTGGCGACTACGAACTCGAAAAAAGCGGCGGCTCGTACGTGGAACAGATTATTCGTCCCACAGGACTGCTCGACCCGGAAATCGAAGTGCGTCCCGTTACCGGTCAGATTGACGATTTAATCGGCGAAATTAGAAAACGCGTTGAAAAGAAAGAACGAACTTTAGTAACTACGCTTACGAAAAAAATGGCAGAAGATTTGACCGACTACCTCGACAGACTCAATATTAAAGTCCGGTATATTCACAGCGATATCGACGCTTTGGAACGCGTTGAAATCATACGCGACCTGCGCATCGGGGACTTCGACGTGCTGGTGGGAGTAAACCTTCTCCGCGAAGGACTTGACCTGCCCGAGGTATCGCTCGTTGCGATACTCGACGCCGACAAGGAAGGTTTTTTGAGAAGCGAGCGGTCGCTAATGCAAACTGCGGGCAGAACCGCCAGGAACGTAAACGGCAAGGTTATTATGTACGCCGACGTTATTACCGAATCGATGCGTAAAACCATCGACGAGACAAACCGGCGCAGAAAACTTCAGCAGGAATACAACGAGAAACACGGCATCACTCCAAAAACGGTTTATAAAAGCGTGGAAGAAATTCTCAGTTCCACTTCGATTGCGGACGTCCGCAAAAAAGAGAGCGAAACAGCCGAGGCTTCAATGTTGAAAGTCGTAGAGCCGGTAATTAAATATATGACCGACGACCAGAAGAAAGAATTGATTGAACAGATGACCGAAGAGATGCACGCGGCGGCAAAAGACCTCGAATTCGAACGCGCCGCTTTTCTGAGAGACGAAATCGAAAAACTGAAAAAAACGCTCAAGGGCGGCTGAAAATTTATTTCCCTTCTCCGTCGATATAAAATCCCAGAGTAAAGAATCCGACCCAATGGTCGAGCGAATACGGCGCGGTTGTTCCCATCGAACTTCCGTTAAACGGAAGAAGTTTTTCCGTGTACGTATCGGAGTATTTAATAAGCGCTCCGCGAACGCCGCCGAGTTTCAAATTGTCCGCGACCTTTTCGACCGTCATCAATCCGAACAAAAGAGGATACCTTCCGCACCAGAGCGGCGGAGTGGTTTTATTGACGCCTTCGATCAACTCGCCGTAAAGACCGATAATCTTTTCCCTTCCGATAGCGCCCACGAGATAATTATTGATAATCCTCAGGTCGTTGTTAATTGCCGCGTTATGAGCTGATTCGTCCAGCCCGAACGGATAATTGTCGAAATCAGCTCCGTAATGATTCGCGTCGTTCGATATAAGTATGAAAATGTCTTTGCCGAGGATAAGTTTGTTTTCTTTGATATAACGGGAAATTATTTCCGACAATTCTCCGGAAATTAATTCCATCGTATCCCGGCTCATCGCCGGAACCATCAAAGGCGTAATTTTAATTTCTTTATTATAGAACTGCAAAAAAGGAATTAACGCTTCGATGGAATGCTCGATTTGATGCGCGCGGTTGTTGACGGTATAATAATCCCCCGATAACTGTTTCTTTATGATTTCACGCAGAGGCGAAATATTGACGTCGTTGTATATTCCGGTCCACGCTTTATGATTTTCCAGGATTAGTTTGTTTCTGAAATTCCCCAATTCCTTTCTGACCGTCGAATGCGTAACGCCCAGAATAATTACCTCTTTTGCGTCGATCAATTTGAAAAGCGGATGATAGACCTTTCCGGCATAAAGATAATCGTCGTGAACCGATACCGCCGCTATCAAACGCCCTTTGAAATCAATATTGTCGTCGGAATTTTTATTTAACCAGTCGACGAACCGATCCATCTCGTCTGCATTCCAGCAAAAGCCGATTTTATCCCGTACGTCTCTTTTATCCTGAGCATTAAATTCCGGGAACGGAATAAACATCAAAAATATGATCAATATTCTTTTCAAAACACTACTCATTTCATTACCAGGTCTGACGGCGCCGGTAAATTAATATATCCGTCTTTATTTAACAAGTCGGCCGCTTTGTCTGCAATCGCATAACCGCACCAGTAGAGCCATTCCCTGAATCCCGCTTGATCTTTAAATCCGGATGAAAGATAATATTTAACGAGTCTCGGCATCTGTTTTTCGAAGTATTCCGTTAAATCTTTTTGAGTAATCTTTGCAATTCTCTCAAGGGTTTTTATTTCATCCTCATTAAAGAATTTTTTGTTGTTTAATCTTGCGCTTGAAAAAATTTTCTTTTCGAACAAAGCCGCATAGAATCGAGCGGTTCCTCTGGTGGGCGTCTCGGTTTTAATAACAAAATCGGACAGGTTTTTCATAACCGCATAATCGCGAATGACATAATATGCGGCGTCTTTAAAGGGCATGTTCATTTTATTTTGGTTGTATTCGCTCTCCATTTTCCCGAGCCTGTCGAGCGCAATTTCCCTAACGTCTTTAATCAGAGTGTCGAGCTTGTTCAGCATATCGTTATAATCGTCGTAAGAAATTACGAGGAAAGCCGGCAGAAATTTATTGTCGGATTTTTTTATGAGGTTGTTTGAAAAGAGGAAATTAATTTCCTCGTCGAAACGCATTTTATCCGTTTTAAAATAATTTATTATTTCATCGTTCGAGAACCCGTGTTTGAAAAGAATCAGATATTCTTTCTGACGCTCGCTTAATTCCAGATTTGCCGGCGGCGAAGTTACAAACTCATATTCGGAACCGAGAAAGTCGCCGGGAGTTTTTTCCCGACTGCAGGCGTTAATTAACAACAAGGCAAACGTCAGGAAGATTAGCCGTTTCATATTTATACTCTCGTTATTTATATCCCAAATAGAGCGCCTGTCCGAAACCGGTTTCCTTTTTTTCCGTTCTTCGAACGCCGGCGTTATCAAACCATTCTTCGATTTCGCTTTCGGAATAATTGCGCCCTTCTTTTGTCGACACAAGCATATTAACGGAAAACAGAGCTGCCTCGTAAGGTTCCGTCAGGTTCTCGTTCATAGCCCAATCTCTTATAACTATAAATCCGTTCGGAGCGAGAGCTTCGGCTGATTTTTTTATCAACCGTTTGTTTTGCTCGTAACCGTTCATATGAATTATCGAAGAGATAAATACCATGTCGTAATTACGACCGAAATCGACTTTAAAAAAATCTCCTTCTATGAATTCCGTTCTTTCCGTCAATCGCTCTTCGGAAGCGTATCTTTTTGTAATCGGTATTATTTCGGGCAGATCGAGGATTACGGATTTCAACCGGGGATTCCTTTTCATGAAAGCGTACGAAAAAGCGCCGGAGCCTCCGCCGATATCGAGCATTTTATCGACTCCGCTTAAATCGATCATATAAGAAATTATCTCCGCCTGTCCTTTTGCTCTGTAATGCATTGCCGCAATAAATTCCTCTCTGCCGGCTTCGTTTCCGCTCAAAGTTACGGCGTTTCTCCCGTTCTTAACCGTATCGGTAAGATTGTTCCATCTGTGCCATTGATTTGCCGTATGACGTAGATTAGCCATATAATCTTCGCTTTTGCGCGACAGATACTTCGATGCGGATTCGGCGCAAAAATATTTGTTCTTTGATTTCTTCAACAGACCAAGAGCGCAAAGCGCATTCAACAAAATTTCAAGCGAAGATTCGTCCGCGTTCAATTCTTCCGCAATTTCTTTGCTTGTCGCTAACTTGCCGTCGATCGCAGTGAAAAGATCCAGCTCTACCGCCGACAGTAAAATTCTGCTTTCGCGAAAAGACGAAGCAAGTTTGTCTATTTCTTTTTTGTCGAGCATTTCACTCATTCAAATCCTTCTTCTGAATCCCTCGCCGAGCACTTCGTGCACGTTATAAACTATAACAAACGCCGAAGGATCGATGCTTTTTACCAGGTCGACCAATTTTGAAACTTCGCGCAGCGGAACTACGGTCAAAATCATTTCGCGCTCCACATTCCTGTAAACTCCTCTGGTTTTGACTGCCGTGCAGCCTCTACCCATTTCGGTCAGAATCGAGTCGATAATTTCATTGTACTTGTCTGAAATAACATAAGCGGCTCTTGCATAGTCGAAGCCGTCGATAATAGCGTCGATAAGCCGGGAAGAAACGAACAAAAGAAATATTGCATAAAACGTCAGAGTGAGCGCGGGACGGTCGGGCGACAAATCTTTCAATTCGATTATCATGCCTGCAAAAGCAATCACAAAAAAATCGATTATCATTATAGCCTGACCGGGTTTCATTCCGAACCGTTTGTGCAAAATCGAAGCTACGATATCGGAACCCGCGGTTGTGCCTTTGAATTTGAATACGAGACCGAGCCCGATTCCGAGCAGCACGGCTCCGATAAGTATGAGAAAGAGAAAATCGTTTTTATATAAGTCCTGTATCGGCTTTGTATCCTGAAGCCGGATAAAAGAAAGTCCAGGAATATCGCCGCGGAACAAGTCGATAAAAATCGAATTGAAAGTAAAACCTACGAAAGTGCGCAATCCGAATTTGCTGCCGAGTTCTTTGATTCCCCATATAAACAAAGGAACGTTAAAAACCCAGATCAACATACCGACGGGAATTTTATTGCCCGAAAGATAGTGGAAAGCCATTGCAAGTCCGCTTACGCCGCCGGGCACCACCTGCGCGTCCACCAGAAAAACTCCGATGCCCACAGCCATTATTGCCGAGCCGATAATTATTGCCGTGTAATCTACGACCGGATACTTCTTAACAAGAGACTTAACCATGATGCTCCAAAAATTTATTTTTTGAGGACTAAAATAGTCAGACGGGAATTGTTAAAAAAGCGGAAAAGTTTTTTAAAGTTCGCCCCGGCGGTACATCATTTGGGTTTTTATTCTGAGAAGCTGGCGTTCTATTATCAGATCGGCGAGCCTGGCAGGAATTGCAGCTTTGTCCCTGGCGTAAAGAATTTCGTTCACCTTGCTTTCGTCCACGTCGATTCTGTATAAATTATTAATAAACCTTCCGAAATCTTTTGCCATCAATTCTTTGATTTTTTCTACGAGATAAGCCCGGATTACTTCGATGTCGTTATGAGCCGGAAGATTAGTTTCTTCGAGCGAAAAATCCTTGTTTAATTTTTTCAACAATTCGGAATAGATTTCCACATTGCTCATTTATTTCTCCGAATAATTAAACTGATTTGTTAAAAAACTTATCTGCGGACAAAATAAAAGAAATGGCTGATAATTCCGGAAATGAAATTAACAAATCGTACAGACAGGGTCAAATTAAAACGGGCAGACGCACGGGCTTATTTGAAGCGCGCCTGCCGTAAGAAAAACTATTGCCTGAGCCAGCGGAATACTTCCGACCATTTCGGTTTTTTCCCCGTTATCAAAATACCGACGCGATATATTTTGCCCGCCACAGGGAATATGGCGATAATCGTAAGAATATTTATCAGTATTGCGGCAATCAACTGCCATTCCGGCACGTCGATCAACGTCATCCTTGCGGGCATTACGATAACCGAAGAGAAAGGAAATAAGGAAGCAATTTCGGCATAAGGTTTATTGGGATTTTCCATGATCGAAAAGGCAATGAAAAACGGAATTATAATGAGCATCATAATCGGCAGCGTGCCCGACGAGGCGTCCTGCGGATTGTTGAATATTGCTCCGACAGTAGCAAACAATCCGATGAACAATACCAACCCGATAAAGAAATTAAGCAGTACGTAAAGAACTACGTTCGTATCGATTTCGAGTACAAGATCCGCCGGAAGAGTCATCCACGACGAGGAAACGACGCCCATAATCGTAAAGAGCCAGATTCCCATTTGAACAAGACCTGTAATCGAAGCGCCGAGAATTTTTCCGGTCATCAATTCTTTCGGCTCAACCGACGAAAGCACTATCTCTACAATCTTATTGCTCTTTTCTTCAATTACCGACTGCAAAGTAATCTGACCGATAATAAGCAAACTCATATACAACAAAAACGTGAAAGCATAAGCCAGCACAATATTGCCGTAGCCTTCTTCTTTAATTTGCTCTTCTTCGGAAACTTTGAAACCCGCGAAATCGACTCCGCGCCGTGCGAATTCGAGTTCTTCGGGATCGAGCGTTTTGTTCATAAAGTAGGCGTCGACCAATACTTTATTTACCGGTCCGTTCAATTCTCTCGAGAGCGCAATGTTTTGCGGCGACTTCGAGTAGTATTCGATCTTCTTGTCCTTCAGCGCGGTTGACGGAACGTATATAACTCCGGTCAGCGACTCGTCGACAATTTTGCTTCGTATCTCTTCGAGATGTTTTTTAAATTCATCGCGCGTCATCGTTTTGTAAAGAAAGACATAATGTTTATCTTTGACGAAATTCGCATTTGCAAATTCATTCATGAAAGCGGTCGTCAATTCTTCGTTTTCCGTAATCAACTCGAAATTAAGATTCTTGCTCTCGGCGCTGTAGAGCAGCGCCTGAACGCCGAAGATTACGACAATAAGTCCGGGAATCAATAACGTCGTTGTAATAAAGGCTTTCGAAAAAAGGCGTTCTCTTAATTCTCTTTTTATTATAGCGAGTACTCTGTAATTAAACATTGCCGCCCTCCTTTTCCGATAAAGAAAATTGGGATTCGGAATCGACTTCGTCCCCTACGGTTTCAACGAATATTTCGTGGAGCGAAATATCGTTGGCGTTGAATTTTTTTATTTCCACTCCGTTATCAATCAGAAGTTTCAATAAAGTCTGAATTTGCGAAGCGTCCCGCACTCTGATTCCCGTCGTATTTCCGAAGTCTTCCATCTTTTCCACAATGTCGTAATGTTTTTTCAGAAATGAAATATCGCCGTTATAAACGAGGCTAACGTTTCTGTTTGCATACTTTGATTTGAGTTGATCGATCGAACCTTTCAGCACGATTTTCCCTTTGTCGATAATTGCCACATGGTCGCACATCTTTTCCGCATAATCGATAAGATGGGTCGAAAGGATTATCACTTTGCCCCGTCTTTTCATTTCGAGAATTATTTCTTTCAAAATATTGGTGTTGATCGGATCGAGTCCCGAAAACGGCTCGTCGAGAATAATAAATTCCGGGTCGTGAAGTATAGTTGTAATAAACTGAACTTTCTGCTGGTTGCCTTTGGAAAGGTCTTCGATTTTCGACATGCGCCTGTCGTACAAATCGAATAATTTTAAATATTTCACCGCTTCTTTGTGAACCTCTTTGCCCGTTTTGCCTTTTAGTTCGGCAAAGTAAAGAAGGGTTTCGAGAAGTTTCATTTTTTTATAGAGACCTCTTTCTTCGGGCAGGTAACCGACTTTGCTTTTGAATTCCCTGCCGACTCTGGCTCCTTTAAGAATAACCTCGCCTTCGTCCGGCAGATAAATGCCCATCATCATTCTAATGGTTGTAGTTTTGCCGGCGCCATTTCTGCCGATCAGACCGAATATAGAGCCGTCGGGCACCTCGAAAGAGGCGCCGTCGACGGCTACGATTTTATCGAATCTTTTGGTAAGATTACGTACTTCTAAAGAATTCATTCCACCCCCGGGAAAATTAAAATCAATTTACCAAATTTTAACGATTTTATCATCCGAAATTCTCATCGGGTCTCCCGGCTGGACGTCGTAGGCTTCGAAGAATTCCGGCATTGTCATCAACGGACCGTTTACTCTTTGAACCGCGGGCGAATGGACGTCGGTTTTTACCTGGAGCTTCAAAGCTTCGGGGCGGATATTCGTTGCCCAAACCTGAGCCCATCCGAGGAAGAATCTTTGAGCCGGAGTAAAGCCGTCTATTTTTTCTCCTTTTTTGAATTGTTCTGTTTTTTTGAACGCATTGAACGAAACCGTCAATCCTCCGAGGTCCGCAATATTTTCGCCGAGCGTCAATGCTCCGTTTACTTTGAATGTATCGATAACTACAAAGCTGTTGTAAAGATCGACTAATTTTTGAGCTCTCTGTTGAAATTTATTATTGTCTTCTTCGGTCCACCAGTCGTTCAGATTGCCGTTTTCGTCATATTTCCTGCCCTGGTCGTCAAAGCCGTGAGTGATTTCGTGACCGATAACCGCTCCCATAGCACCGTAATTAATCGCATCGTCGGCTTCGGGATTAAAAAACGGGGGCTGCAAAATACCGGCTGGGAATGTGATGTCGTTTCTTGTCGGAGAATACATTGCGTTGACGGTTTGAGGATTCATCGACCATTCCGATTTGTCGGCGGGCTGACCGATTTTTTTCAAATCGTCTTTAATGTCCCATTCCCATGCTCTCAATAAATTATTCAGATACGAGTCGCGTTTTATTTCGAGCTCGGAATAGTCTTTCCATTTATCGGGATATCCGATTTTTACGCCGAAAGTGCTCAGTTTTTTCAAAGCTCTGGCTTTTGTTTCGTCGCTCATCCATGCAAGATTCTGAATGCTCTCTTTCATCGAGACGAGCAGATTATCGACGATTGCTTTGGCTTTGGCTTTCGATTCGGGCGGAAATGCTTTTTCGACATAAACCTGACCGAGCAATTGACCGAGAGTTCTGTTCATTACATTAATTACACGTTTCCAGCGCGGTTGAATTTCCTGCTGACCTCTCAGGAATTTGCCTTCGAATTCGAATTTTTCCATAACAAACGGAGCGCTGAGAGCCTCGGCGGTTTCGTTTATAACATTCCATTTCAGATATACTTTCCAATCGTCGAGCGAGACCTCGTCGAGCAGAGCCGACATTCCTTTAACAAATTCGGGTTGCCTTATGATAATAATATTCAGATTTTCAACTCCCAGTCCTTCAAAGTATCTGTCCCAGTCAAATTCGGGAGCCGTTTTCTTGAGCGCGTTTACGGTTAACTTATTGTACGTTTTGACCGGGTCTCTGTTTTCCAGACGAGTATTGGAAACCTTTGCCAGGGCTGTTTCGATTTTCATTACTATACCGGCATATTCCTCCGCGTTTTTTTCTTCGCCGGCAAGCGCGAACATCTTAGCTACGTGCTGAACGTATTTATCTCTTATTTCTTTCGACCTATCGTCGTCTTTGGTATAATATTCGACGTCGGGAAGTCCGACGCCCCCCTGATAAATATGAGCAGCCATCAAGTCGCTTCTCTTAGCGTCGCTCGCTACATAGAAAATGAAGAACGGCGAAATGCCCGTTTTATGGAATTCAGCTACCGTTTCAATTAATTCTTTTTTGTTTCTGATTTTGTCGATTTGATTGAGCATCGGGAGAATCGGTTTGTAGCCGTATTTTTCGATACGCGCGGAATCCATTGCAGTAACGTAAAAATCGGCTATTTTCTGCTTGGCTGTGCCCTTTTCCCAGTTCGGATTAGAAGCTACCTCTTCAACTATCGAACGAAGCAATTCGTTGTTTTTTTCGATTAATACATTAAACATTCCCCAGCGGCTCTGATCCGGCGGAATCGGATTGTTTTTAACCCAATTGCCGACGGCAAATTCATAAAAATTTTCTTTGGGCGATACGGATTTGTTTAAGTTATTGATATCGAATCCCTTTTCTCCTCCTCCGGCATAAACGTTTAAAATAAATCCCGAAAGAAGAAATAAACCGAATAGAATAATTTTGAATCGCATTACAAAACTCCTTTAATTTTTTTGTGCTTATTTTGACGGAATAACTAACGTTTTGTTCTGTTATCCAAAAAATAAGTAAAATAAAGGAGTCCGGAAAACTTAATCCGCAGCTACCCGAAAGAAAGTCTTCTCTTCCATTTACGCAGAGCTTTATTTACTTCTTTAGGTGACGTGCTGCCTGCGGAGATTTTTTTGCGTATACTGTTCATCGGCGAGAGTAAACCGTATAAATCTTTTTCGAATGCGGGAGAGAATTTTTTGTATTCGCTCAAGTCGAGTTGATTTAGTTTGATTCCTTTTTCCACGCAATGAGCGACTATTTTACCTACAAGATGGTGAGCTTCCCTGAAAGGAACATTTTTACGAACCAGATAATCGAGCAAATCGGTTGCAAGCGATAAATCGCCGGTCAATTCTTCCTCGAACCTGTCGGCTTTGAATTCGGTATGCTCAATCATATTTGCTGCAATCTTCAAGCAATCTTTGGTCGTGTCGAGCGCGGTCATCAGATGATATTTGTCCTCCTGCATATCCCTGTTGTAAGCCAGCGGAAGTCCCTTCATTAACGTTACTATGCCCGTTAACGCTCCGAAGACTCTGCCCGATTTGCCTCTTATCAGTTCGGCGAAATCGGGATTTTTCTTTTGAGGCATCAGGCTGCTGCCCGTAGCGTATGCGTCGTCGGTTTGAGCGAACGAAAATTCGGAAGAGCTCCACAATATAAATTCTTCCGAAAGCCTGCTCAGGTTCATCATTATGATCGACATAGCCGAAATAAATTCGATTATCAAATCGCGACTGCTTACCGCGTCGATACTGTTTTCGACTATTCCTTTGAATCCGAGAAGTTCAGCCGGATAATTTCTGTCGATCGGGAGCGACGTGCCTGCGAAAGCCGCCGCTCCGAGAGGCGATTTGTCGCTTCGTTTCAAACAGTCGATCAATCTCTCTTTGTCCCTTTCGAGCATTTCGATATATGCAATCAGATGATGCGCAAAGAGTATCGGTTGAGCCCTTTGCAAATGCGTATAACCGGGGACAACAACGGATTTATATTTTTCCGCTTTTTTTAATAATGATTTTTGCAGATCCGAAATCAGTTTAATCGTAAGATTAATTTCTTTTTTCAGGAACAGTCTTTCGTCTAAAGCGACCTGGTCGTTACGGCTGCGCGCGGTATGAAGCCGTTTGCCTACGTCTCCTATTTTCTGAACGAGCCGCTCTTCAATGGCAGAATGGATATCTTCTTTAGTCCAATCGATCACGTATGCGCCGTCTGCAATTTCCTTTCGAATTTCTTCGAGCGCTTTTATAATCTTTTTCGATTCCGCGACCGAAATAATTTTTTGTTTGGCAAGCATTTTAACGTGAGCTACGCTGCCGTCGATATCCTCGTTATACATCCTCGAGTCGAGCTCAATCGACGAAGAAAATTTCAAGGCTTCCTCGTCCAGGCTCTTTTTAAAGCGACCGTTCCATACAGCCATATTACACCGTTACGTTAGTTTCGTTGGCTTTTTGTTCTACCCGGTTGATTGTTTTGTAGGGCAGTCCGTAAATCTTAATAAATCCTTCCGAAGCTTTATGATCGAACTGGTCTTCGATTGTGTAAGTTGCCAGAGACGGATCGTAGAGCGAATAGGGAGAAGTTCTGCCTGCGACGCGCATAGTTCCTTTATATAGTTTTACCTTAACAAGACCGGTTACTTTTTCCTGCGATTTATCTACGAAAGCCTGGAGCGATTCCCTCAACGGCGAAAACCAGAGTCCGTTATAAATCAGATTTGCAAATTCATGAGCCACAAGACTCTTATAATGCATAACGGCTTTGTCGAGAGTGAGTCGTTCGAGTTCAGTATGAGCAAAATGCAGAATCGACGCTGCGGGCGCTTCGTAAACTTCGCGCGATTTTATTCCAACCAGCCGGTTTTCAATCATATCGATTCTGCCGACGCCGTGTTTGCCCCCGATGTCATTAAGATAGTTAACCAGGTCAATCGGATTCAATTCCTTGCCGTCAACTTTAACGGGAATTCCTTTTTCAAATTCGATTGTAACTGTTTCGGCATTATCGGGAGCGTTCTCGGGGGAAACAGTATGAAGATAGGCATCTTCGGGCGGTTCCTGCATCGGATCTTCTAGAATGCCGCATTCGATTGCCGTTCCCCAGATATTGTCGTCTATCGAATAAGGATTGTCTTTTGTGATTGCAACGGGAATGTTGTTTGCTTTGGCATATTCAATTTCTTCCTCGCGGGATTTGAATTCCCATGTTCTTAGAGGAGCAATACATTTAAGGTCGGGAGCCAGCGCGCCGACGGAGACTTCGAATCGAACCTGGTCGTTCCCTTTGCCGGTGCATCCGTGAGCAACCATCGTCGCATTTTCTTTAAGAGCCACATCGACCAGCGCTTTGGCAAGAAGCGGTCTGCCGATTGCAGTTGCCATCGGATAAGCGTTTTCGTAAAGTGCTCCCGATCTGAGTGCGGGAAATGCATAATCGGTCAAAAATTCTTCCGTTAAATCTTCAATATATACTTTGGAAGCCCCGGATTTTAGAGCTTTTTCTTCAAGACCGATTAATTCTTTGGACTGACCCAGATTGCCCGTAAAAGTAATAATATCCGCGTCGTAATTTTTTTTGAGCCAGTGAACCATTACCGAAGTATCTAGTCCGCCGGAATACGCCACTACAATTTTCTGTTTGCTCATTTTTCTATTCCTAATAATGTTTTTAATTCTTCGATTACTTTTTTGATGTTTTTTGTGGATTTCGGGACGACAATAATCGTATCGTCGCCGGCTATTGTGCCCAACACATCGGGCAAATTTTCCCTGTCAATTTGAACTGCTACGCCCTGAGCGCGTCCCAAAAATGTTTTAACAAGAATCATACATTCGTTCGATTCGATGGAGAGGACTTCTTCGGAAATATAATTCTTAAGAGCGCTCTCGCCGCCTTCGTGATTAATCTGATAAACAAGACCTTTAGAAGTCGGTACGCGCACCACGCCCAATTCATTCAAATCCCTCGAAAGGGTAGCCTGTGTCACTCTAATTCCTTTGCTTCTCAATAATTTGCCGAGCTGAGTCTGATTAAAAACTTCCTGCGAAGTAATAATCGATTTAATCAACGAATGACGTTTTTGAATTTCCTCTAATTTTCTTCCCATGATTTACCTTTATTTATTCGTCTACTATTTCCGTTCCCACGCCTTCTTTAGTAAAAATTTCGAGCAGGAGCGCATGAGGAATTCTGCCGTCGATAATGTGAACTTTTTTTACGCCCGAGTCGAGAGCTCTGAAAGCTGATTCTACCTTTGGAATCATACCGCCGTTGATAATTCCTTCGTCAATCATCTTTTGCGCTTCGGAACGCGTAAGATGCGTTAGAAGTTTGTCGCCGTTTTTAATGCCTTCGACGTCTGTCATGAATACCAATTTGGAAGAATTCACCGCGCCTGCAATGTGGCAGGCGGCTATATCTGCGTTAACATTGTAAATTGTGCCTTTTTCATCCACGCCAACCGGAGCTATAACCGGCAGATAACCGTCTTTCATCAAATTCGCAAGGAATCTGTCGTTTACATTTTCGATTTCGCCTACGAGACCCAGGTCTTCTTTTTCGTATTTTTTTACGCCGAGCAAGTTGCCGTCGATACCGCTTACGCCTACCGCCCTGCCGCCGTGCATATTAATTCTTCTTACAATATCCTTGTTTATTTGTCCGGCAAGCACCATCTGAACGACGCCTATCGTATCTTGGTCGGTATATCTTTGACCGTTTACAAAATTTGTTTTGATATTGAGTTTATTCGAAAGCGAGGTGATTTCTTTGCCGCCTCCGTGTACTACAATTACATTAATTCCGATCTTGCGCAGCAGAGTAACATCCTGCGCAACCATCTGCTTGAGATTTTCCTCTTCCATCACTGCGCCGCCGTATTTAATCACAAAAGTTTTGCTTTCGAATTCCTGAATATAAGGCAGCGCTTCCACCAACACGTCTTCTTTTCTGAATTTAGGCAGCGTCATGTTCTGTAACTCCCGTTTATCTTGACATATTCTTCCGACAGGTCGCAAGTCCAGTAATTGGCTTTTCCGGAGCCTTCGTTCAATTTTATCAACAATTCAATCTCGTTCGGTTTCAGGGTTTTGTTGGCTTCTTCGATCGAAAGTTTTACGTCGTAATTTTTGCCAAGGATGCAGGTACCGTTGATATATATTTCGAAATTGTCAGGATTGAATTCGATGCCTGAATATCCAACGGCGGCTAAAATTCTTCCCCAGTTTGCGTCTTCGCCGTGAACGGCTGTTTTGACAAGAGGGGAATGAGCCACGCTGCGCGCCGCTTTCAATGCATCGTCGTCCGATAAAGCTCCTTCAACAACTATTTCGATTAATTTTGTAGCTCCCTCGCCGTCTTTTACAATATCGACGGCGAGTTTTTTCATTACCTCGAACAGAACCGATTCAAAAACATCAGCGCTTCCGTCGTCTTCTTTTATCTCCACGCCCGATAGTCCGTTTGCCAACGCGATCACCATATCGTTTGTGCTTGTATCGCCGTCAACTGTAATTCTGTTGAACGTTTTGTCGGCGGTTTTTTTCAATGCAGATTGAAAATAATTTTTTTCTACCTGAACGTCTGTCGTTATAAAAGCCAACATCGTCGCCATATTTGGGTGAATCATACCGGAGCCTTTTGCAATGCCTCCGATGGTTCCTGTTTTGCCGTTCACTTCGAACTCAACCGAAATAAATTTAGGAAATGTGTCCGTGGTCATAATTGCTTCCGCCGCCGCGTTCGAATCGTCGTCCGAAAGCATATCGACTATTTTGTCTATTCCGGTTCTTATCTTTTCCATCGGCAACGGTTCGCCTATGACTCCCGTTGAAGAGACAAAGACTTCTTCGGGTTCTATATTCAAAGCTGATGCGGTCAGAGCAGCCATTTCTGCAGCATCCTTCATTCCCCGTTCTCCGGTGCATGCGTTTGCATTACCGCTGTTAACTATAATTGCGCGGAATTTATCCCCATTGTTCAAATGCTTTTTGGATAGAATCACCGGCGCCGCCTGAACTTTGTTTTGAGTAAAAATTGCCGCCGCCACAGCCGGCTTTTCAGAAACAATCAAAGCCAGGTCCTTTTTGTATCTTTTAATGCCGCAGTGAAGACCGGCGCTTAGAAAACCCATTGGAGCGGTTATTCCGGATTTCATCTCTTTATCCGACACAATTTCCATATGCTTGTTTTCGTTCATAATAATCCCGTTGTTTGATCATAATCAAAAATTAGATTCATATTTTGTACTGCCTGTCCGGCAGCCCCTTTTATAAGATTGTCGATTGCGGACATAATGATCAAGTTGTCGCCAGTTTTAGCTACGCCGATGTCGCAAAAATTAGTGTAGACAACATTTTTGATTTCAGGTATTTCATCTCCGAGAAATCTGACAAAGGGTTTATCGGAATAATATTTCTCATATATTTCTTCGACATTGGCAAAGCCGGTCGAATTATTGGTTTTGCAATGAATTGTCGTATAAATGCCTCTCGTAATCGGCATAAGATGGGGCGCAAAAGTAAAGTCAGGCATTTTATCGCCAAATTTTTGGAGATACAGTTCAATTTCCGGAATGTGCTGATGAACCCCGACTTTATACGCTCTTACATTCTCGTTGACTTCGCTGAATATCATCGAAAGATTGACCGACTTTCCCGCGCCTGAAGTTCCGCTGTAAGAGTTTATCGAAACAAAATCCGGATTAATAAAGTTTTCTTTTAAAAGAGGAATCAACGGCAGCAGAATGCTCGTAGGATAGCAGCCGGGATTTGCGATTATTTTTGCATTCGTTATTTCATTCGAATTCCACTCGGGCAATCCGTACACCGCCTTACCCAACAATTCAGGAGCCGAATGTTCGCGCTTATAGTATTTTTTATAAATATTCACGTCGTTGAGTCTGAAATCACCGCCGAGGTCGATTACTTTAACATTATTTTTGACTGCATCGGCGACAATCGACTGAGCTTCTCCCGAAGGGAGAGCCACAAACAGCAGGTCTGTTCCTTCCAACGACGACGAGTCAAAAGAGACAATTTCTTGCGCGAGAATTGATTTAAGCGACGGATGAACTTCGTCGATTTTTTTTCCCGCCGTAGAATGCCCGAACAGTTTATCTATTTTAACGCCGGGATGCCGCAGCAATAACTTAATCAGCTCCGCTCCGGAATAGCCGGCCGCTCCCGCTATCGAAACGTTTATCACAAATCTCTCCGTTTTGTAAAGCATAATTATACATAATTATGCATAATTATGCAAATCTTGATTACGAATATATTTTTTATTTTATTTGCACATGTATGTCTTATTTAATATTAGCGGAGGGATTTATGAAAAAATCGATATTGTTGGTGCTCGTAGGCAAACGGAAAGAGGAAGCCGTTAAAGTGCAACAGATTCTGACCGCTTGGGGATGCATGATAAAAACGCGGCTCGGAATTCATGACGGCGTTCTGGAAAATTGCTCGGACAGCGGTTTAATAATGCTCGAATTAGTCGGTGAAGACGAGAAGAAAGAGGAGCTCGAAAGAAAACTTTCCGTACTGCCCGGGGTTACCGCAAAACTCGTCAATCTGGAAGTAGACGAATAATTTGCCGGTATACGGTCGAAACCGTTTAATTAAAAATAAGCGGGGAATCTATTTCAAGCGCTTTATAACTTCCGGTTTCGTTAATTCCCTGTAAGCGTCGCCGCCAATCCACCTGGCGGATTTAGAACCGGAATTCTTTAGTTCAGACGCTACAACGACTGCAAGTTCGTTCAGGCGTCTGTTCCTTTTGCCTATCTGCCGCAACGCCCAGTTGACGGCTTTTTTAACGTAATTCCTTTCGTCAACCGAATATCTTTTTATGTCGTTGAAATACTTCTCGAATCTACCGTCTTCCATCTTTTTATCGTGTACTGCAAGCGTGGCAATCATTGCAAAAGCAGCGCGGCGCACAAATTCTTTGTCGCGTTTCTTCCATTCGTCGATTTTTTCGTAAGCGTAAGGCGTCTTGCGGAACAGATGTATGCACGTTCCGTCGCATATATCCCACGAATCGAAATCGCTAACCCATTTGTCCATTTGGGTTCCGGTCACCTTTCCGGCTTCTTCAATCATAACCGCCAGATGCCTTGCTTCGTGATAACCGGATTTCCACAGTTCACCAGCCAGCTCGTGATTCTTTCCTATCCGTTTTGCTATTTCCCTCAATTCATTTACGCTTATGCCGAATGCCCTTTCAACCTTGATGCCGTATCTCGCCATCCCGGCTTTATTCTTTTCGTTATTCTTCGACGAAAGGATATTCAAAACTTTTTCTTTTGTCCATTCTGTTTCTTTCATTTCAGCTTCAGTCCGTATAATTTTTCTTCCTTGTCCGAAACTATATAAATCATATCATTATTATGATCGATTGCGATTCCTTCCATCTGAGGAATATTGACATTGTACGATTCAATTACATTCAGCTCCGGATCGAGCTTTATAATTTTCTTGTCTTCGTCGCTGATCATCCAGACAGAATTATCAACATTGTCGTAAAACAATCCCGAAACGTCTCTTACAAAATCAATTTCTTTTCTTTCTGTTTCGTTAAACAGACTGTCGTATTCGATAATCAAAGCCGGATTTTTTTCGTTTGCCACCCAATATGTTTTATTATCCGCATCGTATGCGATTCCTTCCGGTCCGTTATTGAAAACGCCGTTGTCGAACAAAGGTTTTCTATCGATAACTTCTCCTTTTGCGGATACGAAAACCGCTTTCCGGCTTTCCTCGCTCAGAACCGCAAGAGTAGAATCGTTTACTATAGTTATTCCTTCCAGGTCGCGGTCGGGAATTTCGATGCTGTTCAGTATTTCCCCGTTCGCGCTCAACAGGTATAGTTTGTTGGATTCGTCGCTTACGCACCAGAGTTTATCGCGCGATGTGTCGTATGTCAGTCCGGACGGTTCGGGTATGCTGAGTTTTACCGACCAATCTATTTTGTAATATTCTGCTTCGGACTGGCACGCCGTCAATAGAAGGCATAAATAAAAAAATAACGGGATGTATATTTTATACATGACACCACAATGTTAGTATTAAATTTATCAGTGCAACGCAGAATAATCACTTTAAAACAAACCGTAATTGACGCCGAATTCCCAGTAAATAGTTCAGAATAAATTTTACCACTGGAGCGCTTCCTCAATTTTATCGTCGCGTCCGAACAGAATTAATTCGTCCCCTTCCCTTATAATGTAATTCGGGTCCGGAACGACCACATCTTTACCGTTTTCGTCAAACGGGGAATTGGTATTCTTTACTACAAGCACCTCCAATCCGTAACGGCTTCTAATTTTAAGCTCGGTAAGCGATTTGCCCACGAATTCGGGAGGAGCGGTTTTTTCCAATATTGAATAGCCCTCAAAAACCTGGGTCTTCTTAATTTTTGATATTGTTAAAAGCTCGTGAGACAATCCTTCCACAATATCGGTTTTGAGACTTTCTTTATTATAAGCGGCAATAACGTCGTGACGGCTTATAGTTCCGAGAATTTTATTTTCGTCCGAGCTACTTACGACAGGAAATTCGTCGGCGTCTTTTGCTTCGAATTTTTTTAGCACGGAATCGAGCGTTTCGTTTTCGCTTATTAACGTAACCGACGAAGAAGCCACGTCCCTTGCCACCAGAACATTTCTAAGATGCTCGTATTCAGTAATTATCGGTCTCAATTCGGCTTCGGTAATTGTGCCCGTAATTTTTCCATTTTCGTCGATCATGTAAAAAGTATTATGAGCGCTTTCAATAAGATGCTTAACTATTTCCGGCAGCGGGGTATCTTCCTTAACTAGTACGATGTCGTTTTTCATTACCTGTTTAGCCGTCAACGATTTAAGCAAATTAATTTCGCCTTTAGCCGAAACTCTGTAGCCCTGCTTTTCGAGATGATGTTCGTGTATCGATTTTTTTAACACAATTTGAACAATCATAGTGCTTGTTACAACGGCGAGCATTAACGGCAGGATAAACGAGTAGTCCTTCGTCATTTCAAAAATTATAAGTATCGAAGAAATCGGGATGAAATTCACTCCGCCTAGCACGGCTCCCATTGCGACCAATACGAACGCGGTAGTGTCAAACTGATAGCCGAACATGTAATTTAGTCCCGTGCCATAGAGGAATCCGAGACAGGCTCCCATAAACAGCGACGGCGCAAATATTCCCCCGAAGCCGCCGGAGTTCAATACCATCGGCACAAGTAAAAACTTCAATATTAACAAAACAGCCACTACCTGCCACGTGAGCGAACTCGATAAAATATGATTAATTCCGTTATAGCCGATGCCGAAAATATCTTTGTAGAAATAGCCCGCAACACCCATAACAAGTCCGACAAAAGTCATAAGAGCCCAGCGCGGGACTTTTTTCAAAATCTTTTTATTGATAATACTGTCGAGCGAATTTGAATATCTTATAAAAAAGAGGGACAACAATCCGGCAATCACTCCGAGTATAGCATAGTAATAAAGATTCAGATAATCTCCCACCTGGGGCGAATGAAAATGAAAAATCGATTTATTCCCGAGGAATGCCCGCGATACGGCGCTCGAAGTTACCGAAGATAGTATCAAAGCGGGAAACGTCGACGTAGAGAATTCATTTAAAAGCACAATTTCCAAAGCAAAAAAAATGCCGCCCATCGGAGTGTTAAAGATAGCCGCTATTGCGGCGCCGGCGCCCGCAGCAGTCAACACTTTTTTCTTTGTTTCGGAAAGACCGAAAAGATAAGCGAGTTTATTAGCCAATCCGCCGCCCAATTGCGCAGCCGGTCCTTCGGGACCGACAGTATTACCCGAACCGATACTAATAACAGGAGCAATAAAATGGAAAATCGTATTACGCAGAGGTATGCGGTACCCTTTTGTTGCAACGGCTTTGATAACTTCCACCACGCCGCGATTCTTTGCAATATCGGGAGCTCCGTATATCATTAAACTCTGAATTAACATGCCGATAGCCGGCAGAGCTATAACCGCTGCGGCGCCCAGGAAATAAAGACCGTTTGCAGTTTGTTTGAAAAAGAGTTCGTTAAAGAAATCAATCGATTCGTGAAATACTACCGTTGCAAATCCGACTACGATTCCCATAATTACGGAATAAACTACGTAACTGGTGTAATCGTAGTCGAGTATTTTTTTTGTATTAAATACCTTTAAATTTTCTTTCAGTACTTCGTAATACTTTCTCATCCGTTTTATGCCGTTCGTTTTATTACAACAACCGTAGCGTCGTCTTCCCAATCTTTTTTTCCGCCGTAGACGTATAGAGTATCAAAAATGATTTCGATTAATTGTTCCGGAGTTTTATCGTAATGCCGTTCAATAATTTTTTTAAGACCAGTAACGTCGAAGTCGTTTTGTTTGCCGTTTTTTCTTTCGATAATACCGTCGCTGTAAAGCACCATCAAGTCGTCAGGTTTAAGATAAGCATAGCCTCTGTGAAGTTGAATTTCGGGCAAGGCTCCGAAAACCAATCCCGTCGACGGCATTTCTCTGAATTCCTGTCCGTCATAAATCAAAGGCGAGGGATGACCCGCATTAACGTATAATATGTTTCCGTTCTTTTCTATTTCGGCATAAACGAGCGATACAAAACTGGTCGAATAAACGCTGCGATAAATCACATTGTTAAGTTTCTTGAAAGTGTAGACCATTTTCATATGTTTTTCGAGACCCATTCTCAGACCGGTAACAACGTCGCGCACAAGGAGAGCCGCGGGCAAACCGTGTCCGCTTGCGTCGCCGACGCAAACTCCGAATACATCGTCGTCGAAATCAAAAAAATCGTAGAAGTCGCCGCCTACCAATTCTGCCGGCACCGACCTCGCGGCAATTTGAAGTCCTTCCACTTCCGGCATATTAACGGGCAGCAAACTCTGTTGAATTTGAACCGCCTGTTCCATTTCGCTTTTAACGGCTTCGGAAGTAAGGCGATAATTCAGAACGGTTCTTACGGCGTTAAAACAAAATTCGATTTCCTCCCGTATCCATCCGCTTTTTAATTCGAAGACGAAAATCCATCTGTTCTCCGGACTTTTAACGCTAATAGCCGCAGGTATTCTGTAATCTTTTTTTAACAAAACCGTGGAATCGATAGTAAAATTCGGATCGTCGAAAATATAGGTCTTCGACTTAAGCAAAGCCTGCAGGGGGTCGGAATCGACGGGTATTTCCGTCAAATAATTTTTCTTGTTTTCCTTTGGCGAAACGAGCACGAATTTATCGTCCTGTTCCACATAGATGCGTCCGTTGCAAATATGTAAATCTTCCCCGAAAGTCTTTTCGAGTTCCTGCACAATTGTAAACAGAAAATCCTCGCCCGATTTTTCTGTGCCGATTTTAGCCAGCAGTGAATCGAGTTTTCTGTAAAATATTTTCGGGTCTATCATAAATTTCCTCTATTTAACTTGCAAATTTAGCAAAACAAAAGAAATGATGTCGGATCACAGAATAAAATTATCGTTAATCTTTTCAAGAACCCGGGTGAACGAATCGGGCGGTTTTGCCGTAATCTTAAAAATTCTGCCTCCGTATTCGAAACTTATTGACTCCGCATGCAGCATCAGGCGGGGATATTTTTTTTGAATTTCTCGATTGCCGTATTTCAAATCGCCCGCAATGGGACAGCCGATTGAATACATGTGAATCCTCAGCTGGTGCCGTCTGCCCGTAAACGGCTGTAATTTTAAAAGGGCGTGGGCGTTATAATAATTTAATACGCTATAATAAGTTTCCGACGGCTTGCCGTTTTTTTTGTCAACACCCATACGACCCGATCCGAACTGGCGAAGCGGATAATCTACAATTCCTTCCTCATATTCGGGTTTTCCGATAACAAGCGCTTTATAAGTTTTTTGCACGTTTCTGCTTTCAAAAAGAAGATTCAACTCCCTGTGAGTCTCGCTGTTTAACGCATAAAGTATTACCCCGCTTACTTCTTTGTCCAGCCGGTGCACCGTAAAAATCTTCTTCGAATATTTCTCCGACAAAAAATGATATAGGCTCGCAACCGATTTGTCGCTTTCAGGAATCGATGCCACGCCTTCGGGCTTGTTTACAGCAATCAGATTTTCATCTTCGTAAAGTATTGAAACGTCCAATATCAGTCCCGCAAAATTAATTCGAATTTGCCTTCTTCCGTTTCTACGAATCCCATTTTTTTCAGATACTTCATGTGCGCTTTATTTCCCGGTTCGCTAATAATTTTTTTAATGTTTTTCTTTTTGAAGAAATTTTGAAATACGAATTTGCCCACTTTAAAGTCGCGATACCCCGGAATTACATAATCAAGTTTAACCGACAGAGCGTCGCCCGGGAGGGATTCCGCGCAAACCAATCCCGCAGGAACGGAATTTCGCAATACGAAAATAATCGTCCAGTCCGGCCGGGGATCGAACGAAAAAGTCGGTATATATTTCTTTATTTCCTTTTCGTGAAATTTCAAAAAATAACCGAGAAAATCGGAGTCGTGTTTTACCTCGAGAATGTCGAAGTATTCTTTCCGGGAAAATATTTCGGCCAGATAATAGATATTGACGATTGCAATAAATCCGTTGACAAGCGCCACCGGATAAGCGTTTATTATTATACCGTAAATCGTAAAAATTACCGAACCGAGAAAGTTTATAATCCTGAGTTTTACTATCGAACTCATCATCAACGATACGGCTACCAATACCGACGCTATATAGCCGATCAATTCTACCAATGGTATTTCCATCTTTCTTTCCTCGCTGTTTTGAGTTACTTTCTTTACACAAGAAATCTTATTTTTACCCTACAAATAAAAACAATTTATAATGGAAAACCACCCCGTTATCAGTTTGGACGACGTAATCAGACCGACGCATTTGGTAGTCGATCTTAAAATAATAAAAGAAAATTTCCGCAGAATAAAGGAAGCGGTCAAGCCTTCGAAAGTGATGCCGATATTAAAAGCCAACGCTTACGGACACGGATTAATTAAGATTGCGCAGACGCTCGAAAAAGAAGGAGCCGATTACCTCGGCGTTGCATTTCTGGAAGAAGGAATACTGCTGCGTCAGCAGGGAATTAAGACGCCTGTTCTTGTTCTCGGCGGCATCTGGGGAAATCAAATACCGACGTTCCTCAAATACAATCTTACAATGACTGCTTCGTCGATCGACAAAGCGCGTCAGATAGACAGCGAAGCACGCAAACAAAACACAATAGCTAAAGTGCATCTGAAAATCGACACGGGCATGGAACGCATCGGCGTTCATTATTACAACGCGCCCAAATTCTTCGAAGAAGCGGTAAAACTGAAAAACATCGAGATAGAAGGAATTTATTCGCATTTTGCCAATGCGGACAATGGCAATACCGATTACACGAAATTACAGTTCGAGAGATTTACGGAGTCTCTCGATTATTTCGAGCGGCTCGACTACGGTAATATCATCAGGCATATATCCAATTCGGGCGGAATTCTCCAATTGCCCGAAGCCAATCTGGATATGGTCAGACCCGGCATAATGCTCTACGGCGTCTATCCTTCGCAGGAAATCAACAGAACAATCGAAGTTAAACCCGCCCTCACCTGGAAATCTCTCGTTATCTATTTTAAAGTTATTAAAGCGGGGCACCCAGTTGGCTACGGTTCAAAATGGGTCGGGGACAAGAATGTTCGAGCTGTAACTGTTCCCGTAGGATACGGCGACGGCTACATGAGAAGAATGTCCGGCAAAGCAAACGTAATTATTAACGGGAAAAAATATCCGGTCATCGGAACCATTTCGATGGATCAAATAGTTGTTAATATTGAAAGCGATTCGGCGTACAACGGCGACGAAGTTATATTAATAGGCAAACAGGGCAAGAGCGAAATAACGGTTGAAGACCTTGCCCGCTGGGCAGAAACAATTCCTTACGAAATTCTGACAAACATAAACACGCGCGTGCCGAGGATTTATATCGATTAACTATTCAATCCGTATGTTTTACGTCTGCCGTAGAATATCAAATATCCCGCTATTCCCGCCGCCAGTAAAATTACTGCCCAGTAGTACCATTTAAATCCTTCTTCGGGACCTAATTTATTTTTCCAGTCAATCAGCTGCGCTTCGATTGTGTCTTTGTCCGCTTCCGTCAACATGTTGTGTTCGATCAAAACGGGAATCCATTCCGGAAGCACTTTGTCGTAATAAACAGAATCGGCAAAAGTTTTAAAAACCTCGTAAGATTTGTCTTTGCCTTTTACTTCCATATTCTTTATTTCATCTTCCACAAACGATTTGACGCTGTATACAAATTCCTCTCCGTTATTGAAAGGCAGAAGCGGCAATTCTTTCGACCTGAATTCCACGTAAATCGAGTTCCAGATTTCCTTGTCGATTCTGCTTTTCCATTCGTAGAAAAGATTATTGATATTCGCCAGTTGCTCTTCTTTTTCTTTCTTTTCCAGATAAATTTCGCTCAGTTTAGGCGAAATTCTTCGCCACAGTTTATTAAACTCCGTTTGTTGTTTTTTAATTTCTACAAGGTCTTCCGGTTTTAGTTCTGTGACTCTCATAAACTGGATATTATCCGTCAATGTTCTCTCGATATTAAAAAACAGTTCGGCGTTTTCGATTTTAACCCTGTAACCTACTTTTTCGGCTTCGTTCAACGTCGAGGAGGTTTTGGCAAAGTCCAGAACAAGCGAATCGATAATATCGCGTATCAGCAGGTCTCTTTTTTCGAGATTGCTTTTCAATTGAGCGATCAAATTATTGAGCGCCGCAATTGTGGCGGCGTCTTTATCCGCCTGACGCCGGAGCGCGTTTATTTTGACGAGCAAATCTTTATTTTGATCATTCAGTTCAGTCAGTTCAGATTTCAGGTTAACAATTTCCGTTTTCAGTTCGGTAATTTGACTGAATTCATTTTGACGGAGCGAGATTGCGCTAAACAGTTTTTCGAAAGACGATTCGAAATTTTCAGGATAAAGCGAGTCGTCGAGCAAAGACTTGTGTTTTAAATATTCTTCCCGTAAATCCGCCGCGCGGCCGTATATCGAATTGCAAACGTCGAGCGATTCTGCCTTTTTAATTTCATCCATCAATTGGTTGTACTTTTCCTTGAACGACCTGACGATTTCATAATCGGACTGGGAAAAGTAATTATTGTAAGTTACCGACAATAACAGAATGATTAGAATTAATCTTTTCATCTTTACCTCGCAACGCCGGCTTTATTCATTAGAAATTTGTTTTGAGCGTCGATCAATTCGATATAAGGCGGACGCTGATTCATCGCGGGATTTTCAAGTGTTTTATCTGCGTAAATATTTATTTTTTTGTATAATTTCATTCCGCTTTCTGCCGGCAAGAACAAATAAACATTTTTGAATCCCTGCGAAGTAATATAATAGAATCCTTCGGAATCCCTTATTATTCTCACCTGCTTATTGGCGGTATTCGACGAATCGCCGGTTTCTTCGAAGAAAAGAGGATTTAGATTTATCGAAATAGAATACCGCTTTTCATGCACGTACCCGTTTTCGTCAACCGTAAGAACCGATTCGACAGGCCAGGAAAAATCCGCCGGCTTAAGCATTAATACCGTGCAAGAACTGACAACAGCCGACAAGATAAGCGCCGCAAACATCTTCTTAATCATCTCTGAAATCCCTTTTTTGAACCGCTGATAACATACGCAATTTATATTTCAAATTGAATACTAAGCCTACTATTTTTCTTTTTTTTGAGCGATATATTGACTAAGTTATTAATCATTTAAAACATCGAAAGGAAATACTATGAAAAAAATTATTTCGTTACTATCATTAATCGTATTCTTATCAGGAATTTCTTACGGACAGGACGACCCGGCGGCAATGGAAGCCTGGATGAAATATATGACTCCGGGTCCGATGCACGAAATGCTGTCGAAAATGGCAGGCGACTGGAAGACCGTAATGACAATGAAAGGTCAGGGCGGTCAGGAAATGAAAAGCGAAGGAACCGCAAAATTCGAAATGATTATGGGCGGCAGATACCTGAAGTCGACTTTTAAAAGCGACATGATGGGAATGCCGATGGAAGGCATGGGTATTGACGCATACGACAATGCCAAGAAAGAGTTTGTCAGCGTCTGGATCGACAATATGGGAACCGGCGTGACCGTGCTCAAGGGCAATCTCGATCAGGATACAAAAACTCTCACATATTACGGTACGACCGTCGACCCGGCTTCGGGAGAGGATTCCAAAATCAAATCCGTCACTAAAATAATAGACGAAAACAATCATAAATTCGAAATGTACAGCGTTATGCCCGACGGCTCCGAAGTATTGATGTTCGAAATGGATTACACAAGAATAAAATAATTCTCAATCCGATACGGGTTTAAAATCCGGAGAAAAATTATTCGCATTGAAACCGGGCATCTCGCTTAGTTGTCCGGTTTCTCTGTTATAAAACCAGAGATTCTTCTTTATTCCGTTATCTACCGTAACGGCTACGATTTTACCGTCCGAAGAAATTACAGGGTCGTCGGCAAAATCCGAAAAGCTAACAAGCTGCCTTTGATTGCTTCCGTCGGAATTCATCACAAAAATTTCCGACCTGCCGTTTCTGTTGCTTACAAAAATAATTTCGCCGCCGTCCGGCGTAAATACCGGTTTGTTGTTCCATTCCTTAGTATTCGTTAAACGTATTCTGTTAGAGCCGTCGGCATTCATTATGAAAATCTGCGCAACGGTATTTGTATAAGCTACCGAGACAATGCGGGATCCGTCGGGGGAATAATTACAATACACTTCGTAATCTTCGGTGTCTGTAATCTTATTCAAGCCCGCGCCGTTAACGGCAACGGAATAAATATCGGAAAAATTGCCGTTCTGCAGAACAAAGATCAGGCGTGCGCCGTCGGGCGAAAAATTAACCGAAACCGGTTTTCCATCAGGCAAATCCAATACAACTTTGTTAGAGCCGTTACTGTTGACAATCCCGATACTTTCTCCGGTAAGAAACGCAATTTTACTCCCGTCCCTCGAATAAACGGGCTTGCGTCCTTCGCTCAATATTGTTTGGGTTTTCGCGGCAAGGTCGTATAAAATTATATTCGAGTTTGACTCGCTGACGTAAGCCGTAAATGCAATTTTAGATCCGTCCGGCGAATAAACCGGATCGAAATCCCACGTTTGATTAAACGTCAATCTCTTTTGGGAAATGCTGTCGAGTCCCGTGTTAAACAGTTCGGTTTTGTCGCCCAATTCCAGGCTCGTTTCTCCGCCGCTGTTTCTGTCGGAGACAAAAACCACTTCGTATTTTTTTATAATTTCGATTTCCGGTTCAAACGGATTTTCTTTATTGCAGGACATAACTGCAATCAGCGAAAACATCAATAACAAATAGCCTGTCTTTTTCATTTAATCTCCCATTAAACGATTGACAACTTATGTTTATAACGCAATAATGTCAAATTTATTCGAGTCTTTTACGGAATCTTTTGGATGCAAGAAAAAGTATTGTAATTCCCATTGCAGCCAGTATCAGAGTTTCCCGCCACAGTTCTGCAATGCCTATCCCTTTGAGAATAACTCCGCGTATTATGGTAATAAAATATTTAAGGGGAATGATATATGTGATATACTGAATTATCTTTGGCATATTTTCAATGGGAAAGACGAAACCCGACAGATAAATCATCGGCATCATCGCGCCGAAAACCGTTACCATCATTGCCTGTTGCTGAGTTTTTGAAATTGTAGAAATGAAAAGTCCTATGCCCAATGTGGAAAGAATGAAGAGCAACGAGGCAAACAGGAAAAAAAGGATGCTGCCCCTTATCGGAATTCCGAACCAAAAGACCATGACGGAATTTACAAGCAGAACCATAACAAAACCGAGTATTGTAAACGGCAGTATTTTTCCGAGAATCATTTGCCACGGTTTAATCGGAGTTACGATCAACTGTTCCAGCGTTCCGAATTCTTTTTCTTTTACTATGGCAAGCGAAGTCAGCAGAGTTGTAACAATCATTAACAGCAAAGCCGTAATACCCGGCACCATAAACACGCGCGTTTTTAACTCCGGATTGTACCAGATTCTGGTTTCGGCATTAACCGATTTTAACGGCGCTCTAATACCTTTCCTTTCGATTTTTTCCAGAAAGATATTTTTTGCATAATCGGCAGTAATCGCCTGAATATACCCGAAAGCTATAGAGCCTTTGTTTCCGTCAGAACCGTCAAGAAGAATCTGAACTTCAGCGCCCGAATTGTTTTCAATATCTTTTTCAAAATCTCTCGGAATAATCAATCCCATCACGGCATTACCGCTCATAATTGCATTTTCTGCATCATCGTAATTTTCAACAACACCTTTTATTGTAAAGTAACCCGAATTTACAATCTTTTCCACGTACTTACGGCTCGAAGAAGACCTGTCTCTGTCAAGCAGATAAAAATCGACATTATTCACATCAAAAGTAGCGGCATATCCGAGAATTATCGTCTGCAGAACGGGAGCCACAAGAACAATTGCAAACATTTTCGGATCCCGCTTAAGCTGTTGAAATTCCTTTTTAATAAAATGGATTACCGTAGCGAATCCTTTTCCGTTCAACCGTTTAATTCCTTCAGTTGTTTTTTATAATAAATTTTCGATGCCGCAAATACGACTATAATCGTAAAAATCGCCATGTACAAAAGTTGTTCCCAGAAAACTTCTACTCCCGCTCCTTTCAGTAAAATCGAACGAAGACAAACAATATAAAATTTCGTAGGAGTAACATTTGAAAAAACCCGAATAATATAAGGCATACTTTCAATCGGAAACACAAAACCCGACAGGAGCATCGACGGCAAAAGCGACACCAACGTGCCTACCTGAAACGCCACTTGCAGCGTATCGGCAATAACCGATACCAGAATTCCGATACCGATAGACGCTGCGAGAAAGAACAAAGTGCTAACCAGCAGCCAGAAATAACTTCCTTTAATCGCAATTCCGAAAAAGAGATATCCTGCCGTCAGTATTACGCCCGCGTTTATAAATGCAATAATGATGTACGGAATTGCTTTGCCTGTTAAAAGTTCGGGAATGTTTATCGAAGACACGTTCAATTGTTCAATTGTGCCGCGCTCTTTTTCTCTTACAATCGACAACGAAATTGTAACGACGGCGATTATTATCAATATCATGCCGATTAATCCGGGAATAAGAAACCGCGTAGAGTTCAAATCGGGATTGAACCAGAAACGGGGCTCGAGCGTAATTGGCGAGGATAATTTAATTCCTCTCGAAGAAAGAAATTCATAATTGAGCTTATTGGAATATCCCGCAGCGGCGGCGTTGACGTAATTCATAATTATTGTGGCAGTGTTGCCGTCGACTCCGTCTATAAGAAACTGAATTCCGGCGCTTTCGTTTCTGTTAATCCTTTTTGAAAAATTCCTCGGTATAACGGCAATGCATTGCGCTTTTTTTCTGTCGAGATAATCTTTAATTTCAGCGTCCGATTTAAGATGCGTAACCAGATCGAAATAATCCGTGCTCAAAAGAGAATTAACGAAAGCGCGGCTTTCAGCCGAATTATCCTTGTCCAGCACAGCCAGTTGTATATGCCGCACGTCGAAATTAATCGCATATCCGAATACGACGAGCAGGAAAACCGGGAAAAGGAAAATTACTCCCATCATTCGTACGTCGCGCAGCAATTGCCGCGTTTCTTTTATGGCTATGGCTCTAATTCTGTTGAACATATTTATTACCGCGTTCCAGCAAATGAATGAATACGTCTTCCAAAGTAGGAACAATGCGCGTTATATTGTCGACTTTAATTTCTTTTTGATTGCAGTATTTTTCTATCGCACGGGCATCACGAAATTGTTTTTCAGTAATGACGTGAATTTTCTTACCGAAGATCGAAACGTCGATTACAAACTCCCCATTCCGCAATATTTCCATCAACTCGACAGGCGCTTCGGTTTCGATTTCAAAAACATTGCCGTCGAGATAATCGGTTTTGAGTTTTTGAGGATTTCCTTCCGCAATCAACTTACCCGCATTGATAAGAATAATATCGTTGCAATATTCGGCTTCTTCCAGGTAATGAGTGGTAACGAGCACGGTAGTTCCTTCGTCGGAAAACCGGTTAATCAGATCCCAAAAATTTCTTCTCGAAATCGGATCGACGCCGCTGGTCGGTTCGTCGAGAAACAAAATTTCTGGTTTATGAATTACGGCTATTCCCAGCGCAAGGCGTTGTTTAATACCTCCGGGCAAATCTCCCGTAAGAACATTTTCTTTTCCCCTAAGATCAGAAATTTCGAGCGCCCATTTTTTCCGTTCTTCGAGACGCTTTCCTTCCAATCCGTACACACCGCCGAAGAAGTCGATATTTTCCCCGATGGTCAGATCGTTATACAACGAAAAACGCTGAGACATATAGCCGATACTTTGTTTCACTTTATCGGGCTGTTCGACTATACTGTAACCTCCTACAATAGCATCGCCCGAAGTAGGTTCGAGCAAGCCGCACAACATTCTTATGGTAGTCGACTTACCTGCTCCGTTTGCGCCGAGAAATCCGAACACTTCTCCTTTTTCGACCTTGAATGAAACGTTGTCAACTGCGGTAAAATCGCCGAATTTTTTCGTTAAATTTTCCACTACTATGCTGTAATTCATCTGTCCGTCTTCCGTTGCTTAATCAAGTTCATAAACACATTTTCTATCGAAGGCTCCGTCACTCTTTTATCCGCTACCTCAATATTTCCCGAATCCAGTATTTTCAGGATGCCGTCGGTTTCCTCGTTGTTTCTTATTAATATGTTGATTCTGTCGCCGAAGAGTTGGATGTCGTTGTCTATTTCGGAAGCCAATAAATCGTAAGCTTTTTTTACCGGTTTGCACACTATTTCCAGGCTCATCATACCTATCGATCGTTTTATATTGTCAGGAGTGTCGCAAGCTATAATTTCGCCGTTGTTAAACATTGCAACCCGGCTGCATCTTTCCGCTTCGTCGAGATAAGGAGTAGCCATAACAACGGTGATGTTTTCTTTAATCAAATCGGCGAGTATTTTCCAGAAATCTCGCCTCGAGACGGGATCAACGCCTGTTGTCGGTTCGTCGAGAAACAATATTTCGGGTTTATGAATCAAGCTGCACGCAAGAGCGAGCTTTTGTTTCATGCCTCCGGATAGTTTTTCAGCAAGTCGATTTCTGAAAGGTTTTAATCTCGTGAATTCGAGCAGTTCGTCCCTTCTTACTTTGTAATCAGTTACGTTGTGAATTTCGGCGAAGAATTCGATATTTTCGTCGACGGTGAGATCGCCGTAGAGACTGAATTTTTGCGAGAGGTAACCGATCCTGTTTTGAACCGCGCTTCTTTCTTTTGTAATATCCTTGTCGAATAACCTCACGGTTCCCCCGTTAGGATTGAGAAGTCCGCACATAATCCTGATGGCGGTGGTTTTACCTGCGCCGTCGGGACCCACAAATCCGAACATTTCACCTTTTTTTACGCTCAAAGAAATGCCACGGAGCGCTTCTATTTCTCCGTAATTACGGCGAAGGTTGTTTATTTCAATAATTCCGTTCATTCAAAGCGAGCCCAGTTGAATCGTTGCATCTGCGGGAATTCCCGTTTTAAGAACGAAATCCGGATTCGGAATTTCGATTTTTACTTCGAAGACAAGTTTTGTCCTTTCGTCTCTTGTCTGAATGTTTTTGGGAGTAAATTCCGCTTCTGGAGAAATATAGATTATCTTGCCTTCGAACGTTCTGTCGGGATAAGCGTCTACAGCCACGTCGACTTTTTGCCCGAGTTTAATTTTAGGCAAATCGGTTTCGGGTATATAAACGGACATTTTAACTCTGCTCAAATCTGATATTTTAAATAGCGCCGAGAGCATCGTTACCGTTTCGCCTTTTTCGATAAATTTTTTTACAACGAATCCGTCAATCGGCGAAACTACAAAACAGTCGTTCAAACTCTTTTTCAAAAGATTAACCGACGCCTTTGCTTTTTCAACATTAGCCTCGGCTTGTTTAATTTCTTCGGGTCTTGCAATGTTTTTGAGTTTTCTCAAATTTTCTTTGGCGGAGTTATATTGAGCGGACATAATTTGATACCGCGTTTCTGCGTCGTCGAGCTGTTTTTTATTTACGGCTCCGGTTTCGAATAAATTTTTAATTCTTTCGAAATCCGTTCTGGCGGAATTGAAATTTGCTTCCGCTTGTTTGAGAACTTCTTCGGCTTGTTTTATATCTTCTTTCCTCGCTCCGTTTAGCAACAAAGCCAATTGAGCTTCCGCCATTTTCAAAGCCGCCTCGGCTTGATTCAATTGCAGTTTATACGAAGAGGTATCTATTACGCAGAGCGTATCGCCTTTTTTGACCCGGTCGCCTTCGTCTTTAAGTAAGCCGATAATTTGCCCGCTTACCTGAGAGCTTATCAGAGCTTCGGTCGATTCGATAGTTCCCGATTCGACAATACTGTTATTTCCGTTATCATTGCAGCCATATAAAAAGACTGCCAACAGAAGAATAAAAATCTTTTTCATTTTCTTCCGACCGTTTGTTTTTGGTTATTTTATTATAAACTTCTTTTCCTTTATCCGTAAGGATGCCGTTGATGAATAAGCCGAAGGTATAATCGACCGCTTCTTTCAACGAAAAGCTGTTTTCAAGAATAAAGTCGGGATTGATAACCGATTTAACAGAACTCAAAAAGACGGCTAATATTATCTGAGGAGGAATGTCGACAATGTAACCTTCGTCAATGCCTTGCAAGAAAACTTTGTAAATATGTTTATTGATAATTTTAGTGCGCATGTCGTCGATTTCTTTCCAGATTTCGGGCTTGTAGACGCGGATGTCATTTATCCAATTCGCACTCATCCTGTTTGCAGCCATCGATTTAAGCGTGTCCATCAGCAGGACAATTTTCTCGATAGAATGGAGTTCGTCGTTCAGAATTTTTCCGATATTCTTCTTAACGTTTTTTTTCAAATTTTGCACAGCGGCTTGCAGGAGTTCGTCTTTGGAGCCGTAATATTTATAGATGGTCTTTTTGCTCATCCTCAGTTCTGCGGCAATCATATCCATGGAGACCTTGCTGAATCCTTCGCGCAAGAATTTTTCCTGCGCCGTTTTTAATATTCTTTCTCTTTCGCTCATAACGTTTTTTGTTTGCCGCACGCAATATAAGCATGGGAAACTAATAAGTCAAGAATTAGTTTCCCAAGTTTCCGCAAGTACATAATGTTCATCTTTTATAAAAACGGATAGTCTGCTTCTTTAAAAACCCAATTTATTTCTGATATCTCCGGGAACCGCGTCTTTGTGCACCATTATTGCAATCACTTTCAACTTTGCATAGGCTTCCGACATATACCAATAGCCGTCATACTTTTTATCTTTGGTTCCCCACGAATTTTTTGTATAGTAGTATTTGTTTCCGTTCTCGTCTTTAGCGAGTCCTACTATATGCATTAGATGGTCGTCGGTTGTAGTTTGATTGTCGAAAGTTTCCTGCCTCATGTCCTGAGTAACCGTTTCTTCGATTAAATTTTCCTCAGCGTTCTCTTCCTCTTCGTTGTCGGATTCCTCGGCTGGCAGAGTGGCGATACCTTTTTTCCTGTCGAAAGTTTTTTCGCTGACGTCGCCGTCCCATGCAATCGAGTATCCGTTTTCGAGCGCGTAATCCATAATGCGCATCAAATCGTCTATCGGAACGTTATAATACAAATCTTTGCTCCAATTGTCGGGTATTTCGAGATCGAACTTGCCGTAGAACGGGTGATGAGAAAACGACGTCAATTCCACATAATCATCGGGATTAAATCCGAGCGAATCGACGAAACTCAAAGGCGTATATTTTTTCCCGTTATATTCAAATTCAGCCGGCGGTTCTCCCAGATAGATATCGAGCGTAGATTCTACCAACTGCTTCCAGGCAGGAGTTATCTTGCCGCCTTTTTTCTTAACTACAGTACTCACAATCGATTTAAGCACTGCGTCCATTTCGGCGTGATTATGTTCTTTCTCGCCCTCTTTCAAACCCGAATAAACTTCTTCGGGAACCATTCCATGGCGCCGGATCACGTTCATTACGTCGTGCGCCTGTCCGCCCATTCCGAAATTTGTCAAGCCGTTATATCTGATATAATTTTCGGCTTTTAAGGGATAAGTAAATCTTACGTTCCACATTGGCGAAAGAATATGAACTCCCTTGCCCATTCTTATCAATTCGGTCTCGATAAACGAAGTTGTGGCAAACGACCAGCATGTGCCGGTTTTGGCCTGATTTTTTACCGGCGTTGTTTCCACTTTATAAATCATTTCAAAGCGTTTTTCGTCTTTGTCTTTTTTCTGAGCCGCCGCAACAAACGGAATGACGGCTGCGATAATAATTATTTGTAAAAGTTTTCTGGCGCTCATGTTGAACCCGTATTTATTAATTGATGAATTTGATTTGTTTTTAAAATAGCGAGAAATGTAATTATTAACGAGGATTTTTTTATTACTGGGTTTATAAAATTCGCGCTGAAGTTCGGACGTCTGCCTGGCGGTGGCAGGTTCTTGGTGCGGGCGTTACGGCGTTTTTAGTTTGTTGTTTTTGTACAAAGGAAAAATTACTTTAGCCGCATTTATCTTTCAAAGACAAAAGAAAACTTCCCTTCTCTTTTCACAGGGACACAATGATAAAACTATCCGGCAATTTTGAGGAATTACACGACGGCGGCATGTCGAAAAATCCGCACGACAGATTTTTGAGATTCTTCACCCGCCGATGGCGGGTTCAGAAAGACAGCGTGGAATATCATCTTCATTAATGTTGGCTGATTCGGAAAGACTGTGTCCTTTGCGCTCTTCGCGCTCTCAGCGGTTAATTAGAGTTTGCTTCGTCGTTCGCTTTGCTCACTCCTCGCAAAGACGAAGCATTATTATTTATCTTATTCTTCATTTTACCCTCCTAATATACTAAGCTATTATATTAATTTGTTTTCATCGCTATTCTTTTAAGATAGCAAGCATTCAACAAAGAGCAAAATATTGATGATCATATTTGCCTGGATACGTTGTTTTAATAATTTTAGCAAATAGATTTTTTAAAATCTTTCATAATGACTCTATTTACATAACGCCTCCCTATTTTAGTTTTCCGTGATATATCAAATTATAAGGATACTCCCGTATTAAGAAAAAAGCATCTTTATCTAATATTACAGAACCAGAAACTATTGCGCCAGTTTTATTAAAGTGTATTATATATTCATATGTACTACCATCATAATGTACCAAGCCATCAGTCATGAGAAGGAATAGATCTTTTTCAGATCTTCCCCAGAGTCGTTGTAAAAATTTGGAGTTGTTGATCTCAAGTATTGTATTAAATTTACCGTTTTTTATTTTTGCTATTCTATTTCCCAGTATGAAATAAACGTCTTTATTTATCAAACTTATGTTCGCGGTTTCGCCACGTATATTAAGACTAGTGTATAATTTTTTTATTCCACTCTTACTATATTCACAAATAATTGTACTATCGGGATGTATAGATCCTCCTATTTTTAAAACCTGAAAGTATATATTTCCATTATCCTGATTCTTATATAAATTAGCAATAAGACCTGTAATAAAGCCAGTATTCAGCATATTCCATTCACCTCTGTAATAATGAGCTATTACACTATTATTAAATAATTTCATACTATCCGGGTATGCTCCAAAAGCATAAAAGTCATTCTCGGATATCCCCCAGATATTATTAATCCCAATATCTGTTCGTCTGTCTTTCTCCAGCTGATAAAATAAAAACCATCCAGAACCGTTATATTGCCATATCTGTCCACGTATATTTCCCGTAAACACTTTGCTATTAATAAAACCCCAGAGAGCGGTTAAACCTGCATTACCATCAACTCCAAAGACACTCCATGATTTCCCGTCAAAGTGTGCAATAGATTTTGCATGCTCACCACTGCTTATTGTCCATATATTATTAGGTGAGGTACCCCATATTCTTATCATAGGAGCATACGGGTAGTTTAGTGTATCCACCTCCCATACATAGTCCCGTCTTCCCGGTTCGGGTTCGGTTATTCCTTCTCCGCAGGAATTTACAAGTAGTATTACTACAATAAGAAATGATTTTATCAGGTTTTTCATCGGATTGCCCCCGTTTTACCCTCGTATTAAACTAATTAATTTTACTTTGACAAGATAATAACAATTAGAAAAAAAAAATCAACTCTCTCATTTAAATTTTATGTTTTTTTATTCTTCGTCATTTGGTCTGCAGTTTATCCGGCATTTCGGTTCTCAAGAATTGAGATTCTTCACCCGCCGTTGGCGGGTTCAGAAAGACAGCGTGGAATATTATCTTCATTAATGCTGGCTGATTCGGATAGATTGTGTCTTTGAGCTCTTCGCGCGATCTACGGCTTAAATTGAGTTTGCTTCGTCGTTCGCTTTGCTCGCTCCTCGCAAAGACGAGGGCGTTCCCCGTTCAGGCGTGCGGACGTTATGAGTGCTGAGGTTCAAAGTTCTTCGTTAAAAAAAGCGCATTTTATACGTCAAAACTATCGGCAATTGTCTATCAAAAAAAAGAATTTCTGATCACTAATCCCTGATCCCTAACCCCCAATCCCTAATTACACAACAACCTTGAACTCCCAAACCAAGAACGTTGAACCCCAAAACTACGAACCCCAAAACGTGAGAACGAAAACCCTCCTTCATTATTTTGAATTAATTCTTTAATTTGTTACCGATAATTATTAAAAGGGGCAGTCATGAAAATCTTACTTATGATTTTAATTTCGTTTACAACATTATTCGCTCAGGACGTCAAAGAAGAGCTGAGAGCTCTTAAAAACAGCAGCGAACTTCTGGACCACCGCCTTGACGTATTAGAAAAAAAGATCGACGATGTTATATGGTTTCAACGCGTGGGCGATGTAGCGTTTATCGACAAAGTTTTCCTGACGGGACCTCCTCTTTGGAAAGAAAAAAATCCCACCGGACAGGGAGCCGGCAATCCTGTTAAATTCTGGTCTTATATTTTCATCCCCAAAGGAATTGATTATTCCAAAAAGTATCCGGTAATTGTATTTCCGCACGGGGGAGTACATGCAAACTTCAGCACTTACTACACGCATATTATCAGAGAATTGATTTATCAAAAATATATAGTAGTGGCGGCGGAATATCGCGGAAGCACAGGATACGGAAAATCCTTTTATGAAAAAATCGATTACGGCGGTCTTGAAATCGAAGACGTTAACGCCAGCAGACAATTCGTTCTCGATAACTACGACTTCGCCGACGAAAACCGCGTCGGCATTATCGGCTGGAGTCACGGCGGACTGATTGCGTTGATGAATTCATTCGAGCATCCGGAAAATTACAAAGTCTGTTTTGCCGGCGTTCCCGTAAGCGATTTGATCGCCCGGATGGGATACAAAGACGACAGCTACAGAGCTCTCTATTCGGCGGATTATCATATCGGTCAAACAGCGGACGAAAACGTTAACGAGTACAGACGCAGATCGCCCGCATGGAACGCCGATAAATTAAAAATACCGCTATTGATTCATACAAATACAAACGACGAAGACGTTAACGTTCTGGAAGTGGAACATCTTATTAAATCGTTAAAAGCCGCCGGCAAAAAATTCGAATACGAAATTTTCAAAGATATGCCCGGAGGACATTCTTTCGATCGACTCGATACAAAAGAAGCGCGGCGCATCAGAATAAAGATTTACGGCTTCCTCGATAAATATCTCGATCCGCCGGTCAAAATAAAAAGTTTAGAGGACATCAACAAAGCCGCGTATTTACCGTAAATTTTCCGTATGCCGCTTTATTGATATTTATAAAATATTCGGGATAAAGTGTGCGTTTATCCTTTGATATTTCTATTCACTTTGACCTGACTTTTTATTAGATTTTAGGCGAACTCTCCTCATCCTGATTGCCAACAAAACAAGGGGGTGGACAATGAAGGTTCTCGGGGCATACGAAAAAGCTCGCATCTATATTGAAAAGCATTACAGGGATTCTGAAGAGGCGCGAATTCATCACCGAAAATTAAATCCCGGCCCGGTAATCACAATTTCGAGGGAAACCGGAGTCGGAGCCGCCGTAATCTGCGAAAAGCTCGTGGAATATTTCAACAAAAGGGCAATCGAGGGTTACGACGATTGGGCGTATTTCGACAAAGCTTTGATCGAAAGAATAATGGAAGACCATCAGCTTCCGGATCATTTCAGAAAATATTTACACGAAGAAAAACCTCCGAAAATAGAAACGTGGTTCGGCGAGCTGCTCGGCGTTACGCCTTCGAAAATTCTTTTGCTCAGAAAAATATCCCAGACAATATTAAAATTAGCCGACTTCGGCAATGTAATTATCGTGGGCAGAGGCGCAAACATCATTACGGCCAAAAGAAAAAATGCGTTTCACATTCGACTGGTCGCTCCTTTGTCTTACAGAATTGAAAACGCCTGCCGGCTCTATAATCTCGACTACAAAAAGGCGGCTGATTTTATCCGGGAAGAAGACGACGCGCGCAAACAGTACATCTGGAAATTTTTTCACAAAAACATTGAAGATCCGCTCCTCTACCACGCGGTAATAAATACAAACTTATTGGAAGCCGACGAAATTGCGGAGATGATCGGTCAATGCATTGTGCGTAAATTCCCCAATTTCTTTTCCAAGGAAAAAATTTTATCTCTCTCGGCATAATGAAAAAATTATTAACGATATTTTTCTTAATTGTTTTCGGCAATTATTGCAATACGGAGGTGGCAATGAAATTCGAATTGATTTCGCCGGCATTCGAAAACGAAGGCATGATACCCGTCCGTTTTACCTGCGACGGAGAAAACGTTTCGCCCCCTTTGAAATGGAACAATATACCCGAAGGAGCCCGGTCGCTCGCCTTGATAAACGACGACCCCGACGCTCCGATTGGAGACTGGGTACACTGGATATTGTATAATATTCTTCCCGGCATCGATTCCCTTCCCGAAGGAGCTTCGAACAAAAAACAGATTCCTTCGAATTCCGTCGAGGGTTTGAACGACTGGGGACTAAATTCATACGGAGGTCCGTGTCCTCCCTCGGGAATTCACCGATACTATTTCAAACTCTACGCGCTCGATACGGTTTTTACCGCCGACAATAAGATGACAAAGAAAAAGCTTCTCGCATTGATGAAAGGACATATTTTAGGCGAAGCCGTACTGATGGGAAAATACAAGCGCGCCCGATAATATTAACTGTTAATTTATACTTTCCCTTTTTCTAAATAGATACGCTATTATTATATTTCATTTACAAATGAACAATTAATCGGCGCTAAAATGAAGACAAAACGCTTCCTGATAATTTTCTTTTTTCTGACCGCGCAATTATTAAACGCTCAATCGGACAAGCTTAAGCGGCTCGACGAATATATTCAAAATGCAATGAAAGACTGGAAAATGCCGGGTTTTGCGGTTTCGATTGTAAAAGACGATTCCGTAATTTTTGCAAAGGGATACGGCGTAAGGGAATTTGGCAAAGACGAGCGGGTCGACGCAAATACGCTCTTTGTAATAGCTTCGTGCTCGAAAGCTTTTACGACGGCAGCTCTTGCAATTCTGGTTGACCGGGGTAAAATAAATTGGGACGACAGGGTAATCGAATATCTTCCCGATTTTCAAATGTACGACCCGTGGGTTACAAATGAAATTACAATACGCGACCTGGTAACGCACCGGAGCGGACTTGCCACTTTCAGCGGCGATTTCCTTTGGCTCGGTTCGAACTACGACCGGAAGGAAGTAATACGCCGCGCCCGGTATCTAAAACCGGTTTCGAGCTTTCGTTCCAAATACGGATACCAAAACATTATGTTTATTACGGCTGCGGAAATTATTAAAGCCGTTACCGATACTTCGTGGGGAGACTTTATTAAAAAGCATTTTCTCGTTCCTTTGAAAATGACAAACACAAATACTTCGTACGAAGAATTGGCTGCGTCAAAAAACAAAGCAAAAGCGCATTATATAAAAGACGGCGAGATAAAGATTTATACGGACATTCAAAAGGATAATGCCGGGGGCGCGCTCGGCGTCAATTCGTCCGTAAACGATCTTGCTCAATGGATTCGCCTTCAATTAAACAGAGGGAAAATCGACAGCGTCGTTGTTTTTACAGAAAAGCAATCAAAAGAAATGTGGTCGAATCAGACTGCATTCGGCGAAATGAATTACGGTTTGGGCTGGTTTATAAGATACCGCAACGGGAAACGAATGCTCTATCACGGAGGCGGAATGCCCGGCATGATTTCAACCGTGGCTTTAATACCGGAAGAAAATTTCGGCTTTGCCATATTGAGCAATATGGAAACGGGAATGGTATCGGCTGTACGCGATTATATTGTAGATTTGTTTACGGGCGTCGAACCGCAGGATTATAATAAAATCATGTTAGAAAAATGGGACGAGCGCCTTCAAAAGTACGAAGACGAACTCAAAAGACGGGAAGAAGTCAGGGTTAAAAACACGTCGCCCTCTCTACCGTTAGAAAAATACTGCGGTAAATACGAAGATAAAATGTACGGCGAAGCGGAAGTAAGCCTCAAAGACGGCAAACTCTTTTTGCAATTTATTCCCACCCCGACATTCAGAGGCGTTCTGAATCATTATCATTACGACACTTTCTTTATCGACTGGGAAGACGAATTTTTGACGCGGGGATGGATAAAGTTCGATATGGACTTCGAAGGAAACGTTAAGCAGTTCAGCGTGGAAGTTCCCAATTCGCCCGATTTTATTTTTACGGAATTATTGTTTGAAAAGAAAAATTAATATGCTGAAACCAATTTCATCAATAATCATCTAACTGGAGCTATGAAATATTTAAAAATCAAAAACAGTAACGGCGAGATTCCGATAGGCAAGATAGTCTGCGTCGGCAGAAACTATGCCGCCCATGCATTGGAACTCGGAAACGAAGTGCCTGAATTTCCGGTTATTTTCCTGAAAACGGCTTCGAATGTGATTTATTCGGGCGATAAAGTAATCCACCCGGATTATTCCAATAACCTGCATCACGAAGTTGAGCTTGTTTTATTAATAGGGAATGCAGTCAAAAACGCCGACGACTCATCCGCCGAAGACGCTATTGCGGGATATGCCGTAGGGCTCGACATGACCTTGAGAGACCTTCAAAAAGAGTTTATGGAAAAAGGCGACCCGTGGACTCTTTCGAAGTGCTTCGATACTTCCGCGGTTCTGTCCGAATTCGTATTGAAGAAAGATTACAAACTGAAAGGCGACGAAACGATAAAACTCTCGGTCAACGGCGAATTAAGACAAAACTCTTCGATCAAAAACATGATGTTCGACCCAGTAAAAATAGTAAAATATATTTCGTCTAAAATGACTCTCGAAAAAGGCGACCTTATCTTTACAGGCACACCGGAAGGAGTGGGAAGAGTTGTACCGGGAGATAAAATTCACGCCGAGCTTGAAAATATCGGAATAATAGATACGGAAATAATCAAATAAGGAGAATCATCCATGCCCGTTTACGAATACAGATGCAACGATTGCGGTAAAAAGTATGAAATCTTTCATAAGTCGATAACCAATCCGGGCGAAGTAGAATGCCCCGATTGCAAATCCAAAAATTATAAAAAGCTGCTCTCTTCATTCAGCGCCTCGACGGAGAGCGATTCGTTCGACTCTTCGGCAGGATGTTCGGACGGCAGCTGCGGCGTACCTTCCTTCGGCGGCTGCACTACAGGAACTTGCGGACTTAATTGATATTAAAGGCTTCGCCGTTTTTTCCCGCGAAGCCTTTCGATTTATTCTCCCAAACTTTTTTGTTTTACCTTTTGATTTATTTTAATCAGCTCCGGCTTTTTCTCGAATAATTTGAGTATGTCTTCGAAATAAAAGAGCTTATTCGGCTTATACAGATTTTTGTAGATTTGTTTCATCAGTTCGTAATCGTCAGCCGTATCGACAGTCCACCTGTGAAAAGAAAAATCCCGATCGTTTTCGTAATTGACTATTTTGAAGATGCCGGGATGCTGATAAATATACGGAGTTACGTGTTCACGCTCGTATTTTTCGTTGGCGCACCTGAACGCTTCGGCAAGGGCTTCGAAAGAGAAAATTTCGGCGTCCAATCCGCGCGGGAACGTCCTTTTGATTGTATTGCTCAAGTAGTCGACTTTCTCAGTCTTATTCAGACGCAAGTATTTATCGATCATTTTGTCGATTACGACCGGATCGATAACGGGGCAGTCGGATGTGACGCGAACAATTGTATCGGCTTCATAGTCCACAGCCGCCTGGTAGTATCTTGATAGCACGTCTTCGGAACTTCCTCTGAAACAATCGATTTTATTTTCTTTGCAAAATTCTTCTGTCGCGTCGTCTTCGGGTAAGTCTGTAGTCGCAATTATTATATTCTTGATTTTCTTCGAATGCGACAAACGGTTTACCACATGCCACAAAATCGGTTTGCCTTCGAGCTCTTTGAAAATTTTACCCGGCAGCCGCGTAGAACCGGTGCGGGCCTGAACAATGGCGCATACATAATTATTGCCTGTTTTTCTTCTCATAAATTCCTTTTTTTATTTTGCAAGTTAATTTAGGATATGAACCGTATCGAAATCTTTGCATTGTATATTCACTGCAAAAATTGCCTCTTATTCAAAAACCATAATCCATTCTCTTAAGATGCAGATTACGCTCTTTGATTACGGATTCGAGTATAAATTTGTTTTTGCTCACAACCGTATACCTTCGCTTTTTGCCGCCCGATATATAAATTTTTTACTTGAAAAATTATTTATTACAATATCGATTTTCTGTTCCCCGGTTCTTTGTGAAGTTCAGCCAGCATTTTTACTTTTCTGTCTATTATATTTTGAAAGACATTTGTTTCGATATACAAATCAATATCTCTCCCCTTTTTTGAATCGTCCGTACGCGAGCCGAACAAATAGACAGAAGCATTCTCTCCGAAAAATTTTTTCGTTGCCTTTTTAATAATTTCAATATCTCTTTCACTCAAGCGCATATGATTCGATAAAATTAGTTCTCTATTAATTTAGCAAAACAATAGCCAAATCATTCATTCGAATAGCTCCCACTTCAAAGGAGTTCCTTTTTTTATATCCGTTTTAGCTTTTTTGCCGATAATTTGTTTCAAATATTTCGGATGCAAACCGTGAGAGGGACGTATCGATCGGACGTTTTCTTCCGTAAGAGGCTCGCCGGCTTTTATATCTTTTACAACAAAGAGCGAGCGCGCAAACGTTCTGCTCTTTTTTATTTTATCGTTAATTTCGATTGCGGCTTTGCCGAGCGCTTTTTCGGCGTTTCGGATGCCTTCTACCATGTTTTTGAATTCGGCGGGTTCAAGCGAGAACGCCGCGTCGGGTCCTCCCAATTTTCTGTCGAGTATGAAATGTTTTTCAACTATTCTGGCGCCGAGAGCCACGGCGGCTACGGGCGCGACGATTCCCGTAGTGTGATCCGACAATCCGACTACCGTATCGAATTTTTCTTTCATGTACGGAATCGAGTTCAGGTTCGCATCCTCGATTGGAGCGGGATAGGAAGACGTGCATTTTAAAAGTGCTATCTGATTATTGTTCATTCTTTTACAAGCGTCGATTGCCTCTCTTATGTCTTCTTCGGTTGCAATGCCTGTCGATATTATCATCGGCTTTCCTTTCGAAGCGGCGTATTCGATCAGCGGTATATCCGTTATTTCGAAAGACGCAATTTTATACGCCGGAACGTTCATGTTTTCCAGAAAGTCGACCGCAGTTTTATCGAACGGCGACGAAAAACAGACAAGTCCGAGCTCTTCCGCAATTTTTTTCAGTTCCGGCTGCCATTCCCACGGCGTATAAGCCTTTTGATAAAGTTGATACAATGTTGTTCCGTCCCAAATAGTGCCTTGCTTAATCTGAAAATATTCGTTATCGCAGTCGATGGTAATTGTGTCCGGCGTATATGTTTGGAGCTTTACCGCGTCTGCTCCGCATTCTTTGATAGCTTTAATTGAATCGATTGCCGTTTGAAAATTCTGATTGTGATTTGCGGAGAGCTCGGCAATGATAAACACTTTTTTATCCGTGTCGAAATTTTCAATTATCACTTTTTCACCTCTCAAGCGCAAACTTATTAAAAAGTTCGTTATTAATTAATTCTTCCCCCGCCGGTTTATATCCCGCCGCTTCGAATGCCCTTAATGACGCGCTGTTATCAGGCAATATGTACGCGGTTATCGAAACTACATTCGGATATTCATTGAATAATCTGCGCGAACCTTCTTTAATGATTTTTTTTGAAAGTCCCTTTCCGCGGAATTTTTCCGTAAGGCTAATGCTTACAACAGCGGCAGTGTTTTCAATTTCGAAGCGAATCTGTCCGATAAAATTATCCTCGCGGTCGAAAGCCAGCAGAAACAAATAATTATTATCGTTTACTTTTTTGTCGAACCATACAGTATGCTCGTCCCACGCTATAGGATTTTTGTTGATCGACTGCATCCTTACGGAAGGATCGTTCGACAATTCATATACAATTTTAGAATCTTCCGGTACGGCTTTTCTCAAATAAAATTTATCGGCGGCGCATTTTTTTTCTATCAGATAGGAAACAACGCGGCGGCTGCCCTGTCCGTCTACTTTTTTTCTGCCGGCGCTGCCGCATTTTTTACGCAGACCTATCGACTTGAATTTTTGCAGCTGTTCGGCAATCTTTTTCATACAATGAATTTCATTATAGAAAACCGGTTCAATCAGAAATCCCGCTTTGGACCATTCGAGAATATTATTCTTCTGATTATCTGCCACGACCACGGCAATCGACGGCGTTCCCGTTACGGCGAGTTCGTACAAAGTTTGACCCGCAGCCGTAATAACAACGTCGGCTTTCAACATCAATTCTTTAATTTGCTCCGCGCTTAAAAGGTTATAGAAACCGACGTCTTTATAATTCTCTTTCAGCTTATCTATTTCGCCGTTTTCTTTGTTTCCGAAAACTGCATGGATTGCGGCGTCCGGATAGATTTCCCTTGCAACCTTCAAAGAGGGTAAAGTCAGGTTTCTTACATCCTGCCCTCCGAAGGTAATCAGAATGTTTTTTATTTCTTTATTGTATTTACGCTGCGCCGGGTCCCAGAACGGTCTTCTTATCGGAATATATTCCGAGCCGAGAAGAAAATCGTATCCTGCTTTTTTTTGATACGGAAAATTCTCCGCGTTAATCGTTCCGTTCAATATAATCGATTCGGGATAATCGATTCGCAAATTATCGTCGACAATCAAGAGGCGTTCGCAAAAACTCGATATTTTTTCGTAAAACTCTCTGCCGGCAAGATAAGAATCGATAATTGCAAAGTCGCTGTTGATTATTTTCTTAATCAGTTGCGCGGGATGATTCAACCAGTCTATAATTTCAAAACGGGCGCCGTTCAAATACGAAACGCATCTGACGTCTCCGTTGATATAGAAATCGGGTATGATATTTCTTTCCTCGAACGCCTGATACAAAGAGAGGCATCTGGTTATATGCCCATACCCTGTATTTTGAAATCCTTCTGTAATAATTGAGATTTTCATTTCATTGAATCGAGCGCGCCGACTATTGATCCGGTAATATACTCAAGGTCTTCTTCATTTAGTCCGGGATAGATCGGAATTGATACTTCTCTTTTATAGAACAGCTCGGCTTCGGGGAAATCCCCTTCTTTAAAACCGAATCTTTTTTTGTAAAACGGTTGAAGATGAACGGGAATATAATGCACCTGCAGAAAGATATTCTTCTCTTTCATCTTATCGAAAAATTCCTTTTTCGAAATTCCGAGTTCTTCGAATTTTATCTGCAAGGGATAAAGATGATACGCATGTTTGGAATTTTCGTTAACAATAGGAGTTATGAATCTGTCGTCATTCTTAAAAAATTCGTCGTAATATGCCGCTATTTTTCTTCTTTCGTTAATAAACGAATCGAGTTTTTTTAACTGCGATATACCGAGAGCGCATTGAAAATCCGTAATCCTATAGTTGAATCCTACTTCATGCATTTCGTAATACCACGGACCGTCGTTTTTTTCCAGTATTCGGGGATCTTTGGTCGCTCCGTGCGTCCTTAATATTTTGACTCTGTCGATAAACTCCCGGTCGTTCGATAGAACGGCTCCGCCTTCTCCGGTGGTAAAATGTTTAACGGGGTGAAAACTCATATTAACAGCGTCGGCATAATTAACGGCATAATGATAATCGTTTTTATATTCCGCTCCCGGCGCGTGACAGAAATCGTTTATAAGTTGGAATCCGTATTTTTCTTTTAAGTTCTTTAAGGCTTCCCAATCGCACGGATGTCCTGCATAATCGACGGCTACGACGGCTTTAACGTGAATGTTTTTTGCGCGGTAATATTTGATTTTATCCTCGAGTTTTTCCGGATCGATAGTGTAACTGCGTTCGTCGATATCCGCAAAATCGACGTTTGCCCCCGCATAAATTGCGCAGTTGGCGCTTGCAAGAAATGTAATCGGAGTCGTGACGATCAGGTCTCCTTTCGACCACCCGAGTCCGAGAGCGATCAAGTGCAAGCCGGCGGTTCCGTTTGCGCACGCGGCGGCATATCGAGAGCCGAATTTATCCGCCAGCGCTTTTTCGAACTCGTTTATCGTCGGTCCCTGTGTGAGCCAATCGGATTTGAGAACTTCCACAACGCTTTCTATATCGTCCCGGTCTATGTTTTGTTTTCCGTATGAATATGTTTTCGATTTCATATAAATTTCCCTCAGAATACAACAACGTTTTTCTCGATTAATTCGCGCAACTCTTCAACCGTCAGAAAATGCGGATTGGCGCCGCTGTTGTAAGAAAATCCGTATTCACAGAATTTTCCCGGTTGCCCGTTGCTTTTAAGTCGGAATTCTTCGGTATCCCATAATTTGAGATTCGGATCGTTGCCCAATTGAACGGACGGAAGAATAACGAAATAGTCGTCGAATTCGATTGTGTTGAGCGCGTCCGCCTGTGTAATCATTTCTTCGTGTATTTTTTCGCCCGGACGTATGCCGACAACTTCCACTTTACATTCAGGAGCTACTGCTTTTGCCAGATCTAAGATTCTGTAAGACGGAATTTTTGGCACGAAAAGTTCGCCGCCCCACATTCTTTTAAAACTTTCGAGAACGAAGTCGACGCCCTGTTGAAGAGTAATATTAAAGCGAGTCATTCTATCGTCGGTTACGGGCAAAACGCCTTCTTTTCTTTTTTGAAGGAAGAAAGGAATTACCGACCCGCGGCTGCCCATTACGTTTCCGTAACGCACTACCGAAAATTTAATGTCGTGAGCGCCTTTGAAATTATTTGCCGCAATAAAAAGTTTGTCCGATGTAAGTTTGGTTGCGCCGTAAAGGTTGACCGGCGCCGCCGCTTTATCGGTGCTAAGCGCAATTACTTTTCTTACTCCCTTTTCGATACAAGCATTTATTACATTTTGACCGCCTATAACATTTGTTTTAACCGCTTCGAAAGGATTGTATTCGCAAGCCGGCACCTGTTTCAGAGCCGCGGCATGAACCACGTAATCGACGCCTTCCATTGCCTTCTTAAGCCTTTCTTCGTCCCGGACGTCGCCGATAAAATAACGCATCAGAACGCCTTCTTTTTTGTAAGCGGGATTGTGCTGCATTTCGAACTGCTTCAGTTCGTCTCTGCTGTAAATAATTATTTTTCTCGGTGTGTATCTTTTCAATACGGTCTCAACGAATTTCTTTCCGAAAGAACCCGTTCCGCCTGTAATTAGAATTGTTTTGCCGTCCATAGTTCTCCTGTAATTTATCTAAACAAATTTATGCCGATTTATCTCGAATTCAAAATTCGTATCCGAACGAAAATCCTCCGAACGGAATCATTTTACCGTTATAAACAAACGGCGTAAAACTAATTCCCAAAAATAATCCGTTGCGCGTGACTAACGTATAATTTATTCGCGCTGTAAACATAAGTCCCGAACCTTTCAGTTGTTCGCCGTTTGTTATTTTATAATTCGAATAAACATGCCAGTTTAGAATTCCGGCTCCGACGGAAAAATAATTTTCGCCCGAGTAAATTCTGTAATTAACAAGTACCGGAAACGCGCTTGCGTCAGAAACAAACATAAAGCCGGCTCTCAGACTTATATTTTGATATACAGTTCTTTCATAATTAACCGAATATCCGCCCGCATTGCCAAAGAGTTCCGCATAAATTGAATTATGCGATTTTTGAGCTAGATTAACGCCGCTAAACAAAAGCGCAAGCAGAACGACAGCATACAAAACAATTAAACGATTATTCATCTCGTCAATATCATTTTTTTCGCCACGGAATAATTATTATAGGTGAGTCTGTAAAAATAAATTCCGGAAGGAAGATTAAAGCCGTCGGAATCGAAATTGAATTTATATGAGCCGGGAGCGTAATATCCTTCGGCAAGCTTTGTTATTTCCCTGCCCAGTATATCGAATACGATTAGTTTTACGTATCCGCCCGATTCGAGATTGAATTTAATAATTGTGGTCGGATTGAAAGGATTCGGATAGTTTTGATATAATTCGAAACCTCGCGGAATTTCCGTTCCGTCTGAAACGCTCTGCAGCTGATCGAATCTGAAAAGGGCATAAACAGGCAAATGGTCGCTGGCTGAAACAAGAGAGTCCGCCAGCTCGTTTCCGAAGTTATTTGGACCGGAATTTATCGGCATTCCGAAATGATTGCCGTCGTTTCCAACGATTGTATACGAGCCGTCTACATACTCTATTCCTCCGGGGTCTTTAACCGCCTGCGAAATAAGGATCATATCGAACCGGTTTGTCAACTCGGTTGCTGAATAGCTGTGCGTATGCTTGAACAACGGATTGCCGTTCCATTCTCCGATTGCATCGATCGGGTCGATAAAATAACCCGGGAAAGACCGGTCTGTCAATTTAACGAAAGCCGCTTCGGAACCGTTGAGCGTATTGAAGTCGCCCAAAACAATATAATCCTTGTCTTCGGGATATTGGGAAGTAACATTCCGCAATACGTTTGCCTGAAGAAAACGTTTGTTTAAATTTTCGATGTTGTCGCCGTACCTTTCGTTTGCTTTAAGATGAACGGAAAAAATAATAAGCGTGTCGCCGGTCTTTTTGTTTATTACCGGAAATTCGTTTATCGGTCTGGTTACTGCGTCGTGAATTATATTTCCCAGCGATTCGACTTTGTCTTCTTTATAAAAAAGAGCGCTGTTCATTTCCTTCGAAGCGATAAATTCCGCAGCTTTATATTTATACTCAAGCACGTATTCCATAAACTGATTAACCGAAGCTTTATCGACAACTTCCTGGCAAACCAGTACGTCGGGATCGACTGCGTTGATAACGTATTTCAACGCGGGATTGTCCCAGTCAAGCCTGCCGGGATTGTCCGCGGTAGGGTTATAAGGCGTATATTGATGAATATTATAAGTCATAATTTTTAACGTGTCCTGGGCGTTTAATAAACCGGCGACAATAAACAGAGCAATCGTAAAGAAACGTTTCATTTAAAATCCCAATTAATTATTATTGCTTTTGGATATTTCAAAATAACTAAAAAATGAAATTAATTAAAATAATTCCATTGTTCGCGATATTAATCGCATGCGGCGGCAATTTGCCGGAATTGATCGACCTTTCCCGGCACGAATTTCATCTTGTCAATCAGGACGGCAGGGAAGTGATTTTCCCGGAGAATATCAAGGGAAAGATAACAGTTGCCGGTTATATCTTTACTAACTGTCCGGATATCTGTCCGCTTACAACAAACAACATGCGTCTCTTAAAAGAAAGGTTGGAGCGGGAAGGAATAAGCGAAGTGAATTTCGTATCGATCAGCTTCGACCCTGCGAACGATACTCCCGAAGTTCTGAAAAAATACGCCGAAATAAGAAATCTCGACGCCGGCGGATGGGAATTTCTTACGGGAAGCCAAAGCGAAATCGATTCGTTAATGAAAACCGTTGAAGTCCTTGCCGTACCCGGCGATTCGACGACATTAGCCAACGGAAAAAAGATTTATTATTACGTTCACACAGACAGAATCCAGCTAATCGACAGGGACGGAATAGTGAGAAAAAATTATCCCGGCAGTAAACTTAATCTGGAAGAAATTTATGCAGATATCAAAAAATTAATGTAAGCGGAGTAACGCGTTATGAAAAAACTTCTATTATTGACAATCTTTCTGCCGGTTTTATTATACGGGCAGCAAACTAAAATAAAAGTAGAAAACGCATGGGCGCGCCCGGCGGCTATGGGGCACAATTCGGCTCTTTATATGACAATAACGAATACGGGCGATTCGGAAGACACTCTTTACGCCGCAAAATCTTCTGCTGCTCAAATAGTGGAAATTCACGAAACCTATAAAGCCGGCGACGATATGATGGGCATGAGAGAAGTTGAATTCGTAAAAATATCACCCGGGTCGAGCGTTAGCTTCAAACCGGGCGGACATCATATAATGTTAATCGGCTCGACCAAAGATTTAAAAGCGGGGGATTCAATCAAGGTTGAATTATTCTTCAGAAAAAACGGGAAAATAATTACGGAAGCAAAAGTAAAAACATTCTGATTGGATAAGTCTCTTTACAGAGCAAAATTGCTTTCCGAAGATGAGGTTTGTTTTTCTTTTCAGACTCGCCGAAAAATACTTCGGAGTGAAGGATAAACGTTAAAAATTCTTATTTTTACGGTAAAAGAAAAAGGAATAGTATTATGAAATTTCACCTGGTAACCGGAGCTTGCGGATTTGTGGGCAGAAATACCGTCAAGCAATTGCTCAAAAGAACACAAGATAATGTAATTATGGTCGACGATCTTTCGGTCGGAACGCATCCCTCCTCGTGGCTCGAAGACCCAACTTCAAAAAAATTAAAGGATATTGAAATTTTCGGCAAAGACGAGCGTCTCTTCTTTTTCCAAACGGACATAAGAAAATTTTTAAATAAACTTCAAGAAGACAACGGCTGGTTGAAAAGAGATTACGGATTAAACATAGATCGATTCGGAGACGTATTCCATTTTGCGGCAATAGTAGGCGGACGCGCAAAAATAGAAGGCGACCCGATGGCAGTAGCGCTCGACTTGTCGATCGACGCGGAATTTTTCAACTGGATTGCCAAGTCGAAACCCGAAAGAGTTCTCTATCCGAGCTCCTCCGCCGCTTATCCGATTAATCTGCAGGCGGAAGGAAACGCGGTTGCTTTAAAGGAATCCTACATTGATATAAACGGTTACACGCTCGGCAAGCCGGATATGACATACGGCTGGACAAAATTAACCGGCGAATATCTTGCAAAAATTGCGGCGGAACACTACGGAATTTCGATTGTTTGCATACGTCCTTTTTCAGGCTACGGAGAAGACCAGGATTTGAGTTATCCCGTTCCCGCCATTGCAACCCGCGCCGCGCGCAAAGAAGACCCGTTTGAAGTCTGGGGAACCGGACAACAAGGCAGGGATTTTGTTCACATCGACGATGTGATGGATTGTATGTTTCTGGCAATGGACAAAATTCACGACGGAACGGCTATCAACATCGGCTCCGGCAAACTTACATCTTTTATCGAATTGATACGTCTTTTCACAAAATTCGCAGGTTACTCGCCCGCAATCAAACCGCTGACCGACAAACCGATGGGCGTCCACTCCCGCTACAGCGATATGACTTTTGTAAAACAATTGCTTGGGTGGGAACCCAGAATTTCTCTCGAAGAAGGGATGAAACGCGTTTATGACGTGGCTGTAGAAAGAATTAAAAACAACAAATAATCGCCAATTATGAAAAGAATCGTTATCTTCGGTCCCGGACCGCAATTCAAAGGCGGCATTGCTAATTATACGACATCGCTTGCAAAATCTTTGAGTAAGTTGGGAGCGGAAGTTTATATAGTATCCTGGACGCAGCAGTACCCGTCAATAATACCCCGCGATTTTATCGACCGTTCGAGCAAGAAAAACTTTCTTGAAGGCACGCCAGTTAAAATCGAGTATGTTACCAACTACAACAATCCTTTTTCGTGGAATAAAACCGTTAAACTTATAAAAAGCATTAATCCGGATATTGTAGTATTCCAATGGGCTATTTCTGTGCAGGGATTGCCGATGGGCTATATTGCCCAAAAATTAAGAACCGGTTGCGATTGCGAAATTATATTCGATCTCCACGTTGTAGCGCAGAAAGAAAGCAGCATACTCGATAAACTGTTTCTTAAATACGCCCTTAAGAAACCTCACACTTTTATAGTGCACTCGCTCAAAACATTTCAGGAATTGCAGGAAATTTTTCCGAAACAAAAATTTATTCTGGTCGACAGGCAGCCCAGAGCCAAGCACACGGAATTAGCCGGGAAAGGGATTCAACAGGTAATACGTCTTTATCACCCGATATACGATATGTTTACGCCCGATATCAACATCGACCGCGAAAAAATAAAAGCGGAGCTCGGACTGAAGAAATATGTTTTCCTTTTTTTCGGCTTTATACGAAAATACAAAGGCTTGCACAATGTAATTCCCGCATTTGCAAAGTTAGCTGCAGAGCGGAACGACGTATCGCTGTTGATTGTGGGCGAGTCCTTCTGGCAGACTTTGGACGAAAAGAAACTATCTACTAAATTAAAAAAGAAAATTTTCGGATTTATCAAAAAACTCGTTACAAAAGAAAAAGACGACGAAAGCAGTTACAGACCGCTTGAATTGATCGACAAACTCGGCATTCGCGACAGCGTTGTCGTAATCAACAGATACGTGCCAAACGAAGAAGTCCATAAATATTTTCAGGTGGCCGATTGCAACGTCCTCTTTTATGAAGTCGCCACTCCATCCGGAGTAGAATCAATGGCGTATAACTTCAATCTGCCTTCGATAGCCACTGCGGTAGGCCATTTTCCCGAGACAATCAAACACGGTTACAACGGATATCTTGCCGAACCGAACGACATCGATTCAATGTATAAAGTAATGAAAGATTTTATTGAAAACCCGATTCCGCGCGGCAGAATCGAGGAGCAGGCAAAGAAAATGAGCTGGGGAAATTATGCAAAAGCAATTCTAAATCAATAAAGTATTAAAAAATTAATACGGTGAATAAATGAGCAAGCAAAAGAAGGGTGCAAACCAACCAAAAGAATACGGCTTTACTATCGAAAATCTGATTCCCGAAAAATACAGAACGGCGTTATTACTTGGGATAATTATCCTTCTTTTATTCGTATTTTTTTCGCCGGTCATGTTCGGCGATAAGACAACTACTTCAGGCGATTTGGTTCAAATCAAAAGTATGCGGCAATATGCTTTGAAAGAGCGCGAAGGCGTATCTCTATGGAATCCGTATATATTTTGCGGAATGCCTGCGGTAGTGACCTCGATGTCGCCTCGTTATTACGATTTAACGGCAATGCTCTATTCGTACGCTTCCAGAATTTATTCGGCGGCGTTCAAGAATTACAACGCCATTTATACTTTCAATCTGTTATTGCTTGCTTTCACGGCATTTTTCTTTATGAGAAATTTTGGAGCGTCGCGCGGCATTGCTTTCATAACGGCAGTATCGGCGGCATTCAGCACGGGTATTATAGTGCTATTTTTTATAGGGCACACTACAAAACTGATGAGCCTTTCTATCTTTCCATTCATTATGATGATGCTATTTAAATTCCAAAAAGAAATTAAAATTCTGGACGTCTTATTGTTTATTGTCGGTTTACATATACTGGTTTTCGGAGCTCACGTTCAGATTGTTTTTTATTTCGGGCTGGCGGGGCTCGTTTATTTCATTTATTATTTTGCCCACGCAATTGCGACAAAAAATAATGTTTTGAGAAATCAACTGTTTAAATCGATCTTAGTATCGATTGCCGCGGCGGCAATAGCCCTATTAATGTCGTATGACACTTACGGACAGTTATTCGAATATAAGCCGTATTCCACGCGAGGCACGGAGAGTATTGTAGAAAAAGAGAACAAAAGCGCGCAAAGCGAATCCGATTTTTATCAATACGCAACAAACTGGTCTTTTTCTCCCGGCGAAGTATTAACTTTCGTTGTGCCTTCTTATTACGGATTCGGACGCTCGACTTATAAAGGTCCCCTTACAAACAATCAAGCCGTTGAAGTTAACACGTATTTCGGTCAAATGCCTTTTGTGGATACGGCTATGTATATGGGAGTAATCGTTTTTGCGCTCGGAATAATGACGATATTTTTGCGCTGGAAAGACCCTGCAGTGCGTTATTTTACAATCGTTGTACTATTCTTTTTGCTGATTTCCTTCGGACGAACATTTCCCGTAGTGTACAATTTTATGTACTATTATTTCCCTTTCTTCGATAATTTCAGAACCCCGTCAATGATACTTCACGTAATTCAAATTATCTTTCCCGTGATGGCCGGACTGGGTTTAATGAAATTGGCGGAGTTGAGGAAAGAAAAAAACACAGCGCGCCTGAAACAATTCAAAAACACGGCTCTCGTTTTTTCGGGACTTTTTGTTTTTTCTATTATTTTCGGCGGCGTTATATCGGATTGGTTTGTTTCGAGAGTGAACGGTTATGCGGCGGCTCTGAGCAATCAACAACAAGCGCAAATGTTCAACGCCCTCTCGGGGTATATGGCGGATATGTTCCGAGGAGATCTGCAAATAGCCATGGCTCTTCTTAGTCTTACATTCGGATTGATTTATGCTTATCTGAATAAAAATATTGCAAAAGAGGTATTATTAAGCGCTGTTGCATTCCTGATAATATTCGACCTCTTCAGGATCGGCAACCGCGGTGCTCACTACGAAGATTCCAAGAGAATTGAAGAAATGTTCCGCCAACCCGAATATGTAACCGCAATTAAAAGCAGGAACGATAAAGAACCGTTCAGAATATTAAATCTGAAACAGGACGGATCGTTGGGGTCTATTTCCAACAACGGAAATTTTAACGTTTATTTTCTGCTGGAAGATTTCTTCGGATATTCTGCGGTAAAACCGAGGGCATATCAGGATATAATCGACGTGGTCTCGCCGGCAAACGTTACCCTCTGGCGAATGGCAAATGTAAAGTATATCGTAATGGACAGACCGTATAATCCGATGGGATTGTCGCCGATTTATCAATCGCAAAATACTTTTGTTTATGAAAACCAAATGGCGCTTCCCAGACTCTACTTTGTTGACACCGTGGAGATTAAAAAACCGATCGAGATACTGAAAGCCGTCGCCAACGACGAATTCGATCCGAGAGAAAAGGCTTTTATTGAAAGCGGTAATTTGGAAGTCGACGGAACCGACACAACGACTTCGTTGACCATTACTTCTTACAGCGACGAAAAAATAACGGCAAAAACCGCAACGTCGGGCGATAACTTCCTTGTATTTTGCACGACTTACTTGCCGGGATGGAAAGCTTTTGTAGACGGCAATAAGACGGAAATACTCAAGACAAATCACGCTTTTATGGGAATAGTAGTGCCCGAAGGTACGCATGAAATCGAATTCATTTATGAACCCGACGCTTTTATTATAGGCAAGAATCTTTCGCTCATACTTAATATACTTCTCTTTGCATCGATTGCCGTTACAATCATTTTCACAAAGAAAAAGAAGAACAAGCAATAAAATGATTGAGCGGCTCAAAAGTACGCTAAGAGATACTTTTGTCTACAGCTTGAGCAATATGGCGCCCAAACTAATCGGCGTCGTACTCCTTCCGGTTTATACGGCTTACCTGACGCAGCAGGATTTCGGTAAATGGGACTTGCTCGATATCACGACAAACATACTCGCGGAAATCTTTCTGCTCGGGCAAGCCGCATCGATCATATTTTTGAACAACAGTTCGGAGTACAAAGCCAGGAAAAAAGACGCTCTTTTTACAATCACTCTATTCGTTGTTTTCGTATGCTCTCTCCTGATTATGGCGGGCGAACTTTTTATAAATACGTACAACGATTTGGAAGCCTCCCTATTAATCAAACCTGTATACATAAGACTTATAGTATGGATAGTTTTTTTTCGCACTCTCAATAATCTTTTTTTGTCGAAATTTCGGGCAGAAGAAAGGGCGTTTTTCTATACCGCCGTAAGCGTAACAAAATTGATATTGATCGCAGCCGGCATCATATATGCGCTGACGGTATTGAACAAAGGACTGGAAGGAATATTTACAGCCACATTGATAGGCGAAGCCGCTACGGCTCTGTTCCTGCTTATAAAATTATTGAACCAGATGTCGCACCGTTTCGACAGCGAACTTTTGAGAGTATCGTTCAAATTCGGATTCCCTTTGGTATTTGGCACAATCGGCATTATGCTTCTGAACCTGAGCGACCGCTACATCATAACTTATTTACTCGGTCCGGAATCGAACGCAATTTACGGTTTGGGATACCGCATAGCCGGCGTGCTCAATATGTTTTTGATAATGCCTTTTAGTTTGAGTCTGATGCCCGTGGCTTACAAATACTACGGCCAAAAGGACGACAAAAGATTTTTCAGCAAATTAATGACGTATTCCGCTTTCATGTTTCTTTGGGGAAGCGTTGCAATTTCGCTCTTCAGCAGAGAAATCGTTGGTATATTCGCAGAAAAACCGGAATATTTTTCCGCTTATATGGTTGTGCCGGTTATTTTGATTTCATATTCTCTCAGCGGCATGCGTATTACCGCATCGCTTGGAATGATGCTCACTAAAAACACAAAACATATTGCAACCATTACATTGAGCGCTGCATTTCTGAATATTGCGCTCAATTTTATTTTTATTCCTAAATACGGCATTATTGCAGCCGCATTCAACACTTTGATTGCCTTTGTGATTTTTTATCTGGCGACGTTAATCGTATCCGACAAGCATTTTAAAATACCGTACGAGCGCAAAAAAATTTTACTGTTGATTTTTTGGGGAATAATCTTGTCGGCTCCGGTTTATATAATGCCTCAGGGCACAATTTATTTATTTGTAAAATTAATTTTGACAGGGGCTTTTCCGTTTATACTTTTGCCATTCGGCTTTTACGAGGAACGGGAGTTGGAATATATTAAGAGTCCCAAGAAATTGATAAATCTTATAATCAATCTGGTAAAAAAATGAAAAGAGTAAATTTGGACACACAACAAATTTCAGTTATTATTTGCACCTATAACCGAGAAAAGTACTTACCAATAGCTTTAAATTCATTAAAAGAACAATCCTTAGATAAAAACAAGTTCGAAATAATAATAGTTAATAATAATTCGACAGATAATACAGAAACCGTATGTAATGAATTTATTAAACAAAACCCAGAATTAAACATTAAATATTTCTTAGAAACGCAAAGAGGTTTATCTGCAGCTAGAAATAGAGGTATAAAAGAATCATCTGGAACAATAGTTATTTTTATAGATGATGATGCAGAGCTGACAAAAAATTATCTTCAAGAAGCTATTAATTTTTTTAACGAGTTCCCTGAAGTGGATGCAATGGGGGGAAAGATTATTCCTAAATATGAAGATAACAAAGAGCCAGAATGGATGTCACTCTTTTTATGGGGCTTAGTTACTAAATCCGACTGGGGCGATAAAATAAGAAAATACCCTTATAGTAAATACCCTCCAGGTTGCAGCATGGCCTTCAGAAAGAGTGTATTTAACGAAACAGGATTATTTGACACCGAACTCTATTCTAGATGTGATGATAAATATATATTTTTGCAGCTAGATAAAAACAAAAAAAAATATTTATACAATCCAAAGTTTATCCTATATCACCATATTGATAAAAGCAGATTAAATCCGGAATCTCTCAAAAGGATTGCTCTTTTAGTTGGGTCAAGTGAAAGAGTACGATTACGGAATGCAAAAAAAATAAGAAAAATTCTAAAAATACTTGAATATATAATTAAATTATTCATCGGAATTATAGTCGGTATTTATTTTATTCTAACAAAAAAAAGTAAAAAAGGAATATATTTAATAAAAAACAGATGGTTTACACTACAGGGGTATTTTAATAAGGATTTAAGATGAAACTTGATAAAATTAGTGCCTTTTTTGAATTAACAATTCAGACTTTTTTTTCACTCGCTAAAGTAATTCTTCTGTCTAAAATTAATACAAAAATAACGAGAATTAAAATTCCGAAAAAAGAATGCATAATACTAGCCAATGGTCCTTCCTTAAATAAAGACTTAGAAATTTATAAGAGTAAACTTAATAATTATAGTTTATTTTGCGTTAATTTCTTTGCATTATCAGAACTATATCATTCAATAAAACCGGATTTCTATATTTTAGCGGCTCCCGAATTCTGGATGAAAAAGACAACTGATTTTATGAATCAGCAGAGGAACCGATTAACGAAAGCATTACTAGAAAAGACGGAATGGGAAATGATTCTTTTTTTACCTTACAGGGCTGCAAAATCACAACTTTGCATGGAAGTCAAAAAAAATAAAAATATAAAAATTGTTTTCTTTAACGACACGCCTGTTGAAGGTTTTAGTAAACTTATTTTTATATTATTTAAATACAACCTTGGCATACCGCGCCCTCATAATGTATTAATCCCGACAATTTGTTTAGCAATTAATTTAGGTTTCAAGAAAATACTTATAGCCGGAGCTGACCACTCGTGGCATGAAGAAATAAAAATTGATGATTCAAATTTTGTTACTATTAACCACGAACATTTCTATGATAAAAACGAGGTTCGTATGCCCATGTATAAACTAGATGGTAAAACTTATCACATTCACGATATATTCAGAAAATTATATTACGCATTTAAAGGATATTTTATTTTAGAAAAATACTCTATATATAGAAAATCTTCTATAGTTAACATTAGTACTAAAAGTTATATTGATGCATTTCAAAGAAAAAAATTGTAAATTATCGTAATCATACGGTTCAATATTTCAAGCACAAACAAAGCGAGGGCGTTATGTGTAGAAAAAATATTATACGGTTGTTAGTATTAGTGTTATTTTATTCTTCATCAATTATAACTGCACAGTATACATGGGTTCCAAAAGAGAGCAATACAAAAAAATTGCTTTATCTACCTTATTTTATAAGTAAAGATACCGGAATTATAGTGGGACAGTGGGGAACCGTTCTAACAACTACTGACGGCGGGAATACCTGGAATCACCAAAAAAGTAATTCTCCTCATTCCCTTACGTCTGTTCGTCTTTTTGATAATTTGAACGGTATTGCAGTTGGCGCTAGCGGCACCATATTAAAAACCTTTGACGGCGGAAAAACTTGGATTAACCAACAAAGCGGCTTTTATGACTACTTTTTAACAACGCTCTCCTTTTACGACTCACGCATAGGAATGGCAGCAGGGCAGAATGGCTTAATTATAAAAACTTTGAATGGCGGTAAAAACTGGGAATTAATTAATACACCGATATACGAATGGTTTTACGGCATTTATATGGTCAGTGAAAATATTGTCACTGCCGTGAGTTTAGGCGGTAATATTATTAGATCAGAAAATGGAGGGTACAACTGGTTAATTCAAAATAGCGGAGTCAAAGAAGATTTATTCGGTGTTTTCTTTACTTCACCTCAGGACGGGATTGTTATTGGTGATAACGGCACTATTTTAGTTACTAGCGACGGCGGCCATACGTGGATTAAGACAGAAAGCGGAACAAGTTCATGTCTTAGAGGTATCTATTTCCTTGATAAATACAATGGAATTGTAACAGGAGAGAATGGTGTTATCCTTAAAACAACCGACGGCGGCTTTACATGGGAACAAATTAGCAGCGGCACTAATTCGGGTTTAATAGGTATCTATATGCTATCATCTGATTATGGATTTATAGTAGGTAGAGATGGTACCATATTAAAACTGGAACGCGCAGATAAATATAAAATAACCGTTGTATCATACCCGACAGGCGGAGGCAACGTAACCGGCAGTGGTGAGTATACATATGGACAACAAATAGAAATTAGCACAACTCCAAATGAATATTATGATTTTTTATATTGGTCAGAAAACGGCACCGTTGTTTCTTATGAAAAAAAATACTCATTCGTTGTAACTTCAAATAGATATCTTGTAGCTAATTATTATACGCCTTATCCGGTATATTCTCTTGATCTTCAAAGCGAACCACCAGACGGGGGAACTGTAGAAGGAGGCGGAACTTATAGAGAAGGACAGCAAGTAACCATCTATGCAATACCTAGCGAATTCTATAATTTTCAGTACTGGTCAGAAAATGGGCAGATTTTTTCATCAGAACTAACGACGGATGTTACTGTCGATCGTAATAGAAAGATTACTGCTCACTTCAAACCAATACAAAAGCTATTTAATGTATCTGCCGTTTCAAGTCCATTAGAAGGTGGAATTATAGAAGGAGTCGGCAAATACCCTTTGAATTATTATGCAGATCTTAAAGCTAAAGCGAATCCCGGTTTTGAATTTATGTATTGGAGCGATGGCGTTAATGTCCTTTCGTATGATTCTGTTCTCACTTTTCAAGTATTAGCAGACACAAATTTAATTGCTTATTTCTATTCCCAAAATAAACCGACTCTAAAAATTAGCCCCGATATTGCTATGTTTGTTAGCCATTTTGAAGGAGAAGCATCTATAACAGTAAAGAATATATCCGGTGGCACCATGAATTGGAGCGCCATTACGCATGACGACTGGCTTCATATAATTAATTCTCAAGGTATTGACGACGATAATATTCACTTTATTTATGATTTTAATCCATATTTATATGACCGGAGTGGATACATAACAGTCTACGCACCAAATACAATTAACAGTCCTCAAATACTTCAGATTATACAGTCACGCTTCACAAATATTAATGATAATGCTGCTCCTATTACATATTCTTTATCACAAAACTTCCCCAATCCCTTTAACGCTTCTACAATTATTAAATATTCTATACCTAAATCCGAATTTGTTACTATTAAAATCTACGATTTAATAGGACGAGAAATAACCACGTTGGTAAACGAGAATAAACAGCGTGGAAATTACGAAGTTCACTTCGACGCATCCGATTTAGCCAGCGGAGTATATTTATACAGTCTGAGAGCGGGTAAATTCACGGAAACCAAGAGACTTATATTAATAAAATAAATATCGGCCGTATTTTTGTTGATTGAGTTTCTTATTTTTGCAGCATGAAAAAGAACGCAATACTTTTGCCCGGATTGGATTATCAGGTCGAAAGCTTATTCAAACATCTGAACTCGAATCCGCAAAAAATTCTTGTTGCCGGCAGCGGAGCCTTCTATGCGGCTTCGAGAATTGCCGCTCATTTCAACACACCGGCAGATATGATCGTGGAAGATTACCAGTCGCTGCTGGAAGCCCGGCTGGTCAGCGAAAACAATCCCTCTGTAAATATCAAAATGATGAGTTTTGAAAATACGGATTACGGCGACTCCGAATTCGATTTGATTTACGCTCAGGCGTCGGTTTCAACGCCCGACAGAAACAGAATTATCAAGGAATTTAAAAGGATATTAAAACCCGGCGGATATTTATACGCGGGCGAAATTGTTCATCTCTCGGACAAATATCCCGCTTTTATAAAGGACATATATGAAAATTCTTACTTAAATCCCTTGCGAATCGACGAGATGAGAAAATATTATTCCGAAAGAAGATTCAAAATTATTTACGAAGAAGACCTGTCGCATACTCTTAAAGATTATTACAAGGAAATCGACAAGCGTCTGGACGAAAGTAGAACCGAACTGGAACCTTCCGAAAAAAGTTATTATAAAAAAATCATTAACCGGATAAAACATGAATCCCACGCCTATCTAAATCTGGGCGGAAACAAACATATCGGTTATTATCTTTTCTTATTACAAAAGGATTAGAAATTGAAAAAAGGCGACATTTTAGAGCTCGAAATTTCTTCATACGCATTCGAAGGCAAAGGAGTTTCCAAAATCATAAAAGAAGTCAATCCCGTCAATCCGGATAATTCGAAGCGTTATGTGATTTTTGTAAAGAACGGATATCCCGGGGACGTTGTTAAAGCGCGTTTGAAAAAAATAAAAAAAACATACGCGGAAGCGGAAGCCGTATCGATTTTAAAAAAATCCCCTTACAGAACTGACCCGAGTTGTAAATATTTCGGCGTTTGCGGCGGATGCAAACAGCAGGACCTCGACTATAATATGCAGCTCAAATACAAAAACGACCAGGTTAACGAAATTTTTCATCATATAGCGGGGTTGTCCGATTACGAAACACTTCACATTGTTCCTTCCGAAAAAATCTTCTTTTACAGAAACAAGATGGAATTTTCTTTTGCCAACAAACGATGGCTGTCGGAAGACGAGATCAATTCAATGCAGGAAATAAAAGACAAGAATTTTGCTCTCGGTCTGCATATTCCGGGAATGTACGACAAAGTGCTCGATATTGACGAATGTTTTCTTCAATCCGAAATCAGCAATAATATTTTGAATTTCACACGCTCTTTCTTCAAAGAAAGAAACGCAACAATCTATTCTACGGAAACACATACCGGTTACCTGCGCAACCTGGTAATAAAACAGTCCTTTCACAAAAACGATCTTATGGTAAACCTGGTAACTTCGGAAGAAAACCCGGAATTAATGAAAGAATACGGCGATTTAATTCAATCGAGTTTTCCCGCCGTTACAACATTGATAAACAACATCAACAAAAAGAAATCGCAGGTGGCAGTCGGCGACTATGAAAACGTTCTCTTCGGCAGCGGCTTTATTTACGATACTATCGGCGAAAAAGTTTTCCGAATAAGCGCCAATTCATTTTTCCAGACCAATACATTGCAAGCCGAAAAACTTTACAACGTCGCGCTCGAATTTGCAAATCCGAAAGGGAACGAAATTGTTTACGACCTTTATTCGGGCGCGGGTACAATTCCGATTTTTATTTCCGAAAATGCCGGGTTTATTTACGGATTCGAAAACGTAGAGCCGGCAATTGAAGACGCGCGCATCAATATCGAATTAAATAAGACGGGGAACTTCAAGCCGTATCTGGCGGATCTGAACAAATCCTTTTTGCCTTTAATAGAAGAGAACAAAATTCCATTGCCGGATATTTTGATTGCCGACCCGCCGCGAAGCGGCATGCATCCCAAAACCGTCAACGATATTTTAAGCCTTCGTCCCCGCAGTATTGTTTATATCAGTTGTAATCCCGCCACGCAGGCAAGAGATATAAAACTCCTTTGCGAAGGCGGATATAAGTTAATAAAGATCAGACCCGTTGACATGTTTCCGCATACATATCACATTGAAAACGTAGCTTTGCTTGAATACACAAATTAGAATAGGAGCTAAACATGATAAACAAAACAATAGGCGTTATCGCCTGGCACGACTTAACCGTAAACGACGCAAAAAGCTTAAAGAGTTTCTACGAGAAAGTTGTCGGATGGAAATCTCAACCCGTAAGCATGGGAGACTACGACGACTATAACATGATTATTCCCTCGGAAGGAAACCCCGCCGCAGGTATTTGTCACAAAAAAGGCGAAAATGCAAATCTCCCTTCGCTGTGGATGGTTTATATAAACGTAGAAAACCTGGACGCCGGCATTGAAGCCTGCAAGAGCAACGGCGGCAAAGTATTGTCAGGCCCAAAAGTAATTCCAGGTATGGGAAAATACTGCGTTATAGAAGACCCGGCGGGCGCCTGCTGCGCTCTGTTCGAACACGAATGAATTGAAACTTTTCAGCGGTTCGAAAAATAAAAATCTGGTCAGGTCAAAATTTTCCGAGAAAAATGAAAAACGATTTGATAAAAAAACTCGAATCAACTTTCAGATATTCAAGTTCACCCGACGAACTATTCGACGCCTTTACGGAAGCGGTTAGAAACGGAATCGACGATCTGGAAGTTTTTAAAGTTCTGCTTGGCAATCCTACATTGAGCCTCGACGAAATCAAAATGTATACGGAAAAACTTATTCGCGATTTTAATCATAAAAAATACGACCTTTCGCTATGGACAGCGAAAATACTTGAAAACAACTCCGATGAATACGATTATCTTGAAAGCGCAATCGAATACTACAAAAAAGCGATGGAAGCAAATCCTGCGTCGCACGAACCGTTAACGGATCTTCTCGGTCTTTACAATTTCGACCTCGACCTGCCGACGAATTCAAGGATAATTGAGATTGTAAAATCGAACGTTAAAAACGTGGAACTGAAGAGCAAGGTATACCGTTCGCTGGCTAATCTTTATAAGCGCTTAAAAGATTTTCAGAACGAAGCCCGTTTTACTGCGCTTGCGGAAAAAGCCGCCGAGCAGGAAAGGAAATCGAAAGAGTCTCAATAATAATAACCGATTGTAAAATAGAAGAACGGCTCGCCTTTTACGAGCGTGTTTTTCGGAAGTCTGTCTTTAAAAAAGAAGCTCCTTCCGACCGAGAAGTCAGCCGGACCGACAGGCGTATCGAACGAAAGGGTGGCTCCTATTCCGTGTTTCAGGTCTTTATATCTGACGGCTTCCCGTTCTTCCCATGCCGAACCGATATCGTAACGGAGTTTCAGATACGTATCAAAAAATATTTTCACGGGCAGTTTATATCTGTATTCCGCCGATACGCTCAAAATTTGCCTTCCTCTGTATTCGTCGTTACGAAATCCGAAAAACATATTCTGCCCGCCTAAAGAAAATTGCTGCGTCAGCGGCAATGTGTTGTCTGCCACGCCTATTGTAGTCCTGAAAGTAATCGTATGCGAAGACAACGGGCTGAAGACATTTTTGTAATCGAAAAATAATTTTGTGTAACTGACGTCGCCGCCCAGCGCCGCTTGCGCCGTTTCGTAATAAGTTCTAAGATAAACGCCTCTGGTGGGAAACGGATAATCGTTTTGCGTGTCGACGGCAATCGAAAATCTGAAAGCGGAAATTATAGCGCTCCCTGTCAGTTTCTCCGCGTTCGATTTATTTTTAATCCGGTCTTTCTGAAAACGAGCTTCCGCCATTACGTTGCCGATCCTTTTTACCTGCGCGCCGATACCGAATGTTCCGCCGTAAAATATTTGTCTGTATTCGCCCGATTTAATCCTCCTGAATTGATTAAACGCGGCGGTCGAATCGTCTTTATAAAAATTGACGTCGTTAAATTCATAAAACGCTCTTACTTTGTACGTCATATAAGTGTCAAAAACGCGGTTAGCTTTATGCTCGAGAATAAACGACCGGTTTCTTATTCCGCCGGCAATAATTGCTCCTATTTCCGTTCCAGTTCCGTTGAAATTTTCGTCTCGTATATCGACGGAAAACTGTGTAAAGTTTTCGTTGTCTACCCGAATTCCGAAACGAACGACGCTCGAAGGACGCTCTATCATTTTAAGCGAAAGAATATTTTTTCCGCTCTTTCGATCTACCGTCAATTCGATTTGTTCGAACAAATCCGTGCTTCTAAGATTCATCAAACCTTTTTCGGCGTCTTCCAATTTAAACGGTTCGCCTTTTTTGACCGGAAATTCACGAAGTATGATTTCTCTCTTCGCTCTGTATTTACCGGTTAATTTAACTTCGTCAATTACGCCTTCTTCGATAATGAATTTAAGCGTTCCGGTTTGTTCGTCGAAATCGACCTTATTTATTTCGGCAATCGGAAAACCGGAACGGCGGTATAAACTCATAATTTCCAGAGCAATGCCAAACAAATGTCCGGGACTGGCGGGCTTTCCTATCTGTTTCCTTGCGATCTGCATCAATCGATATCTCGAAACCGCGGAATCTCCTTCGAATTCGATTTTCATAACGGAGGGATATTCGTCCTTGATTAAATTCAGGTATGTCGTATCGTTGAAAAATTCGAGTTCGAAAGCGGCGTCTTTAAGTCCCAAATCTTTTTTTATCTTGTATAAAATTAAACTGAGATCGACGTTGTCAATACTGACTAAAACCGTTCTGTTGTCGAAATATTCGTCAATTCTGTCTGCGGGATTTATTTTTACATTACGATAGACTTTGTCGTTTTTTAATTTTCTTCTCAAATATTTTAGATAAAGATTTCTAATTTCCGTTTCTTTTTCCTTTGCGGCGGCATAACCTTTTTCTATCAACTCATCGATATTCCTGAAATCGGTATTTCGTATTCCCGCAAGGTCGGGCTGGATAATAATGTCGGCGCTTTCGAGCTGTTCTTTGTTCAGCATGTGCATCGGAATGCTGATCAACTGGTCGGCAAGCGCCCACGGATAATTGAGTTCGCTTTCCGAGTAAAGAGGGCTAACGGCATTTCCGGCAATTACAATGTCGGCTCCGAGACGACGCGTTTCTTTAACCGGAATATTAGCTACGATTCCTCCGTCGACAAGAGTCAGAGAATCGTACTGAACGGGGGGCAAAAGAAACGAAACGCTGGAACTGGCTTGCATGGCAAGTCCCAATGAACCTCTGCCAATAATTACTTCCCTGCCGTTAACGAGATCGGTGCATACGGCTCTGTATTTATAGATCAATTTATCGAAATCATTTGCTTTAACGGGAGCGTTCAATGCCAGTAAATTCAAAAACGCAGAACCTTTCAAGCCAGAATTGAGCGAGCGAGGTATAATCGGCTTTAAACCCTCGAGTCTTAAAGACAAAACCGCTTTGTCCTGCGTAATCTTCTGGTCGACGAACAATTCGTTTCTGTTGGAGCTTTCCGAAGTGAACAGTCCGTTCCAATCGGCGCTCGAAGCAATTGAATCGAGATAATCGACCGAGTATCCCGAGGAATAGAGTCCGCCGATAATGCTGCCCATACTCGTGCCCACAATCATATCGATAGGCAGATCAATTTCTTCGAGGAATTTCAAAATACCGATTTGAGTCAATGCCCTGGCGCCGCCTCCGCTAAGCGCCAATCCGACGCGCGGTCTGCCGGCGGGAATTTGTTCTTCCAGTCCGAAAGGAAGACTTCTGCTTTCGAGCTGCAGGCGCAGCGTGTCGCTCCGCTGCGCCATGCTTAAAGTCAAACAAGAAAAGAAGAATGTAATTAAAAGACGTTTCACATTTCGACTCGTAGTCGATTATTTTTTTCTTTTTTTGGATTTCGGTTGAATCTGTTTCTGAGCCTGCGCCTGCTTTTCGGCGGCTTCGAGCATGCGCGCCATAAATCCCTGCTTCTTTTTCGGATTGGCTACGGGCACAAGTTCCATATCGTCTTTTTTATGATTGATATAATACTGTTGTCCGATCGAGAGTAAGTTAAACATGAAATAGTAAAGATTAAGTCCCGAAGGAAATCCCATAAACATTAACGTAAACATCACGGGCATTATATAAACCAGCGCCTTTTGCGAAGGATCTTTTACGCTCTGTTTCTGCTGAATAAACATTGTAATACCCAACAGAAGCGCCAATCCGCTGACGACGTCAATATTAAAAATCGGAACTTTAAAGGGCAATTTAAAGATTACGTCGGGCGCGGAGAGATTGTCGATCCAGAGAATGAACGGCTGCTGTCTTATGTCGATTGCCACATTAAACAAACTCCAGAGAGCAATCAGAATAGGCATCTGAAGCAGCATCGGGAAACATCCGCCCATCGGATTTATGCCGTACGTCGAATAAAGTTTCATCGTTTCCTTTTGCACTCTCTGCGGGTCGTCTTTATATTTTTCTTTCAGCTCGTTAATCTTCGGCTGCAAAAGCTGCATCTTTTTCATCGATTTCATACTCTGCTTAGTAAGAGGATGCAGCGCGAACTTCACAATTATCGAAAGCAATATTATCACGAATCCGTAATTCGGAATGAACTGATGAAGGAATTTCATCAAAGGCAGGAGGAAATATTCCGAAATCGGTCTAATTATAAAAGTCAATCCCAGAAAACTGCCAAAATCGACAAGCGCCTCAAAACTTCTTCCGTATGTTTTCAACGTATTGTACTCGACTGGACCGACGTAAAGCTTGAACGAATCTTTTTGATAATTTTGATTCTTGAAAGGGACTTTGAGGCTAACGCTATAATATTCCCTTACGTCTTCGCCTTTGACTACATGTGTGCCTTCGACGTAAGCGCCGCCGTCGTCGTTAGGATTATTCGGAGAAATAATAACGGAGAAGTATTTGCTTTTTACTCCAGCCCAATCGACTTTGCCGTTAATATCTTTCGACACTTTTTCATCCGGGCTTGAAGCGTCGATAATAACCTGCTCGCCTCCCGCATAAACAGCCGCATTTGAATAATGCGCTTCGTCTACCGAATTTTTTTCCGTGAAATTTATTCCGTTCGTCCAGGCGACGTCGTATCTGAAACTGCTAATTACATCCTGGAAATTCGAGAATTCGATATCGATATCGGCGGCATAATCGTCGCCGAAAAATTTGAATGTTTTTACTATTTCTTTTCCGTCGGTCCCTTCGAATTTATATTTAAGCGTCAACGAATCGTTTTCTTCGACTTTATAAAAATAATTGCCGGCGTCCGACGAAAAATCGAGGCTTGAAGTATTTACAAGTTTTCCGTCTTTAGTAACAAAAATCAAATTGAAATCGCCGCCGTTATCCGGATTAATCAACTGGACGTGTCTGTTATAAAAATCGTTCTCGTCGAATTTTTCGTGATACCAGGTTTCATAATTCTTAAGATAATATTTTCTGATCTTTGCGCCTTTGCTGGTCAGTTCGATTCTTGCAAGTTTCGTATCGATTGTAATTATTTTTTCTGGAAGCTGCGTCGTTCCGAAAGGAAGACTTTCTTCTTCGGTCGTTTCTGTCTTTGTTTCCGGCTTTTCCTCATTTTCAACCGGGAGAGTATCCCTTACAGTCGTTGATGTATCCTGAGCTACTAGCGTGGAATCTGCCGCTTCCGGTAATGCGGGAGGGGGAGTAGGCGAATTAAGATAGAGCCATACTACTAAGATAACTCCTATAAGTATGAATGCAATTGTTGATTGTCTGTCCATAAAATTACCTTTAAAATTAATCGAGAGGATCGTAACCGCCTTTATTGAACGGATTACATCTTAATATTCTCCAGATAGATTTAATGCCCCCTTTGAATACACCGTATTTAGTAAACGCCTGCACCGAGTATTCCGAGCATGTTGGATAAAAGCGGCACGACGGCGGAAACATTGGGGAAATTGCTTTCTGATAAAATTTAATTAAGTAGATAAACAGATACTTCATTTTGATTCGAGCCTGTCTTTAACTTTTTTCATCAAATCGACTACTTCCGGCATAACTTCGCTCAATTTGACTTTTTTATTTCTGGTTTGATTCATCGTATGAGATGCGAATACAAGCAGCAATTTGAGATTATTCTCTTTGCACAATTCCGTCAATATCGATTTATTAAGACGATACGACTCGCGCATCAGCCTTTTGATTCTGTTTCTCCAAACAGCTTTGCCGCTTTTTCGAGCTACCGCATAAGCGGTTTTAACTCCGGAGTCTTCCGCCTGAGTTTCGGCATAAAAAATTACTTTCAACTTTTTAGAAGGAGAGATTAATACGTTTCCTTTATTGTAAACTAACTCGAAATCTTTTTTTCGTTTGATTCTTTCTGCGGCAGAAAGACCATATTGCTTCAAAATAAACCTCTTGGAAGTCCCGAAAATATTGGGGACGGTAAAATTATCTCTCGTCGCTTACTGTCAGTCTCTTTCTTCCTTTTGCTCTTCTTCTGGCTAATACTTTACGTCCGTTCTTAGTGGACATTCTTTCGCGGAATCCGTGTTTGTTCTTTCTTTTTCTGTTGCTCGGTTGAAATGTTCTTTTCATAATTCACCTAATTTAATCGTTCGAAATGTGCAAAAGTAAACATTTTAGACGTAATTAACAAACCGAAGCGGGTTTGTGTACGGACATAAAAAAGGGCGGCAATCTCAGCGAACTGCCCAGCCGATAAACAGTCCGCCGAAAAAACCGCCGCCTTATTATCACTTCAACAAACAGAGTGCCAGCCAATCAAGGCTTGTTTTCTTCGTTTTCACTCGCTTTTTGTCAAAATAACTGGCTTATTATGAGCCTCTTTACCAAAACGAGACATTTTGTACGATATTGTAATCATTATTTATTTAATATTAATGCTAAAAAACAGATTACTTTTGATTATTTTTGCAACCGAAACGAATTAAAAGAGTCTAAAGGAACCAAACCGAAATACGGGAGAAAAAATGTTTTCTTTGTTGCTGATTTTATTTATGCAAATCTTCGGAAACAATACAGAGGCAGCCGGCAGCTCGCCCGCAATCAGAGCGTTAAAGCTTGAGAACTCAGAAATTCAATTGGACGGCAGAATAACAGAATCCGCCTGGAATTATTTGCCTGTAGACAATTTTACTCAGCGGGACCCGAACGAAGGGATGCCTGCTTCGGAACGCACCGAAGTTTGGATCGCCTACGACGACGAGTATTTATACGTAGCCGCTAAATTGTACGACAGCCGCCCGGAACTAATCGACGCGAGTCTGACGCGTAAAGACAATTACATCCTTTCGGACTGGTTCGGATTTTATGTGGATCCGTACAACGATAAAAAAAGCGGTTTCTTTTTTGCCGTTAACGCCGGAGGCTCTGTTATCGACGGCATTCTTTTCAACGACAGCTGGGACGACGATACTTGGGACGGTGTTTGGGAAGCTAAAACAAGCATAGAAGATTTCGGATGGTCTGTGGAAATGAAAATTCCATTTTCTCAATTACGCTTCAAAGAAGAAAACAAAATGAAATGGGGCGTGAATTTTGCTCGCGAAATCAAAAGGAAAAACGAACGCTCTTATCTCGTTATGGTGCCGAAAAACGAGAGCGGCTTTGTTTCCCATTTTGCAACTCTCGAAGGCATTAACGGAATTAAACCGAAACAAAGGATTGAAGTTCTCCCTTATCTGCTGCAAAAAACTCAATTCTTAGTTCACGACGCAAGCGATCCTTTTTATAAATCGAATCAGTTTAAAACTTCCGCGGGAGCCGACGTTAAACTTGGCATCGGCTCTAACCTCAACATGAATTTAAGCATAAACCCCGATTTCGGGCAGGTTGAAGTAGACCCCGCAGTTATTAATTTATCGGCTTTTGAATCCTACTTTAGCGAAAAAAGACCTTTTTTTGTCGAGGGAGCCGACTTGTTCTATTTCGGGATAGGCGGCTCTAACAGCAATTGGAATTTTAATTTCGGCTGGCCGGAACTTTTCTATTCTCGACGAATCGGCAAATCGCCCACCGGCGACCTGCCGGACGATTACGATTATGCCGACTACCCGGGCGAATCAAGAATACTTGGCGCGGCAAAAATATCGGGCAAGTTGGATCCGGCAACTTCTATCGGGGCTGTTTCCGCCCTGACCGAAAGAACTTATGCGAGAATTTATTCCGGCGATAATATTTCGGAAATAGAAGTCGAGCCTCTTACGCATTACGGAGTTCTGAGAATTAAGAGAGAATTCAACGAAGGCAACCAGTCGCTCGGTTTGATGGTTACATCGGTAAATCGAGACCTACACGACAATAATCTGAAGGATCAGCTCTCCAAACAAGCCTATACGGTGGGACTCGACGGGTGGAGCTTTCTCGACAGCGACAAACAATACGTTTTATCGGGCGCGTTTGCCGGTTCTTATGTCGACGGCTCTAAAGAGTATATGATAAATCTCCAGGAAAGACCGCACCGCTATTTTCAACGTCCCGACGCTTCTTTTGCGCGTCTTGATTCGAATCGGACTTCGCTGGCGGGATATTTTGGCCGGGTCATGTTAAACAAACAACACGGCAATTTTTATTTCAACACGGCGTTTGGATCCGCTTCTCCCGGATTCGAATTTAACGATCTCGGGTTTCAATGGCTGGCAGACAGATTAAACGGGCACGTCGTTTTGGGTTATCGCTGGTACGAACCGGCAAAAATTTTCAGGGAAAAATTTATTTACGCAGCTCATGCTCGATCGTTCGATTACGACGGAAACCTCCTGGCGAATTTTTTATGGTTCAGAAGCGGGGGCACTTTTCATAATTATTACAATGTTCGAATCGGCGGGCATTATTCTTTCGAAAAGTACACCAAAAATCTTACGCGGGGAGGACCGCTGGCAATCGACCCTGCAAATTATTCGATAAGATTTTCTTTCGGCACCGACAACAGAAAGGAAGTGGCTTTCGATTTTGACTATGATTATTCGGCAGACCGAGCGGGCAGCAATTCGAACGAAATTCAGCTCGAAGTCGACTGGAAACCGACTCCTCAAATCAATTTTATCTTCGAACCCGAATACAGATTCGGTTACGAAGCGCGACAATGGATCGACGCATTCGACGACCCGACAGCCGCGGCAACTTACAACAAACGTTACGTTTTCGGAAAAATTAAGCAAAACACTCTCTCTGCAAACATACGACTAAACTGGACTTTTACTCCGACACTGAGCCTTCAGCTTTATCTGCAGCCGTTTTTTGCCGTCGGTAAATACAGCGAATTCAAAGAACTTGCTCAACCGGGAACCGACGATTTTATAATTTATACGCATGTCAGATATGACAATGAAGAGGGGATTTATTATATTGACCCCGACGGAAGCGGAAACGCGGAAGAAATCTCTTTTGAAAACCCCGATTTCAATTATAAATCTCTAAGGGGCAACGCTGTACTCAGATGGGAGTTCGTACCCGGCTCCGTATTTTACTTCGTGTGGTCTCATAACCAAACCAATTACGATTATGCGGGCAATTTCGATTTCTCGAGAGACATTAAAAGTTTATGGCAGTCAACTGGAGACGATATCTTTTTGATTAAATTTTCATATTGGATAAATATTTAGTGAAAGGCAATCTCAAATATTTTTTGCTGATAATCCTGCTGTTCGGGTGCGAAAGAAGCAGCGACGTTATCGCCCCTTTGCAATCCGAAGTTGGTAAATTAATCGACTACGAAAAGATTGCCGCGTACGATTCCGAGCTGTTAAAGACTCTTGCATCCGAATACGACGACGCAAGCATATCTAAAATCACCTCGGGAAAAATAATTTACGGCGTCGAAGTTTATAAATTAATTTATAATACCGTCGGCTACGACAACAAAATAGAATTGGCGTCCGGCGTTGTTTTTATTCCGCTCGGAGTTAATAATTTATCGACAATAAGCGTACAACACGGAACGCAGGCTAACCGCAACAGAGTCGGTTCGGTGAATCCCTTGTTTGCTTTCGAAGGACTAATTGCCGCCGCGCTCGGCTATTACGCTTGCGAACCCGACTATCTCGGTCTCGGATTTTCCGGGATTGTACATCCTTATCATCATTATCAAACTTCCGCAAATACGGTTATCGATTTTTTACGCGCGGCAAGAGAATTCGCAAAAATTCGAAACGTACAACTCGACGACAAATTATTTTTAGCCGGCTATTCCGAGGGAGGCTATGTAACGATGGCGGCGCAACGAGAAATCGAGCTTCATTACAAAAACGAATTCAATCTTACAGCCTCCGCTCCTATGGCAGGCGCATACGACCTCGAGCTTACAGCCGGTAAAATTCTGGAAAACGATCGCTATCCGCAGCCGGCTTTTTTGGCTTATCTGATTTATGCTTATTCAAAAATTTATAAATGGAACGACTTGAATTATTTCTTCAACGAGCCTTACGCCTCCGCAATACCCGGACTCTTCGACGGTTCGAAAAATACAGGAAAAATTAACGAATCTCTGCCGACCGACCTTAATGCGTTGTTGACGCCTGAATTCCTAGCTTCGATACGAAACAAAACCGAGAAAAGGCTCCTGCCGAAATTAAAAGAAAACAGTTTGATTAATTGGACGCCTTCAACGCCCACAAGACTTTATCACGGCGGCAAAGACGACTTTGTGCCCGTTGAAAATTCGTATATGGCTTACGATTATTTCTCTATGCGGGGCGCAAACGTTGATTTGATTATTATACCCAACGGAACTCATTACACAAGCGCAATACCCGCAATTATCGACTTAATACCCTGGTTCGATAGTTTTAGCCAAGCGCGATTTTACGTACAAAATTAAACCGCGCCGAGAAGAAATTCTTTGAGGTCGTTGTAATCCGAACCTAGTTGAACGCTTTTCTTTTGTTTATTCATACAAGCTGCAAGTCTCTCAGGAATTTCCACTTCGATGCCAAGTTCTTCTTCGATAACATCTTTGAATTTTGCAGGGTGCGCAGTTTCCAAAATCACTTTGTTAAATTTAGCGGCGGCGCTAAGTGTTTCGTAATCCCTTACCGACATATACCCAACCGCTCCGTGCGGATCGATGACGTAACCGTATTTTTCGTAAACTTCTCTGATGCCCTTTCGCGTTTTTGCGTCGTCGTACGAATTGGAATGAATGTCGCGCTGAATATCGGAAAGTATGTCGTCGTATAATTCGCGTATACGCGCTAGATTGCTCGGATTCCCGACGTCCATTGCGTTCGAAAGAGTTTGAACCGAAGGATGAGGTTTAAATATTCCGCTGTTGACAAAATCGGAAAAGACATGATTGCTGTTGACCGCGCCGATGAATTTTGTAATCGGGAGCCCCATCTTTTTTGCAATCAATCCCGCCGTAAGATTGCCCAGATTGCCCGACGGCACAGAGAATACCGAGTGAATCGATTTATTCCGTATTTGTTTATAAGCTTCGAAGTAATAAAACGATTGGGGCAGCAGTCTTGCGATATTAATCGAATTTGCGGAAGTCAGATTCAATTTGGAAGTAAGTTCCCCGTCGACAAATGCGCTTTTCACCAATCTCTGGCAGTCGTCGAATGTTCCGTCGATTTCGAGTGCGGTTATGTTTTTGTCGAGCGTAGTCAACTGCTTTTCCTGAATTAAACTTACCTTTCCCTTTGGATAAAGAATAAAAACATTAATGCCGGGCGTTTCATAGAACCCGTACGCTACCGCGCTGCCGGTATCCCCGGATGTGGCCACAAGAATATTCAAACTGCTTTCTTTTTTCTTTACAAAATACCCCATGGTTTTAGCCATAAACCGCGCGCCGAAGTCCTTAAAGGCAAGCGTAGGCCCGTGAAAGAGTTCGAGTATCATTAAATCTTCTTTCAGGCTTACAAGCGGCGCGGGGAAATTGATTGCGTTTCGAATAATATCTGCAAGGTCGCTCTCTCCTATTTCATTGCCCGCAAACTTTTCGGCTACCCTGAAAGCGATTTCCTGAAATTCGTAGCTCTCAATCGAGTCGATAAGTTCCTGCTCAAGGACGGGAATTTCGACCGGCATAAAAAGACCGCCGTCTTTTGCCAGCCCTTCCATTACCGCCGTTTCGAAATCGACAATGTTATTTTTATCGTTCGTACTGTAGAATTTCATTTTAGAACCACCGGGCCTTTTTGATTAATTTTAGAAACATATGTTTTGCCTTCGAAACCTGCGGATTTAACGGCTTTCAGCATTGCTCGCGCAATTGCCCTGGCGTCCGATTCGCTTCTCGAAAATGCAAACATCGACGGACCCGAGCCTGTAATGTTGCAGTTAATCGCTCCTTTTTCGAGAGCGGCGTTTCTCACGTCGTCGTAACACGGTATCAATGCGGCTCGTTTCGGTTCGGCAAAGTAATCGACAATCGACCTGCCGATCAAATCGTAGTCGGCGGTAATCAAACCGGCTATTAAAGCGGAAGCATTGCCCGCCTGCGCAATTGCCTTTTTCATACTGACGTTCTTGCTGATAAGTTTTCGGGCTTCGCTGGTTTTTATTTCAATATTCGGATAAACGATTGAGCAGTGAAGATCTTCGGGATAATCGATTTTTATTATATCGATCGGGTTATAACTCCGGATCAATACGAAACCGCCGTAAAGACAGGGAGCAACGTTGTCGGCATGAATGCTTCTGCTTGCGATAAATTCGCCTTTAAGAGCGTGTTCCAGCAGTTCATAACGGGACAATCTCAATTCGAGAAGTTCATTGAGAGCAAAGACGCCCGCTACGGCGCTCGCGGCGCTCGAGCCCAATCCGCTGCCGATCCCCATTTTCTTGTGTATCGACACATCCATGCCGGCATTGATTCTGTACTTCTTCAATAAAGAGAGCATTGCGCCCGTGGTTGTATTCTTTTCCGCTTCATAAGGAAGGTTGCCGTTGTCGCCCGAAATTTTCACGATGCGAATTTCTTTCCTGTCGGTCAATTTAACCGTAACTTCGTCTCCGGGATTATGAAGAGCAAATCCCATCATATCGAATCCGGGACCGACATTTGAAACCGACGCGGGAGCGAATACTTTAATCGATTTAGAGCTCATCGAAATACCCTTTGGCTTTCATTAATTCGGCAATCAATATCGTGCCTCCCGCGGCGCCTCTGATAGTATTATGCGAAAGCGCCACAAATTTATAATCGAAAAGGGAACACTCCCTTAGTCTGCCTACCGAAATCGACATTCCTCCGCCAAGATTGCGATGAATTCTCGGCTGCGGATAATTTGCCTGCTCTAAATAGACTATCGGTTTTTCGGGCGCCGACGGCAGATTCAATTCCTGAGGCGCCGCTCTGAAATTGTTCCAGGCTTCGATTATATCTTCCGGCTCGACTTTGGTTTTCAGTTTAACCTGAATATTTTCCGTATGACCGTCCAGAACGGCGACTCTGTTGCATTGCGCGCTTATTTTAATATCGGCGTATTCAATCGAATCGTCTTTCAAATTACCGAATATTTTCAGAGGTTCGGTTTCCATTTTTTCTTCTTCTCCGCTTATATACGGCACTACATTATCCAGAATGTCCAGACTCGGCAGTCCGGGATATCCGGCTCCGGATACAGCCTGCAAAGTAGTCACATTAACAGCTTCTAATCCGAAATTATCCAGCAGAGGTTTGAGCGCAAGCGCCATTCCGATTGTGGAGCAATTCGGATTGGTTACAATAGCTCCTTTATGTTTTTGAGCTTTTATAAGTTCTATGTGTTCGTAATTAATTTCAGGTATAATTAACGGAACGTCTTTGTCAAAACGGTGATTACGCGCGTTTGAAATCACAATGGATCCGTCTTCGGCGTACATTTTTTCGATATCGCCCGCAACAGAGGAATCGAGTCCCGAAAAAAGCACTCGCGCCGTCAAACCCGGTTCGCATTTTTTAACGATCATATTTTCTAATTTCGGAGGAATCGGAGAAGTCATTATCCAGTTGACCGCGTCTTTGTATTTTTTTCCTGCGGATCTGTCCGATGCGCATAGTTCTACAACTTCAAACCAGGGATGATTGGCAAGCAATTCGATAAATCTTTGTCCGACGCTGCCGGTCGCTCCCAATACAGCCACCGGTATTTTACTTTCATTCATCTTTTCACCGTTTTCTTGTTATTAATAAACTTTTATGAAGCACATTCAGGGCTTTCGTAATATCTTTTCTGTCGACTATAAGCGATATATTCAATTCCGACGAACCCTGAGCTATCGCAATAATATTAATATTGTTTCTGCCGAGCGCCTGAAATACCCTTCCCGCAATGCCGGGTGTGCGTCTCATGTTTTCTCCGACCACCGCTATAACCGACAGATTTTCTTCCAGCGAAACCCGGCTTATTTTACCTTCCATAATTTCGAGTTTGAATTCCTCTTCGATAGCTTTGACCGAAATTTTTCCCATCGCAGGAGGAATTGCAATACAAACGGAGTGCTCCGACGAAGCCTGGGAAATCAAAATTATATTCACATTATAACGAGCCAGAGCCGTAAACAATCTTCCGGCTATTCCCGTTACTCCGACCATGCCGCCGCCGGAAATGCCAAGCAATGTAATGTTGTCGATTGAAGAAATTCCTTTTACGGTCATGTCGGAAGTCTGTTCACGTTTGACGATTCTTGTGCCCGGGAATTCCGGATTGAATGTGTTCTTAATTACAATTTCAATATTCTTTTTCAGCGCGGGCAGAAGCGTGGGCGGATAAATAACTTTCGCTCCGAAATGCGAAAGTTCCATTGCTTCTTCGTAAGTAACGCTGGGCAGGGGAAATGCATTTTTTACTTTGCGCGGGTCGGCAGTTAAAATGCCGTCGACGTCCGTCCAGATTTCAATTTTCTTTGCATTCAGAGCCGCTCCGAAAATCGAAGCCGTATAATCCGAACCGCCGCGACCGAGCGTTGTAATTTCGTTGTCGGATGTCGATGCGATAAAACCCGTAATAATCTGCAATTTTTTGCGCTTCGAAAAATATCTTTTGATCTTATTATAAGTTACCTTTTCGTTTACCTTTGCATTGCCGAAACTGTCGTCGGTTTTGATCAATTTACTGGCGTCCAGATATTCGCAGTCAATTCCCCTTTTTTGCATCGTATAAGAAATTATAGCGCACGATAATTTTTCTCCGAAACTTTGAATAAAATCGAGAGTTTTGGGAGAGACTTCTCGAACTAGATAAGCGCCGTGCAGAATTTCTTTCAGTTCTTCAAACAAGCTTACGAGCAGTTTTTCAATGCCGGGCAAGTCTTCGTTCCTGTTCAGATCTGCGGCTACTTTCAGATGCCGTTCGACGAGGGAATCGAAATCGTCTTTGTAAGAAATATCTCTGCCGTCGGCTTTGCGCGCAATTTCAATCAACTTGTCCGTAACGCCCTGAAAAGCCGAAAAGACGACTGCAAATTTTTTTCCGTTATTCAGATAATACTTCGAAAGAATATCGATTACGCCGTTAATTCTTTCCGAACTACCTACACTTGAGCCGCCGAATTTTAATATTGTCATACTCATATACCTGCTTAAAATTAATTAATGAAAAAGCTGGGATTGAGCGCTGAATATCAGCACGTCGTGACATGCGTTTGCGTGGATGTCGTTCTTGTATGCAGTTCTCTGTTTTTGCCGCGCGGGGTAGTCGGCAAATAATTATGAGGGGTTAATATTTTGGAACCGCTCGATTGCAATTGTAAAATCTCAAAATTTTGGATTTTATTATAAGAATCGTTCGGGACAGTTTCAACAGATTTTCTTAAAAAACCTTAATTTTTTTGGTTCAATGCCGAGAATACATCTTCTTGGTTTTCCGTGGGCAGGCTGCAGGTAAAATCTTTGCAAAGATAATAGATGGTCTTATCCGAATCGAGTTTATAGTTTTCAATCCAGGGCGCTCCTTCGATCAATCTATCAACGTTATTTCGATCAACATGAATATAAAGCAGGTTCGCATTACTTCTTAAACGCGATATGAATTCGCCCCGGGGTTTATTTCCGCTTATCAGCAAGAGAGACGCATCTTTTGAATACATTTTTATAACGCCGCGCAAAAAATACGTATATCCGATCGCGCTCTTATTTAACTTGGATGCGAAAGCTTTGATTGTATTTTCAGCCGTCTGCCTGTACGAATTATTTCCCGTAATAAAATATAATTCGATCAGATTCGTCAATTGAATCGAATTGCCCGAGGGAACGGCTCCGTCGTATGCGTCTTTTACTTTTATCGAATCCCCGCCGGGACTATTGAAATAATATCCTCCTTCCGATTTATCTTCGAGTTTTTCGGAAAGCAGCTCGTTTAATTCCAACGCCTTCAACAAATACTCTTCATTCAATGTGGTTTTATAAAGCTCAAGCGACGCTTTGATTAAATACGCATAATCGTCGAGAAAGCCTGGAATTTTATTTTCGGGATAATGGTACAATTCGCCGTTGACAAACGCATGCTGCAGCAGATATCGGTAAGCTTTTTCGGATGCTGCGGTCATCTCGTTATCTTCAAGAAGACAACCGGCATAAGCCAGCGACGAAATAATCATCGAATTCCAGTCGGTTAATATTTTTTCGTCGCGCATCGGATGAATTCGTTTATTCCTGGCTTCGAGCAAAATTTTTCGTATCGTGTCAAATTTGTTTCGTCCGTATTTATTGTACAGTTTATCGGGTCTTTCTCTCAGATATAAAATATTCTTACCGGTGGGATTCCCGGTCGATTCCTCGCGGTGATTGCCTTCGTCTGAAAAGTTAAATATCTGTTTTGCAATTTCGTAATCGTCACCGACAAGCGTTTTAATTTCATCCGAAGTCCAGAGATAAAATTTACCTTCTTCCCCTTCGCTGTCGGCGTCGAGCGCGGAATAAAACGCTCCCTCAGGAGAAGTCATTTCGTTTTTTATAAATTCATAAATTTCATTAATCGTATCTGCATAAAGGGAGTCGCCGGTTTTTGCAAAAGCGTAAGCATAAGCTTCGATTAAAGCAGCCTGGTCGTAAATCATTTTTTCGAAATGAGGCAGAAACCATTTTTTGTCCGTTGAATAGCGATGAAAACCGAATCCGATTTGATCGTATATTCCGCCCTTTCTCATTTCCGTCAAAGTCTTTTCTGCCATGTCGTCGGCTTTGGGATTATTGAGGTCGAGAAGGAACAGAAGATTGTGAGGCGCGGGAAATTTGGGAGCGGTACCGAATCCGCCGTATTCCGCGTCGAAATTCAACTTTAAGGTTTCGAATGCTTTGCCGGCAACCGAAACGTCAAAATCTTCTCCGGCAAAAGAACCGAAGTGTTTATTTATCGCCGATACAATTTCGTCTGACGTTCGCAGCAAAGCGCTCCTGTCTTTATTCCACAAGTCGATTATGCGATTCAGCAAATCGACAAAACCGATTCTTCCGTAATAGGAATACTTCGGAAAATAAGTTCCTGCATAGAACGGCTTTCGGTCGGGAGTTAGAAAAATCGAAAGAGGCCAGCCGCCTCTGCCCGTTATCAACTGGCACGATGCCATATAAACGGAGTCTATATCGGGGCGTTCTTCCCTGTCAACTTTTATCGAGACGAAATTTTTATTCAGGAGTTCGGCTACTTCTTCGTCTTCGAACGATTCGTGAGCCATAACATGACACCAGTGACATGTAGAATATCCGATAGAGAGAAAAACGGGTTTGTCTTCCCGTTGCGCGATGCGGAAAGCTTCGTCGCCCCAGGGATGCCAATCGACGGGATTATTGGAGTGTTGTTTTAAATAAGGCGATTTCTCGTTTATTAACCGATTAATCTTATAATTCCTTTCGGTAAAAGAAACTCCGCGCCATGGCGGCGCGGAGTTAATTCAAATGATTTTATTATTCTTCGATTGATACCAGTTCGATATGAAAGTTAAGATCCTGCCCCGCCAATTCATGATTTGCGTCTACCATAATTCCGTCTTCGAGCACTTCGACAATCGTAAGTGGAATAACTTGATTGTCGGCTGTTTGCATATGAAGCTTCATACCGACTTCCGGATTCAAATTGGGAGGAAGGTTCGAATTATTTACTTTTATAATCAAATCTTCCCTTCTTTGTCCATAAGCTTCGTCGGCGGGAATATTAATATCGACGGATTGTCCCGGTTCGAGACCAACAACCGCATTTTCGAATTTACCGAGAAGAGCTCCCTCGCCAATCGTAAATTCAAGGGGTTCGTTGCCGTGCGACGAATCGAATTGAGTGCCGTCGTTTAATGTTCCGGTATAATGGACTTTTACTTTGTCACCTGTTTTTGCTATTGACATATTTTTACCTCCAACCGCATTCCTGAATGCGGGTTATTTTGTTTGTTGATTGATTTATATCAGGTTTAATTAACTTTTTTAAATAACATCAAAAAACTACGAATAGTTTAAGAGAAGAACCAATGTTGCAAATTCGATGTGAAAAACTTCAGGTGTGAAATGCAACTTACTTTACAAATATATAAAATATTATTTATAAAAAAACCAAATTATTAATTTGTTATGCCCCCGGCTATTTTTCTGAAATGATATCCGTACACCGCAAAAGTCATGGCGATCGGAAATTTTTTAGGATATTTCCTTACAGTATAGAAAAAGATTTCCCAGAAATACCGTTTTCCTTTGTCGCGCAGTCCCAATTTCCACAAAATCATAAAAAACGCTTTCAACTCGCTTATGCCGATTTTCATCTTCATCCAGCCCGGCGTCGTATAAGCGTCGATGAAAGTTTTTATGCGGCTATAATATTCTTTCGGCGAATAAATTCTTTTTATTATCCGATTGTAACCTTTCATCAATTCTTTGTAATTCATTTTCGGTACAATGTTCGTAAAACCGTCCATATTGTTGCCGCTGAACGTGTCGATTAAACGCTTTTCATTTTTTAATCGGTTGTATAATCTCGTGCCCGTGGGCGCATTGAGCAATCCCACCATTGCCGAAACTATTCCGCTCTTTTGAATAAAGTCGACATACTGTTTGTAAAATCCGGGTTTGTCGCTGTCGAATCCGACAATAAAGCCCCCCGATACGATCATCCCTCTGTTCATTAATTTTTTAACGGACATTTCGAGGTTTCTTTTTAAGTTTTGTTTTTTGCCGCATTCGCTCAAACTGTCCGGGTCCGTTGTTTCGATTCCAACAAATACGCTGTTAACACCGGCTTTAACCATAAGGTCGATAAGTTCGTCGTCGTCGGCAAGATTAATCGACACTTCGGTAATAAAATTAAAAGGATAATTCTTTTCTTCCTGCCATTTAATTATTGCCGGCAGCGTTTCTGATTTCAATATTCTTTTGTTTCCGATAAAATTGTCGTCCACAATCGAGACTCCGCCGCGCCACCCGAGCTCGTATAATCTATCGAGTTCGGCAATGAATTGACGAGAATCTTTCGTTCGCGGTCTTCTTCCGTTTAAGACCGTAATGCTGCAGAATTCGCAATCATACGGACAGCCGCGCGAATACTGGACGCTCATCGACGCATATTTATTCATGTCGAGCAATTCCCACATCGGCGCAGGAGTTGCGTTAAGTTCCGGATATTCATTCGTCGAATAAACTCTTTCCGCCTTTCCCGCAGTTAAATCTTCTAAAAACCGAGGCAGCGTTAGTTCGGCTTCGTTTAGAACAAAGTGGTCGACGCCGGGAAAATCGTTATATTGAAATGTAAAAAGCGGACCGCCTCCAACAACAGGTCTGTCGAGATTATTGCACTTTCTTATAATTTCTCTTATCGACGACGAGTGAATATTCATTCCGCTCAGGAAAATATAGTCCGCCCATAAAATATCATCGTCCCCGAGCTTGCTTACGTTCAAATCTATCAACTTCTTTTCCCATTCTGCCGGAAGCATGGAAGCCACGGTTATTAAACCGAGCGGCGGCTCGGCTGACTTTTTCGATACGAATTTTAAAGCGTCCTTGAAACTCCAGAAAGTAGCCGGCGTTTCCGGATAAATCATTAAGATTTTCATTTCCTTCATCATCTTTTATTTGACTCATATAATTATCAGGATTTCCGGATTTACTTTCTGTAAAAGAAATGTAAAAATTAAGAGACCCGGTTTTTCCGTAGCCAATGTAGTTTTATTATGTGTTGTATAATTCGACTATTTCAACGATATTTATCCGCAAATTGAACGGCGGAAGATGAAAAGGACAAATTCGCTTCTCTACATAATCATAGCTTTTGTAATAGCTCAGATTGCATGGCTCGGGCTGCTGGCTCTGTGGATCTATTGGTACGTGACAAATTATATAATATTCGAGCAGGTAGCCAGCAAACTTTCGCCTTTAATCGACATTCAAACCCCAAACGTTTTTGTTTTTGCGGGAGGCATAATTCTAATAGTCGGAATAGCCGTGGTTATGTTTATTTTTTTCAGGAACTTAACTGTTCAGTACAAGCTTGCTAATTTATACGACAATTTTATTGCGGCGGTTACTCACGAATTGAAATCGCCGCTCTCTTCTTTAAAACTATTCCTGGAAACAATGACGTACAAAAACGTGAGCGAAGAAAAACGAAAAGACTTTCTTACGTTAATGACGAAAGACGTCAACCGGCTCGACAATTTGATAAATACAATACTCGAAATCTCAAGGCTCGAACAAAAAAAGATAGTGCACGACAGACGTGAATACAAAGCCTGCGAACTGTTCGAAGAACTGATAAAAGAATCGGTCGTAAATTTATCGGTTCCCGAAGGAGTGGTAAATTACGAATGCTCGTCAGTTTCATTCTGCTCGGCGGACAAAAAAGCTTTGCAGATTGCTGTCAACAATTTGATCGGCAACGCATTGAAGTACTCCGCCTCGGCGCCTTCAATTAAAGTTTCGGTTAAGGACAACGGGAAAAAAATAATAGTCGACATTAGCGACAACGGCATCGGAATTCCCCAACAATATCAAAAAAAAATATTCAATAAATTTTTCAGGGTCAATTCGGACTATATGCCGAACGTCAAAGGCACCGGGCTGGGTTTATACTGGACAAAGGAAATCATAAAACAGCACAAAGGCTCCATAAGCGTACGGAGCGAAGGCTTGAATAAAGGCTCGACTTTTAGAATCGTAATTCCGGCTATTAAAAACAAAGGATAAATCAAACAATGGCGTCATCCGAAGAATTGAAAGGCAAACGGATTTTGTTAATCGAAGACGAAGAATCCCTGGCAATCGGTCTGGAATACAATTTATGCGAGGAAGGATATGTTGTAGACTGGGCTAAAAACGGCAGGGAAGGAATCGAAAAAATTAACGCGGGCAATTACGATCTTATAATTATCGATTTAATGCTTCCTTATCACGACGGTTTTGAAATCACAAAACTGATACGCAGCAAAGACGATCAGATGCCGGTGTTAATTCTTACAGCGCGTTCTTCGGCGGAAGATAAAATAAAAGGGCTCGATTACGGAGCCGACGATTACGTGGTTAAGCCGTTTAATTTAAAAGAATTGCTGCTTAGAATAGAAAGAATGCTGAGAAGAAAGTCGTGGTATAAAAATCTGGAAAAGACTGGCGAAACTTTTCGATTCGGCGACAGCAACGTCAATTTTATAAATCTCGAATGCACAGCCGGCAAAAAGACCTTCCGGCTTACTCCCAAAGAAGCGATGTTGTTAAAATACTTTGCAGAAAACAGCTCGAGAATAATTTCGAGAAAAGAGCTGCTCGAAAATGTCTGGAATCTCCATTCCGACGTCGAAACCCGCACGGTGGACATTTTCATTTCTCGTTTGAGAAAGTATTTCGAACCCGATCCCGAAAATCCGGTCTATTTTAAGAGCGTTCGCGGAGCCGGCTACATTTTCGAACCCGGCAATTAATCTTAATAATGTCAAAAAAAGAGCTCCGCAATTTACTGAATGAACAAAAATTTGTATCTTGCCGCAAAAATTATTCCAATATTATGAACAATCGTTTAATCGAAATAGACGACGTTATCGTAAACAAAGAGATAATCGAGACGAAATTTACGTGCGATTTGACAAAATGCAAAGGCGCGTGCTGTACGATGGAAAGCAAATACGGAGCGCCTCTTCTGGAAGAAGAAATTGAAATTATCGGCAAAAACCTCGAACTTATTAAAAAATTTCTCCCTCCCGAACATATCGAAGTTATAGACCGGGAAGGATTCTGGTTTCAGGAGTACGGCGAATTTATGACCAAAAGTTTAAACGACAGGGCTTGCGTGTTTGTGGTATACGAAAACGACATTGCCTTTTGCGGCATCGAAAGAGCATACAAAGCCGGGAAAATCGATTTTGTTAAACCGGTTTCGTGCCATCTGTTTCCGATCAGAATTTCGAATTTCGGAGGTCCCGTGCTTCGATACGAAAAGTACGAGGAATGTCTTCCCGCATTAGACAAAGGGAAAGAAACATCGACAACAATATTTGAGTTTTGCCGCGAAGCTCTCGCGCGAGTTTTCGGCAGCGATTGGTTAGCAAAATTTAAAAAAGTAACGGAGTAAGAAGACTATGTTATCGTTGCAACAAAAAATGGCATTGCAGCAGAAATTATCGCCTCAACAAATACAATATCAGAAACTGCTTCAATTGAATACGCTTGCGCTCGAGCAAAGAATCAAAACTGAGCTCGAACTGAATCCGATACTCGAAGAAACCCTTGAAGACGAAATGGAACTCGAGCAGATCGAAGAAGAGCCCGATAAAGAAAGTTCTTCGGACGACGAGGAAGAAGAGGAACAATTCGACAACTCTGAAGACGAGTTCGATCTGGAAGATTTTATGAACGATTCCGAGTACGAGCAGGAATTCGAGCGGCTCAACAAAAACAACGACGAAGAGAAAGTATATCCGGTGGCTATGCAGCGCAAGTCGATGCGCGACAGTTTAATCGACCAGCTTCATATGCTCGATCTGACGGAAGAAGAAATGATACTGGGCGAAAATATTATCGGCGCACTCGACAAAGACGGCTATTTCAAAGAAGACCTCGAAAAATTCGTAAACGATTTGAAACTCTTCGAAGGCATCGAAGTTAGCATGGAAGACGCCGAAAAAGTTTTGAAGAAAATACAAACTCTCGAACCTGTCGGAATAGCCGCGCGCAACCTTCAGGAATGCCTGCTGATACAAATCCGAAATTCGTCTTACGACCCGTATTATTCTTATATCGCGGAAAAAATTCTGAGCGAGCATTTCGACGATTTTATCAATAAGCGCTTCGAAAATATTCAGAAGAATTTGAATCTCTCAACCGAAACGCTTAAATCGGCGCTGGCTCTTATCCAAAAATTAAATCCCAAACCGGGCGAAGGAAATATCGACTCCGAACAAATCAATCAGATTACGCCCGATTTCATTATCGAAAAAGTAGACGACAATTATATAGTAACGCTCAACGACAGAGCCGTGCCTTCTGTTACTATCAGCAAAACATACCTCGAAATGCTCGAAAACAACAAGAGAAAGAGAAAAATACCGAAACGCGAAAAAGAAGCCCACAAGTTTCTTAGAGAGAAATTCGAATCCGCAAAATGGTTCATAGCTTCGTTGCAGCAGCGCAGACAAACCCTCATGAAAATTATGCAGGCAATTTTGGAAAAACAGTACGAGTTTTTCGAAAACGGTCCTAAGTATCTCAAACCGATGATCTATAAAGACATCGCCGATGAAATCGGAATGGACATTTCCACGATAAGCAGAGTGGTAAACGGAAAATACGTTCAAAGCCCTCAGGGAATTCACGAACTGAAATATTTCTTCAGCGAAGGACTCTCTACCGACGACGGCAACGAAATATCGAATAAACATATTAAAGAGTTGATCAAAGAAATTTGCGAAAACGAGCCGAAAGACAAACCGTACAGCGACGACAAAATAGCCGCCATTTTACAGGAAAAAGGAATTCACATCGCACGCAGAACCGTAGCAAAATACAGAGAACAATTAAAAATTCCTGTAGCGCGTCTTCGTAAAAAAATAATATGATTTTTTTCGACATTATCGTAATCGTCGCGCTCTTTGCGCTGTTTGCTCTAACGCACTCGCTGCTCGCATCGAAAAAAGTTAAACTCGCTTTAAAGGAAAAGCTCGGCGGTGCAATTGCATTCTATCGTCTTTTTTATAACGCTGCCTCCGTAATCTTTTTTCTCCTGTTTTATTTAACAGCTCCCAAACCGGACGTAACCGTTTACGACTTACATTATCCCTACGATATTATTACATTTGTGTTTCAGGTTCTTTCTTTTGTGGGAATTATTATATCGGCTAAGCCGATCGACCTGCTCGAATTTGCGGGCGTTCGCCAGATCCTAAGGTATCTGAACGGCGTTTACGACGAAAACGACCTGGACGAAAAGCAACCGTTAATTACCGGCGGCATCTACAAATACGTACGGCATCCGATTTATCTATTTACGATTCTGTTTCTCGGATTCCGGCCCGCAATGGATTTATTTTATCTTGTAACGTTCGTCTGCATTGTTGTTTATTTTTATATCGGTTCTGTTTTCGAAGAAGAAAGGCTGAAAGATAAGTACGGAAAAGATTACGAGGAATACATAAAAAATACGCCTCGAATTTTCCCGTTGAAAATTAAAAAAGGAAATTAAACGGAGTTTATATGAAAGTAAGATCAACTACAATACTCGGAGTAATCAAAGACGGCAAAGCCGCGCTCGGCGGCGACGGTCAGGTTACATTGGGCAATACCATTATGAAACACAATTCGAAAAAGATACGCAAACTTTTAGACGGAAAGGTCTTGTGCGGATTTGCCGGTTCAACAGCCGACGCTTTTACTCTCTTAAATCGGTTTGAAGAAAAGCTCGAAGCATACAGAGGAAATATCGAAAGAGCCGTTGTCGAATTGGCAAAAGACTGGAGAACCGACAAGTACTTAAGACGCCTCGAAGCTATGCTTGCAATCATATCAATCGACAAAGCGTTTATCGTTTCCGGAACCGGCGACGTTATAGAACCGGAAGACAACATAGTGGCAATCGGCAGCGGAGGAATGTACGCTCTCGCGGCGGCTAAAATGTTAAAAAAACACAGCAACTTATCGGCTAAAGAGATTGTTCAAGAAGCGTTAAATACGGCTGCGGAAATATGTATTTATACTAACGATAAAATTACTATTGAAGAAATAGATAAATGAGGTTTTAAATTATGAACAACAACATGCACCAACTTACTCCTTCTCAAATCGTAAAAGAACTCGATAAATTTATTATCGGACAGGACGACGCAAAACGCGCTGTCGCAATTGCGCTGCGCAACAGATGGCGCAGGCAGCAAGTCGAAGAAAAGATTCGAGAAGAAATTATGCCGAACAATATTATTCTGATCGGACCGACCGGCGTGGGCAAAACCGAAATAGCCAGACGACTTGCAAAACTTGCAAACGCGCCTTTCGTTAAAGTGGAAGCTTCCAAATTTACCGAAGTGGGTTATGTAGGCAGGGACGTCGAATCGATGATACGCGATTTGACCGAAATAGCAATCAATATGGTAAGAGCCGAAAAGACCGCAGAAGTGAGAGACAAAGCCGAAAAACTCGCCGAGGAAAGAATCCTCGATCAGTTAATTCCGCCTTTGAGACGCCCGGTCAAAACGGACGACGAAAGTTCGTCCGAAGAAATTCAAAACGAAAAAACACGCGAATGGATGCGCGAAAAATTGCGCAACGGCGAACTCGACGAAAGAATGATTGAATTTGACGTTACGGCTCCAGCTTTCGGAATGCAGGTGCTGGGACCAATGGGCATGGACGACGTAACTTCAAATCTGCAAGATATGCTCAGCAACATGATTCCGAAAAAGAAGAAGAAAAGGAAAACAACCATTAAAGAAGCCCGTAAAATTCTTGCCCAGGAAGAAGCGGAAAAGCTAATCGACATGGAAGCCGTTCAAAGAGAAGCCGTTCAGCGAGTGCAGGAATCCGGCATCGTGTTCATTGACGAAATAGACAAAATTGCCGGCGCAAAAAGTCAGCACGGCCCGGACGTATCCCGCGAAGGTGTTCAAAGAGATTTACTGCCTATCGTGGAAGGCTCTACGGTGAATACAAAATACGGACCCGTAAAAACCGACCATATTCTTTTTATTGCTTCGGGAGCTTTCCATGTGTCCAAACCTTCGGACTTAATACCCGAACTTCAGGGCAGATTCCCGATACGCGTCGAGCTCAAGAGTCTTACCGAAGACGATTTTATAAAAATTCTCACATTGCCCGAAAATGCATTACTCAAACAATATACGGCTTTATTGCAGACCGAAGGAGTAAACATTAAATTCAACGACGAGGCGATACGCGAAATTGCAAGAACCGCGGCTCTCGTAAACGAACAGGTCGAAAATATCGGGGCACGCAGACTCCACACAATTCTTACTACTTTACTTGAAGATATTTTGTTCGACGTGCCGGATAAAATGCCCGACAGCGCAATCGAAATCGACGGCGAAATGGTAAACAAAAAATTAGAAAAAATCGTAACCAACAGGGATTTGAGTAAATATATCTTATAACCGGAACCGGCTGAGCGTTCAGCCGGTATTCTTTTTATGAAATACGGACTTCTCCAAATATCGTTGATTGTTTTCTTTGTTGCATGCCAGCCCGATTTAATAAATCTCGACAAGGCTAAAAGAGCGGTGGCGGAATACTACGATTCCGGGAAGTACGATAACGACTGCAGAAAATTAATCGACGATGCAATTGAATTTATCGATACCGCCGAACCGCACGACAGCAACGCGGTCGTATTCGATATTGACGAAACGGCTTTAGACAATTACCATTATATCAAGTCGATCGGTTTCGGATATATACTCGACGAGTGGAATAAGTGGGTAAACCGCGCGGAAGCGCCGCCAAACAAAGGAGTAAAACGATTTTACGATTATCTCCGTTCGAAAAAAATTCGGATAATTTTTCTTTCGGGACGACACGAGGAAACTTATCAAGCGACGATTAAAAATTTACGCTCCGCAGGATATACCGAATACGATACATTAATCATTCGTAAAAACAGCGAACTTAATTTACCGGCTTCCGAATTCAAAAGCGCCGTCAGAAAAAAACTTACAGAAAAAGGATATCGCATTATTGCAAACGCAGGCGATCAGAAAAGCGATTTCGAAGGCGGTTATTCGGGTTATATAATCAAACTGCCGAATTATCTTTACGAAGTCGATTAATAAAGATCACCTTCCGGTAAAATTAAGTTCGATCTGGACGATTTCGGGAGCGCTCCCAGTTCTTACGGGCGGGCCCCATCCGCCTACGCCGCAGGAAACATAGTAATGAGTATTGCCCTTGATTTTATAACCCCACGGCAATTCGTAAATCTTCTTCAAAATATAATTCAAAGGCCAAAGCTGACCGTTGTGAGTATGCCCCGACAATTGCAAATCGACGCCGTTATTCATAGCCTCTTCCAGATTAAACGGCTGATGATCCATCATTATAACCGGCAGTTCTTTGTTCACGCCAGACATGATTTCTTCGAGACTCTTTCTTTTGTAATCTGAAAACCGGCTGCTTGCTCTGTCGTCTCGTCCTACTACGTAAAAACTGTCGTCGATCAACACATATGCGTCTCTTATCATTTTAATATTATGATTGTTCAGGTATTCTACGGCTTTGTTAACTCCGCCGATATATTCGTGATTTCCCGTTATGCCGAAGACGCCGTATTTTGCTTTTAATTTATTAAGCGCTTCGCCTACGTTGTCTCTTAAAACCGGCTCTATATCTTCGTCTATTATATCGCCTGCAAACAGGATGATATCGGGATTAAGTTTGTTGATTCTGTCGACCACTTTATAAGCGAATTTACTGCCGTTGATGGTTCCCAGATGCAAATCGGAAGCCATTGCAATCTTAAGCGATTTAAGATTGCCGGCTCTTTTGTCGATATTTAGCGCGTACTTTTTAATCTGAATCATACGCGTGGTAATATGTCCTCCGCCGACCATAACGATCACGAAAACAGACACAATCATTGCCACATATTGCCTTGTCTTCAATGGATTCTTAAAAAGCGCGTCTGGCAAAAACGGAACAGCCCAGTTTATTAGTCTTATAAGATCGACGACCAAAAGGGCAAGGAAAGAATAAAACATTATGGCAATCCAGAAAGAACCGACCCATACGAGAAAATCGCTAAGGTAAGAAATCCAGTAGTTTTCGAGTACTCTTCCGGCAAAATAAGAGAGGACAACGAACAACGATAAGACGAGAGCTATTCCTTTGTATTGCTCGGGAACTACCGAAAGCAGTCTTCTTATAATGTAGTAATTTAATAAGCCGTAAACGGCAAAAACGATTCCGAAGAATAAAATCATCTGTGTAAATTTCATGACAATATAAACCGAGTTAATGCGGTATTAGTTCAAACATTAGAATTGTTTTTAAGCGCTTTTTTATAAAGTTCAATATACTTTTCCGCGGAACGACGCCACGAGTAATCTTTGTTCATACCGTTGATTTGAATTTTCCGCCACACGTCCTTCAAATAATAATCGTGAATAGCGCGCTGAACCGAATGAAGCAGCGCATGTCCGTTGTAATCCCGGAAAGAATAACCCGTACCTGTTTCTTTGCCTTGCGCGAGATATTCGTTCCAATCCAACACAGTATCCGCCAGACCGCCGGTTTTTCTTACGACCGGAACCGTTCCGTATTTCATGGAATAGATTTGATTCAATCCGCACGGTTCGAATTTCGAAGGCATAAGGAATATGTCCGCCCCGGCTTCGATCAAATGAGCCAGCTCGTTATTATAGCCGATATAAACGGCAATCCTGTCGCGATATTTTCCCGCCAGGTAATAAAACATATCTTCGTATTTTTTTTCGCCGCTGCCGAGCACAATCCACCTGACGTCCAGATTCATCAGATCGTTAATAACATACGCCATTATATCGAAACCCTTTTGGTCGACCATGCGGGAAATCATTCCGATCAAAGGCTTGTCGTCCGCAGGCAAATTAAAATGTTCGAGAAGATATTCCTTGTTTTTCTTTTTGTCGTCCAGACTATCGATCGAATAATTATGCGGAATATACTTATCCGTTTCGGGATTCCAGACGTTATAATCGACGCCGTTTAATATACCGTAAAAGTCGTTTATTCTGTGGCTGAGATACTCGTGCATTCCCTCGCCGTATTCCGGAGTAAGGAGTTCGCGCGCGTAATTTTCGCTAACCGTATTGATTACATTAGCCGTATAAATTGCGGTCTTCAAAAAATTTACCCCGCCCTGGTATTCGCCGATACCGCCGTGCAAATAATATTCTTCTCTTATTTCGGCTTTGGCAAAGGAGGATTTAGGAAAGCGTCCCTGATACGCAATATTGTGAATTGTAAATACCGTCGCCGTATTATGAAACAATCTGTCCCAGCCGTAATTATCCTTTAACAGCAAAGGGATGAGCGCGGTTTGCCAATCGTTGCAATGGATTATATCCGGAGCCCACTGCAGTCTTTGCAGAATTTCGATAACTCCTTTCATAAAAAGGATAAAGCGTTCGTCCTCGTCCGCATCGTTTGTATAAAGACGGAAACGGTGAAAATATTGCGGGCAATCGACAAAGTAGACTTCCACATTCGATTCCTCGCCCGGATTGTTATTCGGCAGCATTGCGGTATGAACGTGAACCGGAACGACTCTGCCGGCAACGCGCACGGGAATTTCGCCGATATCCCATCTGTATTTCAAGCCGTGTTCGAGTTCCCCGAAAGTATTGTATTTCGGCATGAACACCTTAACTTCGTTCCCAAGGGACGACAATTCTGCAGGCAACGAACCCGACACGTCGGCTAAACCGCCCGTTTTTGCATACGGATAAACTTCGCTCGCAACGAAAGCAACTTTTAAAGGTCTGGATTCCCGCATTAAATACCCGAATCGATAAAAAATATAATTACAAAAATAAAGATTTATTATATCATTTCAGCGAAATAAAATAATTATTGATTTTAAAGAAGAAGCGCGCAGATTACACATCGGGCATAACCTGCGCGCATTTGAAAAAAGAAGGGAATTAACGATCCGCTTTTTGATTCAATCTCATTTGATGGGCAAGTTCTTTGATTTCCGAGAGGTCGCGCTGCATTTCGCTCCATCCGTACCAGAGAGAATAATCGGGATTATTATGGAATGCGCCCTGGAAAGTTCTCATTCTGTGCTCGAGGAACATAACGAACAATTTCTGTTCGATAACCGTGGGCGCGTCGTGGAACGTTAACAGCATCGGATATGCCGCAGGATAATTTTCCGGCTTTTTGATAATGCCGTCCTTATAAAGATCAGCCACTACATTGATTGCTTCTGCCATAAGGCGGTCGGCGTTTTTAATCATATCGTCGCCTTTCTTGAGTTCGGCTTTCGCGTAATTTTCCGAATGACATTTCGAGCAAACGTTAATCATTTTATCCCGCTCTCTTTGCCAATCTTCCTGCGTAAGTCTGGCTACGTCGGCGGCTTTAACCACGTCGAGCAGTTGAGTCGGTTTGCCGTCGGGATCGAGAACTCCGAGCGCCTTTAAAATAGTAACGCGGTCATCCGTCCATTGTTTGTCTTCGGGCATCGGGAGACGCACAGCCAGAAATCCCCACGCCGTTCTCACTTCGTGATTTCCTTCCGGCATATGACACGTCTGGCATGTGGGGGCGGAACTGTTTTCCGGCAGAACGCCGCTTTGTTTCAACAGATAACGTACGCCGTGTTTGGAACCGGAATACATTTCCCATTGAGGATGGTCGAAGCCCTGATGGCAGGTTTGACATGCCTGAGGCTGTTGCGCCTCTTTTTTACTGAACGTATGGCGCGTATGACAAACGTCGCACGAAGCATGTCCGAATACCGAACCGTCGGCTTTCAACTTTTTCATTTCGTCTTCGGATTTTACACCTACTTTATGACAGCCGCCGCATCCTTTTAGACCTTCCATCAGCGCCATCGGCTGCATGTGCGCGGTCGGCATTGCTTTCATTGCGGCCCATGCAATTGCGTGCTTGCCTTTTTTGAATTGACTCACCTGTGTGTCGTGACACATCGAACAGGTTTCCGGCGTCGGCAATTTTACTTTTGCGACGTCGTCCGCCGACATATGCCCGTCGCCGTGGCATACGGAACAGTCGATATCATTTTCGGCGTGTTTGCTGAGCTGCCAGTCGGAAACAATATTCGGAGTTTCCTTATAATGGCACTCGATACATTTGCTTTGCTGACCGTACGAATTAATTCCAGCAATAATCAGCAATCCGGAAAACAGTAAAAAATATTTTTTCATTTACGAACCTCCTGGTTGTGGGCTGTTTATTTATATGCGAATCGGATTATTGTTTACCGATGTATGTATTCCAGGTATTTTCGTTCAATTTTTCGCTGTAAGTTTTATATCCTTTTTCTTCCACTATTTTAATTAAAGGAGCGGGTAAGAACGGAGTTATCAACAAATAAATCTCGCCTTCTTTCAGATTCGTAATTTCTTTAGTCACTTTTGCGGCGGGATGCAGTCCGTTTTCAATGTCGAGCGAGGCGTCGTATTCGATGACAATTTTGCCTTTGTCGACCCACCCGGGCTTTATTGTCTTCCCCTCAGAATCCTGTTCAATCTGAATTTGTTCCATATTAACGGCTTCTCTCAATTTATTAATTAAAACTGCAACGGGCATACCCGCGATTTGAGCCGCTTGTTTCAAAGTGGCGACTTTTGCCACTGTTTTTCTGAGAACGGGATTTTTCAGTTTATTGAATACCGGAGCAATTTCAATCAGTTTATCTTCGAGCTCGGGATAATCCCGCAGCAAATCGCCCACAATCGTATTCGGAGTAATGTCGCATTTTTCAGTTGTCATATTGCAAAATTCTCCTTTCACCTTCAAGTTTTTTGTATTCGTTAATATCCTGAGTTACCTCGAGCGTGCCGAGATATTCGCCTTTGGAATTTCTTACGGCATAGTATGCGATATGAACATACATACCGTGGAAATTAATCCAGAACTTTGCGGAGTTTTGTTTTCCCGATTTGAAATCCTCGAGTATTTGGTTAACGATATGCACGCTGGAGGGCGGATGACAATACTGAACCTGACGTCCCAGCACCGCTTTGGGCCGTTGAAAAATGCGATTGCCCCCGTGCGAGAAAAATTTAACCTTGTCGTCTTTATCGACAAACGTAATATCGACTGGAATCGTATTTAGAATTCCTTCGAGTTCTTCCTGGCTGAGAGATCCGTTTTCGAATTTCACTTTATCGTTTTGCGCGTTTTTTGCGTTATTAATTTCGAATCCGGGCTCCCATTTCCCATCCGGGGAATAGAGGCAGTAACCGATTTCGTCGAACTGCGAGGAGATTTCGTACCATTCGATTTCATTAAGCAAATCGACGCACATCGGGAAAAGAATATTCTCTTCTTTATAAATCATTTCTTCGATGGATTTAATTGTCGGCTCGAACATCAAATCGATAAATCCGGTTACAACTTCGGCGGTCGCTTCTTTCTCGTTTTCAAAAAGGGGAAAGCACGATTTTAAGAAAGACCTGACTTCATCGTGTTTTCCCCACATAACCATCGGAGGACCTGTCACTTCGTGTTTTTCCATATAGGGAAAGAGAAGGTTTTCTTTTTTAAGATAATGTTTTTCGATATCCATCAACAGGTTGAATTCTTCGTGCAACGCCTTCAACAGATCGCCGGCATTTTCACTTTTATCTCTTTTACGCGCTTCGTAAAACAGGCGTCTTATCCTTTCGATAACTTTCTCTATTTCTCTGTTTTCATTAATGAAAATATCTACCGGATGATATTCCGGAATCGGCTTCGAAAACTCAGCCCTGAGATTGCCTTTAAGAGCTTCGGTATGGAGATCGCAAAATTTCAAAATTTCTTCGCGTTCCATGCCTTCGTCGATAAGCTCTTCTTCCGCCTGGACAACCTCTCCGTAGGGCACGGTTCCGAGTTTTTCGATTAACTTCTTTTTTGTTTCTTCGACCGAATTTCCCTTATGTATTTCTCTGATAAGATTTTTAAGTTCTTCTACTCTGCTTCTGCTGTTGTTTATCAACTCGCTCATATTGTTTCCCTTTCGATTACGTTTATTTCTTTCAAAATTCTACCGTCCGTACTTATAACTGCGGCATTAACTGGAATGCGTCTGCTCGAAAATTCGACCGCCTGCTGAGCAATTTTCAATAAACCGCCGCAGCACGGAACTTCCATAATCAAAACCGTTATCGATTTTATTTTAGCTTGTTCAATCATTGCAATCAGTTTTTCGAGATAAACCTGTTTGTTCGAATCGAGTTTTGGACATGCGATTGCAAGGCTTCTCTTTTTCAGAAAGCGGCTGTGAAAATCCCCGAGCGCAAAACCGCAGCAATCGGCTGAAAGCAACAGGTCTGAATTAACGAAATAGGGCGCAAGCGGCGATACGAGATGCATTTGTATCGGCCATTGCTTCAAGACGGAGGTTTCAATTTTCTCTCCTTTAAAATCTTCGGAATGCGCGCTGATATTCGGAATTTCAATTCCCATTTCGTTGAGATATGCCACGGCTTCGCTTAGATAGTCGTATTGACCGTGTTCTTTGAGATGAACAAGATGCGCTTTGATTACCTCCGAACCGCCGCGAACAATATAGTCCATAACCTTGCGTTCGTCGTACGGTTCGGCTTCTCTTTTTTCGATAGTAAGCGCGCCGGTGGGGCAATGCCCGATGCACGCGCCCAGTCCGTCGCAAAAAAGATCGCTTATAAGCCGCGCTTTGCCGTTGATTATCTGCAGAGCTCCTTCCCGGCATTCCGGCACGCAATTGCCGCAACCGTCGCAGAGCTCTTCGTCTATTTTTATTATTTCTCTTATCATAATTAAAAACAGATTATTTATTCCGATTATAAATTAACGAAAATTTATTTTTCTCTGCAAATGAAAAATCGTATTCTTTTAAAAATCTTTTTTTATGAATCTTTTCAATCCCAGAAGGAAGGGAAAAAGCGACCAGGCAATCATATCCGCCAGCGCCACAATCAAACCCAAAGCTGATCCGAAGAATTTATTGAAAACCGCTCCGGTATAACCCATTAAAGCTGAAACATCAAGCTGCATCATAAGAGTCAATCTGCCAATATCTATCGGATTGAGGAGCGATAAAAACGCCGACGGTTTTTCCATCGGATAATCTCTAAAGACAAACAAAAGAGTCATAAGAACGCCGTCGAATAATATTGCAAAAGCTAACCATAAAAAGATAGAGACGCCCAGCCCGAGCAGCCGATTTTCTATGAACGTCGAAATCAAAAAAGCCAATGAAGTAAAAATGAGTATATTGAAGATTCCGAGCGAAATCATTACCTGCAAATTGTCCATCGCCTCTTTAAGCGACGAATAGTAAAAGACAAGCGGCAATGCGACGCCTGCCGTCAAGCTGACAACCTGAGCGAGCGCGACTCCCAAATATAATCCCAAAAACAAAGTATGTCTTTTGATGGGTTGAGAAAGCATAAAAATTATATACTCTCTGCTAGTGTACATATAGATTGCGCCGTATACAATCGAAATAAAAGGCACAATAAAAAGGAATATATTTCCGACGCTCAACACAAATTTATGTCCGGTTCCGCTAAAATACAGCAATCCGTAAGTGGAAGACATAAAAAACAACGTATAAATTATCAGCCACTTGCTTCTGAGTATATCGTTAAACTGATATTTGACCACTTTGATTGTCAGCATACAGATTGTCCTTCATAATGCTAATAATTTTTTCTTCAAGATCGACGCCGTTGTTCGAAATAATGTCGTTGATATTACCCGAAAGGACGATTTTCCCGTTTACGAGGAGCGCTATTTCCCGCGCCAATTCCTGCAGATCTTTGAGAATATGCGAGGTAAAAATAATTGTCTTTCCCCGTTTGTTTTCCTTTAAAATCTTGTTTTTGAGAACGGAGCTTGCATACGGATCGAGACCGGCTGTCGGTTCGTCAAGGATTAAGATATCCGGGTTGAACGCAAAGGCTATGGCGGCGTTCACTTTTTGTTTTGTTCCGCCTGAAAGATGCTTCAGTTTTTTGTCGAATTCTTTATAAAGGTTATACGTTTCAATTAACTCGTTATCGATAAAAGATTTGACGGACCTAATTTCCGCTATCATATCAAATATCTCTTTTATGCTGAGATTATCGGGAAAATTAGCGGTTTGAGGCATATAACCGATCGAATTCCGGTAATCGGAATCTCCGTTTAGCTTTGTTCCGTTAACGAGAACTCGGCCGCATGAAGGTTTTACCAATCCCAGTATAATCTTAATAAGAGTGGACTTGCCCGACGCGTTAGGACCTACTAGATAAGTCATGCTTCCTTTTTCAACCTTCAGGCAAACGTTATCAAGCGCTTTTAAATTACCGAAATTTTTTGAAACCGAATCAATCAATATCATAATATTTTTTCATCCTCGGCGTTTTATCTTGTAGTTCAGCCGGCGTTAAAGCCGGAAATATTTTTTCGGATAAATCGAGCAGTTTAACAAACAGACTGTGTAATAAAATCAATGTTGTTGGGTTTTTAACTACAATGTATGAAAAAAGATTTACAGGCCTGTAAGGAACGTCCCCGTAACCGTCTTTATTCAAGTCGTACCCTTCGTACTTACTCCAATAATTAGATTCGAAATGATTATAATTGCGAACGCTGTTTGTCGATACATCGAAAGTATTGTTGACAAAATTATTTGATACGAAGCTGTTATCCATCGAATTTGCCATCAATTTTATCGCCCAACCGTTCTTAGAAAATAAATTCTTTGTAGCTTTTACTCTGGCGCACGATTCGTAATAGACGCCGCACGTATTGCCGATAAATTTATTATACTTTATCTCGCTGTCGTATATTTCCTTAAGCAGCAAACCATAGGACGCCGCGCCCCAATTATCGACAAATTCATTTTTTTCCATAGTAACGCTCCGCGTGAACATTACCGCCACTCCGGCTCTGTTGTTCATAAATTTATTTTTTGCGTAAAGGCAACTGTCGGAAAACATGAAGTGGAGACCGTACCTCAAGTTATTTTTGCTAATATTATTTACCACGCGGCTATTGCGCACGAATTCAAAATAAATCCCGTCCCGGTGTCCTTGAATAAAATTATTTTCAATTACTATATCTTTACAATACCAGAGATGAATGCCGTTGGCGGAGTGGGTTTGGCTTTTGTTCGAAGAGACAATAACATTATTAATAATTTTACAATTGCTCGAGCGCGCCAGATATACTGCGAAAAAATTGTCGGTAAATCTATTGTTCTCAATCACGCAATTAGATACGCTGTCGAGACGAAGTGCCGCGTTGTCGTGAATAAAACTTACTCCTGCATTTCTGAATTCCAGATTTCTCACTATTACGCCAGATGCACTTATCTTCATGATTTCGTATTGATCTTCGCCGGAGAGAACGGGATAATCCTTGCCCAGAAGAGTAATTTTTTTGTCGATGGTTATCGAGCCTTCCTTATAAACGCCTTTTGTTACGACTACTGTGTCGTAATTGTTTGCGTATTTCAAGGCGTCGGAAATTTTTTTGAATTTTTCGTTACTCCCCACCGTCAATACTTTTCCGGAGGATTGACCCAAAGACGCCAATACAATCAACAATAAAATTATAATATTAAAGCCATTCATCTTTGACGTATTTTTTTACACTTTCCCATTTGACTAACTTGCCGGAGCTATAACCGGAGTTATTTACAGCTCCGCTGTCAAAAGCTGCAATGCCGAGCCCCATAGGACTTTTTATGCCGGCGTCTATTATGAAAAGTGCTTCGTTTACTTCTATAAGATTTCCCGGTTTGTTATAATCGGCAACCCAGGCGGAATGATATTCCGCGTCATTGGAAATTATATAAGCAGCCAGGCATTCCGACGAGTCGAAAAAATATTTTTTCCCGGCGTGTGTAATAAGCTCCGCCCCGAATTTCGGGTCGGAAATTGTCATTTGACAATAAGCGCAATCGATATTTCCATAATCAATCGGTTCGGGAGATTTGCCGCATCCTCCGATCAATAATAATAGCGATAGAATTAATTTAACCGCTAAATCTTTTTTCATATATCAAAACTCCTATAAAACCCGAGATTGACAATCCTATTATATAACTTCCCATATCAGGAAGAGAGGTTGTTCTCATATTAAGAAGTTGTTTTGTTCCGATTAACGGGGGTTGATAAGTCATACCGGGAACTTTAATTGGCGCATCCGGATTAAGATTATGCCCGTAATCGTATTCCCATTTATAAAAATCGTATAAACCGAACAAAAGGACAGCCGCCATCAAAAAAACGTAGAGATAAATCATAATTCTTCTGCGCATAATAAAAGCAATTAGTCCGAGCGCGATAAAAAACGCCACTATAAAAGGCATAATTTTCAACTCGGGAATAGAATCCGGTTCGATAATTTTCATGCCGATGTAATGATTTAATTTATTGATGTTATCGAGGTCATAATCATTTAATCCCGTAATTTTGTCGAGCCATATTCTCAATCCGATTCCTTCGGGGTACTGAGGAGCGCTCAAATCAATTTTCCATATCGGCACAAAATATGTCGCAATCAACAACAATGTTGATATTAATAATATGTATTGTGATTTTTTTGATATCATCTTACCACCGTTTAAAAAATCCGGGCTGACGCATCAGAGCCAGCCCGGCTAAAAAAATTAATTATAGCTTAACTTAGCGCCGCTGCCCGCGCCCGACACTCTAATATATCCCTGCATTTCCTGGTGAAGCGCCGAACAAAAATCGGTGCAATAAAAAGGATATACTCCTGCCTGCTTTGGATTCCATACTATCGTCTTTGTTTGACCGGGCATAATCAGAAGTTCGGAATTATTCAGTCCTTTTACGGCGAAACCGTGCGGTATATCCCAATCCTGCTCTAAATTGGTAATGTGAAAATAAACTTTATCGCCGACTTTTACTCCTTCGATATTATCCGGCTTAAAATGAGTTCTGGTTGCGGTCATATAAATATGAACTTCATTTCCTTTTCTTTCCACTCTGGCTTCTTTTTCGCTCGCCGTTTTAGCCGGATGCGAATTTTTTTCAAGTTCATAAATTTTTTTGTTTCTTTTAATCAAGATATCAGCGGGGATTGCCTGAGCATAATGCGGCTCGCCTACGGTCGGGAAATCGAGCAGTAACTCCATTTTATCGCCCGAGATGTCGATTAATTGTGCGGACTGGCACAATTCGGGACCGGTTGGCAAGTATCTGTCTTTTGTAATTTTGTTCAAAGCAACGACGTATTTACCCCACGGCTTCTTGCTGTCGCCCCCGGGAATCATAAGATGACCGATCGAATAATAAGTCGGAATTCTATCGACTACTTCCCATGTTCCGAGTTTCCACTTTACAATTTCAGAGGAAATAAACGCGGAAGTATAAGCGTAGCCTTTGCCGTCGAATTCCGTATGAAGCGGTCCCAATCCCGGATTTTCAACTTCGCCGGCTATAACTGATTCGTATTTAAGAATCGGGATGCCGTCTATTTCGCCTTCGAATTCTTTATTTTCTATAGCTTTAAGCATTTTCGAAAACGAATGAACCGGAATAACGGTTGCAAGTTTGCCGCCCGCGACTATATATTCGCCGCTCGGGTCAACATCGACTCCGTGCGGAGATTTGGGCGTCGGCAAGTAATAAATAAGGCCGGGACAATCTTTTGGATTAAGAATATAAACGCTCGATCTTTTCTCCGAAATAGCTTGATGTTTCTCTTCGTCGAAATAGTTGCGATAGTATTCCGTATTTACTTTTTTTGCTTTCCCTTCCGCCAGATATTTCTCGGCAAGTTTCCAGTTTACGGCGGCAATAAAGTCTTTATCGTTTTGCGAGGCGTTGATCTCTAAAAGCGTATTTGCCTGTTCGCTATTATACGAAGTGAAAAAAGCCCATCCGTGAGAAGGTCCTTTCCCCGCATGCGCCAAATCATAATCGAATCCCGGAACGAGTATCTGGAAAGCGATATCCATATTGCCTTTTTCCGGATCAACTTTTATGAAAGAAAGCGTGCCTTTGAAGTTCTCTTTATAGGAATCGATTGATACGTCCCTGTTGGGTATGGGAACGCTAAATCGGGTGGAAGCTATAACATATTCGGTGTTTTCGGTTACAAACGGCGAACCGTGATTCCCGGCTGAATTCGGAATCTCAAGTATTTCGGCGGTTTCGAAAGAAGACAGGTCGATTCTTGCCACACGAGTGGTATTGTTGGCATTGATGAAAATCCATCTGCCGTCGGGAACGCCGTCTGTTTGCGACAGTTCCGGATGGTGCGCATCGTCCCACGGAACGAAACCGTAAGAAGTCATCAACATCGGTTTTGTTTCCTCCGAATAACCGTATCCGGTTTCGGGATTTTGAGCAAATACGCTTATTATTTTGAATAACCTTCCCGATGGTAATCCGTAAACAGAAAGCTGTCCGTTAAAACCGCCCGACATAAACGCATAGAATTCGTCGTATTGTCCGGGCGCAACATAAACTTTTGAAGCGGCTTTAGAGAAATCTCCTTCTTGCTTGTTTCCTGTGCAATTGACAAGCGCAAGGGAAACCGCCAGCAATAATATTATTTTACTTAATGTTTTCATAGCTTCTCCAATTAATTAATTTATTAATTAGCTACCGAGCGAAGGTATTCCAAAATCTTACGCGCATCTTCTTTGGTTACATTTTGAAAAGTCATCTGAGTAGCGTAGAGCCCCAGTAATTTTCTGGCTTCGGGGTGTTTTTGCGTCATTTCAGCGGGATTTAGAATCATGTTCATTATATACTCGGGAGTTCTTCTCTTGGTCACATCTCCCAATGCGGGACCCGTGTATCTTTCGTTCAATTTATGGCATTGAGTGCATTTTGCTTCGAAAATTTCCTTGCCGCTCCTGGCCATTATCTGATCGATAGTTTCGGGCACGTTAATTTTTTCTTTTACAGGGCCTATGCCGTTTTCATATTCGAAAACAGTAAGTCCGAATTTTGCGGCTAATTTTTCTTTTGCCGTATCGCTCGGCTGATTTTTGTCTTCCGATCCGCAGGCATTTAAGACCAGAACGGCTAACAGTAAAACGACAGAAATATTTTTCATTTTTTATCTCCTGTTAATTAATTGATTTTCCAGTTCGACCGATTTGGGAAACAAGATGTTATTTTCCAAATGGATATGAAGATGAAGATCATACTCGAATTCTTTCAGGCATTCGTAAAGAAGCGAAAATGTTGTGCAGGCGTCTGCCGGCAGTTTATAATTATCCGTGATCTTTTTAAATACAGAAAGTCTCTCTGCAGCCAGGTCATGTTCTCTGACCATTTGAGCAACTGGATTATTGATGGTGCCATAACCTCTTGTTTTCGGTTTTTCGCCCAACTTTTTGGTTTCTACAAGATATTTTATCAAAGGAAAAAGAACTCGCTCTTCTTTTGCCATATGACCGTTTAACTCCTCCGACAAAAGTCGGAACTCTTTTTTCAATTCATTCAGATATCCGTATTTCTCGCCGTGTGCGTTAACTACTTTACGAATAAGTTCATTTATAACAGGAAGTTTTTCATACAGATAACCGTGATGCTTATCCACTATATAAACGCAAAGTTTATCCGGCTCCATACCAAGGAAGTCTATCGTCTCTTTTTTCTATTTAACCTTATCTTCAACAAAAGGCATTAATTGATTTATAAAATTTTCAGGTTCAATCCCTTTTTCCTCCAGCGCCTCGGCTAATAATTGATTCCCACCGCAACAGTAATCAATCGAATATTTTTCGAATAATTTCGCCGATTCGATATTTTCTTTTACGAACTCGGCGACGGGCTTATTCAAATCTTCAACCGTCATGCCGCCTCCTTTATATCGGTATATTATGTCCGATTTTGATGTAAAAAATTTTATGTTATTCTTTCGCCTGTAATTGAATAATTCTTGATAGTATTATTAAAATCCGCTATAAAACTCTTCCACTCTGTACAGAACGGGCATGAATTTCTATTACACGATTCTTTCATATCGAAAATACACTCGCTTATATGTTCGTCGTATCCGAGCGCTTTGAAGACCTTTTCGAAACTGACATCCGAAGGGTCGGCGGCAAGATAGAAACCTCCGCCTTTTCCTTTTTTTGAATTTAATATCCCTTCGTACGACAGTATTTGCATAATCTTGGAAATAAATTCCTTGGGCAATCGTAACTGTCTGGAAATTTCCGCGGCGGTAAATACCTCGTCCCGCCCGATTTCCATCAGATAAAAAAGGACTCTTATACCGTACCTTATTTTACTATTAAGCAGCATCATAATCAGAATTTTTATTCTGTTTCAAATTAGGAACTTTTTATTCTTTTGTCAAGGATATTTTATCTTTTTAATTTTTTTATTGACATTGAAAGAAACGGAGTATAAATTTAATATCGGAATTTAAAGTCTGTTTATATAATGAAAGGACTGTCATGAGGGAAAAGAAAAAAATAATACGAAACGCCGAGGAGGCGGTTCAAAAATATAGATTTGCCGTTCAGGTACTTTTCGCACTGCTCTGCATCTGGATTGGCGTTGAATTTACTGTGTTCGTCAAATCCCTGGAAGCGGGAAATCCCGAGATGGTATCTTCGCGTCCCGCGGGAGTGGAAGGGTTTTTGCCGATAAGCGCATTGATGAGCGTTTACTACTTTTTCGCTACAGGCGAAATTCATCCGGCGCACCCGGCAGGATTCTTTATTTTTCTGGCTATCGTCGGCGTATCTTTCGTCGTGGGAAAATCTTTTTGCAGCTGGCTTTGTCCCATCGGCTTTCTCTCCGAAACAATCGGAGACTTCGGCGAAAAAATTTGGTATAAATTATTTAAAAAAAGAATCAAACTGCCGCGGTTTATCGACTACCCGTTGCGTTCCCTTAAATATCTTCTGCTCGGTTTCTTTGTGTATGCCATTTTCTTTTCGATGACAATAACCGCGCTCAAGGCTTTCCTCGACGGACCATATAATATCGTAGCCGATATTAAAATGTATTATTTCTTTGCCAATATCAGCAGATTTTCGTTAACCGTAATTGCAGTATTGTTTATCCTGTCGATTTTCATCAGGAATTTCTGGTGCCGGTATCTTTGTCCCTACGGAGCTCTGCTCGGCATAATTTCTTTTCTGAGCCCTTTAAAAATAAAAAGGGAGGCAAAAAGCTGCATCGATTGCGGTCTTTGCGCCAAAGCCTGCCCTTCATTCATAAAAGTGGATAAAGTAGAAACGGTGCGCTCCGACGAATGCTCAATGTGCCTGAGCTGTGTGGACGCCTGCCCCGTGGCAGATACGCTCTATGTCCAGACAAAAGCAACGAACAAAAAAATTTCAAAAAAAATTGTGGTATTAGCCGTTATAACTACATATATTGCAATAACAGGAATCGGCATTCTCACAGGGCATTGGAAAAATAATATTTCCGGAAAGGAATACATTATTTTACACGAACAAATCGACAATTTGGGTCATCCGACTAGCACCGCGGACATTGAGAAATTAAACAAAGAATCAGAAACCGGAGTTAATAAATGAACAACGGAAAAAAGTCTATTTTCAAAAAACTTCTCGAATTTCTGACTCCGCCGGACAACTGGAAATTTCCGGTTATTCTCATGCTCGGCATATTTACCGGGCTCGGATTTCATATCCTCTATGTTTCCAACGCAGTATCATATCTGTCCGACGATCCGGAGGTTTGCGTAAACTGCCACGTTATGAATCCCGAATACGCAACCTGGCAGAGGGGTAGTCACGGCAAAGTAACCACATGCAACGACTGCCACGTGCCGCAAAACAACATAATCGAAAAGCTCTGGTTCAAAGCTAACGACGGTTTAAGACACGCTACAATTTTCACTCTAAGAATGGAGCCCCAGGTTATTCAGATTAAAGAGGCGGGCAAAAAAGCCGTTCAGGAAAATTGCATAAGATGCCATACAAATCAAATACATCCGATTGCTTTGAGAGCAATCAACAACCGCAGCGTAGCAGACCAGACGGAAAGATACTGTTGGGAATGCCACCGCGAAACTCCGCACGGCAAAGTCCACAGCCTTTCTTCCACTCCATATGCGCGAACTCCGAAATTAAAACCGATTGCCGAGTGGATTTTAGAAGACAAAGAAATTATCAAATAAAAAAACGGGGAAAATATGAGACCAATTCAAGAGATAATCAAAGCGAAACCGTGGGTTGCATGGCTAATATTTTTTGCAACCGTTGTTGTTGTATTTCTTATCGGGCTTTTTGCTTCTTCGATAGTCGAAAGAAGAAGCGAGTCGTTTACTCTTCAGACGGTAAAACCGATTGCCGATTGGGAACCCCGCAACGAAGTGTGGGGCGAAAATTACCCGCGCGAATACGAAACTTATTTGAAAACTCTCGACACAAACTTTGCAAGCAAGTATGCCGGTTCCGTAACGCGCGACTATCTCGAACAAGCTCCCGAACTGGTTATAATGTGGGCGGGATACGGATTTTCGAAAGATTACGAAACGCCGAGAGGACATGCTTATGCTATCAAAGATATCCGAAACACTCTAAGAACAGGAGGCAATAAAGTAAGTCCCATGCCTTCAACCTGCTGGACGTGCAAAAGCACCGACGTCCCGCGCGTTATGGCAAGAGACGGAGTCGCCGAATTTTACAAAGGGAAATGGATCGACAAAGGACATGAATTCGTTAATCCTATCGGATGCCAGGACTGTCACGACCCGAAGACAATGGATTTGAGAATTACGCGCCCGGCGCTTATCGAAGCTTTTCAACGTCAGGGTAAAGACATCGAAAGTTTCAGCCACAACGAAATGCGTTCGCTCGTTTGCGCTCAGTGCCACGTGGAATATTATTTCGACAAAACAAAAGTGGAAGGCTCGCAGTATCTTACGTTTCCGTGGGACAAAGGATTCAGCGTCGACGACATGGAAAAATATTACGACGAAATCGAGTTTTCCGATTGGACTCATGCATTGAGCAAAGCCCCGATGTTAAAAGCTCAACATCCCGACTACGAACTTTTCATGACAGGCATACACGCTGAAAGGGGCGTATCGTGCGCAGATTGTCATATGCCGTATAAAACCGAAGGCGGAGTTAAATTCACGGATCACCACATTCAGAGCCCGTTGAACAATGTGGAAAACTCTTGCCAGGTCTGTCACAGAGAAAAGACCGAGAGTTTAATCAAGAATGTTTATGACCGTCAGGACAGAATTCACGAATTAAGAAGATACGCCGAGAAAGCTCTGGCTGCCGCGCATATCGAAGCCAAGATTGCATGGGATAACGGAGCAACCGAAGCCGAAATGAAAAACGCTCTCAAATTAATACGGCACGCTCAGTGGAGATGGGATTGGGCTGCCGCGGCAAACGGAATGGGATTTCATTCTCCGGTTGAAGCTCTGAGAGTTCTGGGCACCGCAATTCAAAAAGCCGAGGAAGCTCGCAGGGAAATTGCAGCCGTTCTTATCAAACACGGAGTCAACTATCCGGTTGCGCTGCCAGACATTTCAACAAAAGAGAAAGCCCAGAAATATATCGGTCTCGACATGAAAGCCCTCGAAGCCGACAAAGAAGAATTTCTGAAAACTACCGCTGTGGAGTGGGATAAAATTGCCAAAGAACGCCAGGGCACATTGAAAAAATATTAACAGGTTACAAGGAGCGGAGCAATCCGCTCCTTTTAATTAAACCGACAATTTTATTTAAACCGAGGAGCAATAAAAATGAAAAAACTGTTATTTATTTTGATCGCGCTTCCCTTTATTCTAAACGCGCAAAGTATTTACAAATTCGACCTTCAGATTAGACCCCGCTTTGAAATCGACAACAAAGATTTCAACTCGTCTACGAATCCGAATACGTTTACCGCATTGAGGTCTAGGCTCGGATTGAGTCTTAAAGCCTCCGACGACGTAAGCGCTTACGTTCAACTTCAGGATTCCAGGATATTCGGCGAAGAAGCATCGACGCTCAGCAATTCAAAAAACCTCGACGTCCATCAAATCTTTTTCAAAATAAACAACCTGTTCGACCTGCCCGTAGACGTTAAAGTGGGAAGGATGGAATTGAAATACGGCTCGGAAAGATTTTTAGGACCGGTAGGCTGGCATAATGTCGGACGCTCGTTCGACGGCGGCGTATTGACTTTCAAAAGCTGCCTCTTTAACGCCGACTTAATTGCCGCAAGAGAATACGAACGCTTCAACCCCGCCGATTCGCTAGATCAAAACATTTATGCATTGATGGGAGATTTGTTCCTTTTCAAAAAATACAAGATACAACCTTTTGTTATATGGCAGCGAGTTAATCCGACAAATTACCTCGACAGAGCGACTTTAGGATTTTATATAAGCGGAAACCTGAAGAATTTAAAACACGAAATCGACTTCGGATATCAAACGGGTTCCGCATTGATTAACGGCAGAGAACAGGACGTCAGCGCAATGACATTTTCATTCAACGCAAATTATACTTTTTCCCATTCACTAAAACCGTTTATCGGCATCCAGTACGATTACGCCAGCGGGGATAACAACCCGCTCGACAACGATTACAAAGCTTATGTTTCGCTCTATCCTACGGGACATAAATTTTTCGGCTACATGGATTATTTTATTAATTTGAACAACGACGCTTACAATCTCGGCATATCCGACATCGTTCTTAAATGCGGCATAGCCCCGGTAAAAGACTTAAATGTTTCCCTTAATTATCACATTTTCCGTTCGGTCGAGGAATATGTTTATACGGGCGGTTCTTCTTACGATTTCGGGACAGAGGCGGATTTGACGGTTAAATATAATTACAACGAATACGTAGACATACAAGCAGGAGCTTCTTTGTTTGCCCCGGGCGCAATCTTCAAGAAAATGCGGGGCGAGGATACATCGTCTTGGTTCTATTTAATGACTACCGTAAATCTCTGATAATTTATTAAATCCGTCGGAGCGTTTATTTCGCTCCGGCGGTTTGTTTAATCCAATCTCCAATCATTTCGAGCGCGGGCGTATAAATTGTTTCTTCGATTGATCCGTATTCCGACGGCAGACCCGTATTGCACTTTTGTAATAGATGATTCAATTGTTCACAGACGACAGTTTTAACCCGCTTGTTGCCGGCGCTTTCAAGCGATTTTTTCAATGCAGGCATGTTTTCTTTCGGAGGCGCCTGCAAATCTTTACCGCCCCACAATGCCAGCACAGGAATTTTTACGTTTTCGAGCGCCCAGGAAGGATTGTATTTAAGGAAAAACCGAAACCACGGACTCAAATACGTTTTTGCTTTTCTTTCAAATGCTTCAATACCGTTTTCCGGTTTATTCTTTTCTTCTTCGGACAAATCGGCGATTTCGTTTTTATAGAGTTCTTCTAATTTTTTATAAGCCGTAAGACTGTCGGAAGAATTGGCAATGATTTCGAATACTGTTTTCAACTGAGTAACAGTACGCGAAATTGTCGAACTGTCGACTCCCTGAGTTTTCATTATCAATTCGGTTTGAAGCGGGATCAAATCTTTTCCGGGAATTCCCGGCGGCGCAAGGAGAACAAGATATTTAACGTCGTCCGACGAAGCCGCCGCCATCGGAGCAATCAATCCGCCCTCGCTGTGTCCGATCAATCCGATTTTATCGCCGTCGATCTCTTTCCTTGTCTTAAGATACTCGACGGCAGCAAGAGCGTCTTTCATAAAATCTTCCGTAGTGGCTGAAGAAAAAACGCCTTCGGATTTACCGACTCCGCGATCGTCGTATCTCAATACCGCGATCCCGTTGCGGGTCAGATAGTCGGATATAATCAAAAACGGTTTGTGGTTGAAAATCGTTTCGTCTCTGTCCTGGGGACCGGATCCCGAAATCAAAACAACGGCGGGAAATTTTCCGTTACTTTCCGGCAACGTTAACGTTCCTGCAAGTTTTATTTTATCGAACTTATTTTCAAAAACAACTTCTTCTTCGATATAAGGAAAAGGTCTTTTCGGATTTTGCGGTCTTCTTACTTCGACCGCCTTTTCCGTTTTCTCCAATTGAAGAGGAAGATTGTAGCCCGCCTGCTTGAAAACCCCGGTTATTTTTTCTCCGCCTTTTTCAAAAGCACCTTTGTACGAAGCTCCGATTGACGCGACGGAAAACATAAGGCTGTCGTCCGTAATATTTATTTCTGTCACAGGAATATTAACCGCTCCCTGGTCGGGACTGTCCAAATGAGCGGAAAGATTACCATCTTCGGTTTTGAAAATTTTCAAAACAACTTTAAGAGACGTTTGCCCGAATTTCAAATTGCCCTGCCAAAACGAATCGTATTTAACGCTTTCGTTTTGTGCGTTCAGTCCGCAAAAGCTCAACAAAATCAGCGCGCATATTATTTTCTTCATTCTTCCCTCTTATTCTTCGGTTTTCATACTGTTAGTCGTTTCGTCGCCGCCGTTTGTTTCCCGGAGACGATTATTTTTTTTGAGGGCTTCTTTAAGAAGATATTCAATTTGAGCGTTAATGCTCCTCAAATCGTCGGCAGCCCATTTTTCCAGAGCCGCATAAATTTTATCGTCTATCCGAAGCAGAAATTTTTTTTTGTCGGCCATATCTTATAAATTATTTCTAGACGCCTGAATCAAATATACCGGAAAAGCGGCGACCCAGGGATTTTTGTTTAATTTGTCGTTCTCTTTTTCAATAATAATTTCAAGTTTCTTTTTCTTAATGCTACTCTTTTGTTTATACAAAATCAATCTTTCGTTGCCGTAAAGGAGTTCGTGATATTTTTTGAAAGGATGCAATTGAATATAAAAATGAAGACCCCTTGGCAATTTAAGAGTTCCGCCGCAGTTAAAAAATTCTTTTTGAAAAAACGCCGTCGGCAGTTCGTATCCGCAGGGGCGAATCGAAATTTCGCTTTTCAAGACGCTTTCTCTGTAAAATTCCCACTCGCCCCATTCGCCTTCGAGCAAAACGTCGTTCTTGAAAAGATTAATAGCTTTTAAGATCGCAACCGTCTCATCCGAGCGTTTGATTTCCAGATAATTCCTGATAAGCGACGGTTGACTGATCGTGAACTGCATTCCTTTTTCGAATTTATATTCCTTTTTCATGGTAACGTTTTTATTGATACAACGTGCCGGTATTAATAACGGGCTGAGCCTGAACTTCGGATACAAGAGCCACCATTAAATTGTTGACCATAGTGGCTTTTTTGTCTTCGTCGAGCTGGACAATATGTTGTTCGCTCAGAGTTTTCAGCGCCATATCGACCATTCCGACGGCGCCTTCGACAATTTTTTGACGCGCCGCAACTACCGCTTGCGCCTGTTGACGCCGCAGCATTGCTTGCGCAATTTCGGGCGCGTACGCCAGATGACTTATTCGCGCTTCGAGTATCTCGACTCCCGCTATATCGAGCCGCTGTTGAATGTGGGTTTTTAATCGTTCCGAAATCTCGTTTTGACTTGTGCGCAGGGACATCGTATTGTCGTCTCCGCTGTCGTAGGAATATTCCGTGGCAAGAGCTCTAATTGCCGTCTCGCTTTGAATTGCCACAAATTGTTCGTAATTCTGAACGTCGAAAATGGCGCGCGCGGAATCGATTACGCGCCATACTATTACCGCGGCAATTTCGATCGGATTTCCGTCGAGGTCGTTTACTTTAATAACGTCGCTGTTAAAATTGTGAATTCGCAACGATACTTTCTTCTTGGCGGTCAACGGATTTACCCACCAGAAACCCGAGTTCTTTACCGTACCGGTATACTTACCGAACAATATCAGCACTTTCGATTCGTTCGGTTGAATAATTATGAATCCAAGCGGGTAAATTGCAACTATGGCTACCAGGATAATGAACGCAAGAAGTTTTTCGCCTTCGGGATGTTTGGTGTAACTACCGAATAAGTAGAGAGTAAGAAGAAACAAAACAAGATAAACGACAGCCATCAAATAGCCGTTTAATTTAATGGCGTTTTTTTCCGCTACTTTTTCCATGGTCCCTCCCAATGTGATATTGCAATGATATCACTTTAATATCTTGAAGTCAAGAGAAATTTTGCTATATTTAAACTAACGAACGTTCGTATTATGAAAACACGCGAAAAAATAGTTTCTTCGGCTTTAAATTTATTTGCGGAGCGGGGATATGCAGCAACTTCGATAAGGCAAATCGCCGCAGAAGCTGGCATACGGGAGAGTTCCATCTATAACCACTTCCGCTCAAAAGAGGAAATTTTAATTCATCTTATTAAAGATTATTCGCGCCTGAATTCAGAAAGAGAAATACTCGGCGAAAAATTGCTCGATAAACTTTCCGAGCCGGTCGATTTTTTTGTCGGGCTGGCTGAAGAGTTAATAAAAAGATGGTCTTCGCCCGAAGAAGTAAAATTCATGCGGATTATACTTTCCGAACGGTCGAGGAATATCGGCGGCTTTAAGATTTCCTCGTCGATCCTTTTCGAAGAGACGAGAAAAATAGTTAAATTAATCCTGACCGAAATGAAGAAGAACAAATTAATCGAGGGGGACGTCGATTTTCTTACGGAAGAATATCTGTCGCCATTGTTTTTTATCCGGCTCGAAAAATTGAATACGCCGCCGTTTGACAAATCGGTTTTCGATTCAGCGCGTAAACACGCGCGTTTTTTCTGGCAAAACATAAAACGGAGATAAAAGTGCTAACGGGCATACCATCAAAAGAAGATATTCTCGCAGCCGCAGGTATAATCAAAGAGAAAGCCCACAGAACACCGCTCCTTTCTTCGTCGGCAATTAATTCGATGTTCGGCTGTACGATTTTATTCAAATGCGAAAACTTCCAAAAGGCGGGCGCATTTAAATTCAGAGGAGCTTATTACAGTTTGCGATCGTTATCGAAAGCGGAATTGGAAAAAGGAGTAACCACTCATTCTTCGGGCAATCACGCCGCCGCATTGGCGCTATCGGCGAAATTATTAAACGCAAAAGCGTATATTGTGATGCCCGAGACCGCGCCCAAAATCAAGAAAGACGCCGTTCATACCTACGGCGCCGAAATCTTTTTTTGTCAGCCGAATTTGAAATCGAGAATCGAAAAAGTTGAGGAGGTAATTGCAAAGACCGGGGCGACGCTAATCCATCCTTACGACAATTATTCGATCATCGCTGGGCAGGCTACCTGCGCGCTCGAGATATTCGAAGAAGTTAAAGACGCCGATTATATTATAGCTCCCGTAGGCGGCGGAGGATTGCTGAGCGGAACATGCCTTTCGGCAAAGTATTTTTCGCCTTCGGTAAAAGTAATAGGAGCCGAACCGAAAGGCGCCGACGACGCTTACCGCTCGATTCGCGACGGTTATATTCATCCTTCGGTCAATCCCAAAACAATTTGCGACGGCTTGTTAACGCAACTGTGCGACAAGACATTCCAAATCATCAAAGACAACGCGGAAAGAATTATTACCTGCAGCGACGAATCGGTAATCGAGTCGATGAGATTGATCTGGGAAAGGATGAAAATTATAGTGGAACCTTCAGCCGCTATAACTCTGGCTGCAATCCGGGAAAATCAAATCTTCTTCGAGGGGAAAAAAGTGGTTTGTATATTATCGGGAGGCAATGCGGACTTGAATCGCCTCCCGTGGAATTCATAACCGTAAATTTACCGGCTGCTCATAAAATCGATTATCGCCTTGCAAAACACCGGCAGGTCGTCCGGTCTTCTGCTCGATATCATGTGTCTGTCGACAACAACGGGTTCGTCAATCCATACCGCTCCGGCATTCTCGATGTCGTCTTTAATGCCCGGCGTTGAAGTGCACCTGAAACCTTTCATTATTTTTGCCGAAATCGGAATCCATCCGGCGTGGCAAATGTGCGCCACAAGCTTGCCGTTTTCGTGAAACCGTCTCGTTAAATCGAGCACTTTTTCGACGCGTCTCAATTTATCGGGCGCAAAGCCGCCGGGAATTATCAATCCGTCGAAATCCTTTTCTTCAACGTCGTTGTACGATACGTCGGCTTTACACGGATACCCGTTTTTTCCGCGATATATTTTTCCGGATTCCGGTCCCGCCACAGTCACCCGGGCGCCTTCTTCAATCATTCTGAGTTTTGGATACCACAATTCGAGGTCTTCGTATACATCGTCTACGAACATTAAAATCTTTTTACCGTCGAGCATAATTCTTTCCTTTCAAATAATTATTAATAATCATTCATATAAATCAGCCGCGTCGCAGAAAAGTTCATTTCAGTACATTGTCGGTATAAAATCCGATTACCTTTTTGATATGTTCTTCGCACACTTTGCAGAACGGTTTTGTTCCTTTGGAAAACATCAGACAGTCGAGCATCGGTCTGTACATTCCTTTAGACGAATATCCCGCGCCTTCGAAAGCGCCGACTTTGTTCCAATACTTTGAATTGCGCAGGTATTTGTCGACTTCGGCGCTGTGTTCTTTGTCCTTCCTGTTATATTCTTCCTGCAATTTAATTATTTCTTCCGCGGGAGCTTTAATTTTTTTCAACCGGGCAATTTGTTTGTTTAGCTCGGCGCGTTCCTTCTGCCATTGTAAATCCATCTTGTCGAATTCTTCTTTTTCCCACGGCGTCGGCAGTTCGATTCCCGGACTCAAAAGCGATTTCCATTTAAGATTATCTTTATCGAGCAGCCGGGTTATATTCGGCTCTACCGGTTCAATTCCTTTCGGATAGAATTCGTTGTAAGCTACCGAGCTGGTATAATATTCGTCGGCGAGTCCGCCGAAGGAGTGTCCGAATTCATGCAAAAAGATATAATCGCTGAATTGATTGTCGGAAGTAAAAGTGCAGTAAAAATTATAGATGCCTCCGCCTCCGTATCTTTCGGTATTGCACATAATATAAATTGCGTCGTAGGGTACAAGAGCCGCCAGGTCTCTCATTGCTTTATTGTCTTCGGTCAAAACGTAGCGCTCCGAACCGAGCGAATAGAAAGTGGTTCCGAGCAGATTATTCTTAAATATTCCGGCTCCCGGCTCGTCGATTCCGCTTTCTTCGGAAGCTTTATAAATTCCGGTTATATTGATTTTGTCCTTGAATTGATTGTAAGGCGGAAAATTCATCATTAATTCGGTATAATGGTTCAGGTCTTTCCGGAATTTTTCTTCTTCTTTAATTGAGTATCCGTCACCCAGAATCAAAACATCCAGACATTCATGCGGTCCGCCGGCTACGTGCGATTTGATTATTTTCGCCCCGCTGTCGGCAAATTCCTTTTTGACAACAGTAACGTCTTCCGGATCGATTACGGTCGAATAAATTTCGTTGAGCCGGTTCGAGCGGTCGCGTTTTTCGAGAACGAATTTAATTTTCTTTTTTGGAGCGGGTATAATTGCGCTTTCGTGATACGTTCTCAAAATTCCCGAAGCGGCTTCTTCCGTGGTTTGATATTCCTTAAAATAACTGTCGAATCCTTTCGAATAGATCAGCTTGTCTTCTTCGGCGTCGTAAATTTTGTAATAATAGGCGCCGTTGTCGAAGCGGTCAATCAGATTAACCATTCCGCCTGCCCAGACGCCGTAAACATAAATTCTGTCTAAGCTCACAAATTCCCTTTCCGAATCGCCTGTATGGTGGTAGTCGATCCGCATAGTTTTGTCTTCAAAGTATTTTTCGAATTCGGTTTGCGCGTTAATCGACACCACGCAAAAAACAACAAAATATAAAACGCTTAATAATTTTCTCATGATTTTATTCCCGCAATTTTTTAAAAATAAAGTTTATAATCAGTCGTAAAAATTAATCAAATCAAAACGAAAATTCCCTGCAAAATAAAATCTGCAATTTGCAGTTTAAAAATCTCTATAAGAAAAAAAATAAATTTTTTATTGAAATTAAGCATTAATCTATTTAAGTTGCTCGCATAAGAGGGGAGCAGAACAGAAAAAGACAGATTACCGTATTACGTCATCCGTTTCTCCAAGACTATTCTCGTCTGTAAATAATAAGGTAATTTACAATGCGTAAACTTATGATTATCATTTGCATTATTGGGGGATTAATAAGTTGTAACGATTCTACTACAGATTCAAATCCACCTTTCAAGCATCCAAAAGAGATGACATGGACGACCGACACTCTCCCCGTACCCGAATACGCTATACAAGTTCTACCGGAAGATTTAACTGTTATCGCTCCCGATAATATCTGGTTGGCTACCTGGGTAGGGCACGCTCAATTTATGCATTTCGACGGCGACAAATGGTCTTTAGCTCATGAAATTGCCGGCGGTATTTTCTCCCTTACATACGATAACTACAACAGATTATGGGCCGGCGGTTATTCAAACAATATTTATATCGGCTACTTTGACGGATTTAATTGGAACAGAGTTGACGATATGGGCGTCACAGGAGCTATACTTGATATGACGACAGACGAAGAAGGGAACATTTGGGCTTGCGGCAGAAACGGCGTCGTCCTTAAATATTCACAGTCTTCAGAAACCTGGTCTGTCGATACTATTAAAATTTTCTTCCCCTATTCCGTAAGTTATTTCCTAAAAAGCATTCAAGAGTATAACAACAAAATTTTTATTCTTGCCACTTCTACTAACCAAAACACTCTTATTGAAAAGTACTTCTTTATTTCCGGAAATATTGATAATTGGGCTATAGAAGATTCTATGACTCTCGATTCACCTTCATCTGTTATTAAATGGGGATATAGAGGTTTGTATGCAAGCGATTTTAATAAACTTTATTCCTTCGGGTTGGGAGGAATTTGGGAATATCAGAATGGTACATCTATAAAAATAAAAGACGTTAACGGCGCTATTAATGATGTATATGGCATAAATGAAGATTATTTGTTTGCCGTAGGCGATTACAAAAAGGTTTTATTTTACGACGGCGCATTATGGATAAATCTAAGCCAATTTTTAATTACAGATGATCCCACATTTACTTATTGGCGCGTCTGGACGAACGGCTACCAAACCGTCATTGCAGGATATGGAAACGTAGACGGCATTACAAAAACAATAGTATGGCGCGGCAGGTAAATCCTTCATATCTCCTTTGTAATCAATATACTTTTTTGTGATATATGCGAGAAGACCGCTCGCTTTAATTAATTAAACCCTCCCGGCAACAGATCATCAACTTGAATTTCTTTCCTCAAACTCGTTAAAATTCTAATACGGAAACCGATTGGTCTATATATTAACTCAATAAATATTTATTTTAGAAATCAAATAAAAATCGATTGTTATGCGAAAAACGGCAATTCTTATGTTTCTTCTTGTCGCAGTCTGTTCGGCGCAGGAACTGAAAATCGGAAGATTAAAATACAACGGCGGCGGCGACTGGTACAACGATCCCTCGGCAGAAGTAAATTTACTTAAATTCATCGGAGAAAATACTTTTATCGAAACCCAACCGGTTTATGAATTTGTCGACTTGTCGAGCGGAAATATTTTCGCTTATCCGATTCTTTTTATGACCGGGCACGGCAATGTCGTCTTTTCTGAAAACGACGCGCGAAAGCTCAGAACTTATCTTACGAACGGCGGATTTCTTTATGTGGACGACGACTACGGACTCGATAAAGGCTTCCGTCGCGAAATTAAAAAAGTTTTTCCCGATAAGGAACTAGTCGAAATTCCGTTTGATTACGGTTTGTATCATTGCGTTTTCGATTTCAACGGACCGCCCAAAACGCACGAGCACGACAATAAACCGCCGCGGGGCTTCGGAATTTTCGCAGAAGGCAGACTCTGCCTCTATTACACTTACGAATCGAATCCGAGCGACGGATGGGCAGACCCCGAAGTTCATAACGATCCGCCGGCTAAAAGAGAAGAAGCGCTGAAATTCGGCGTCAATATTATTACATGGGCTCTGATCAATTGAGATGAACGAAAAGATAACTCACATAAAAAGCAAACTGAAAAAGTTTCTCGTTCGCGAAACCCTCGTAGAATTGTCGGCGGGACTATGCGCTCTTCTTTCGTCGCTAGTTCTTTTGATAATTCTTCTCGCTGTTTCGGAAAATCTTTTCCGGTTTTCATCTCATTCAAGAACAATCCTCTTTTATTTGTTTATTGCCGTCGCAATAATCTCGTCCGTATACTTCTTTTTTCTTCCGGCAATAAAAAAAATTATTTCGTATTTAAATCCCGATTACGATTCGCTGGCAAGAAATGTCGGCGTTTTTTTCCCTTCCGTAAAGGACGAGCTTGTAAACGCTCTCGAATTGATCGAAGAAAAAAATCCGTCATACTCCGGTCAACTGATAGCCGCCGCATTCGACAAAACTTACGATAAAGTAAAAGACCTCGATTTCAATTCCGTTATCGATGCCCGTTTATTAAAAAAGCGTTTTCGGGTTTTGCTGATATTGTCGATTGCTTCGGTTTTATTGTTTTCCGCCTCGAATGATATGAGAGCGTCTTTTGCGCGCTTGATTAATTACGGCGTAGAATATAAAGAGCCGTTGAAATTCCGGTTTGCAATCGAGCCGGGAAATTATAAAGCCGTCAAAGGAGAAGAAATCAATATATCGATTAAAACGACCGGCGAAAGTCCCGGAGGTATTAATCTTTACATAAAGACCGACGCCGACGCTGAATTTGCCGGATACCGCCTGCAGCCGGATGCAGACGGGGTTTTTAATTACCGGATAAAATCGATTCTTCGCTCCGCAATTTATTATGCCGAAGCCGAAGGAATCGAAAGCGAAGTTTATCAAATCGAAGTGGTCGACCCTCCGTTTATAACCGCGCTCGATTTAACAATAATTCCGCCGGCTTATACAAAACTTTCGCCCGAATATCGAAACAACGACGGCAACATAACCGCATTGCCCGGCAGCCGTATAAAATTGAAAATCACGTCTTCAAAACCGCTTGCCCGTGCGGAATTAAAATTTGCTTCCGGCAAAAAAATCGACCTAAAGCATTCAGGCAATTTTGCAGCCGGCGGTTTTTCCGTAACGAACAACGACAGTTATGTGATCGGAATAAAAGACGATGAGGATAATTTCAACAAAGACCCGATTACTTATTTCGTTAAGACAATTAAAGACGAACCGCCGTCGATCGAAATGGCGGCGCCGGACGAAGACGTCAAATTAAACAACAATCCGGTCGTACCGTTAATTGTTCGTATAAAAGACGATTACGGATTTTCCCGTCTGGCGCTTAAATACCGGCTCGTCGCTTCCAAATACCGCGCTGCGGAAGAATCTTTCAACATTAAGGAATTGAAAACAGGCGGCGGAAAAGAAGAAGAAATCTATCACGCCTGGGATTTGTCGCCGCTCGTTCTGGCAGAGGGCGAGAGCGTTTCTTATTATCTCGAAGTATTCGACAACGACAATATCAACGGTCCCAAATCCGCCCGCACTAAAAGTTATCTTATAACCGTTCCGTCGCTCGACGATTTATTCAAAGATATAAACGAAACTCAAGCCGAATCGATCGAAGAGCTGGAAGAAACTTTGAAAGAAGCCGAAACTCTCGGCAGGGAATTGCAGCGGATTAGCGACGACCTGAAAAAGAATCAAAAGGAAATTTCGTGGCAGGAAAAGGAAAGAATCGAATCCGCGGCAGAACGTTACAAAAACCTGCTCGAAAAAGCCGAAAAAATAGCCGATAAAATTTCCGAAATGAAAAACGAAATGATGAAAGAAAATCTCCTTTCGGAAGAAACTCTAAAAAAATACGAAGAGCTGCAAAATTTAATGGAAGACATGAACAGCGAAGAGATGAAAGAAGCTCTGCGCAAACTGCAGGAGTCGCTCCGGAGCCTTATGAGAGACAAAACGCAAACGTCCGCCGACGATCTGAAATTGAACGAAGAATATTTCAAGAAAAGTCTTGAACGCACGATTAATCTGCTCAAGCGGATTCAAGTTGAACAAAAAATCGACGAGCTAATCAAAAGAACGGAAAACATAGTCGAAAAGTTAGAAGAACTGAAGAACGCAACCGAAGAAAGCGAATTGTCGAATTCAAAGCAGAGAGAAAATTTAACACAGCGGCAAAACGACATTTCGCAGGAACTCGAAAATCTGAGAAAAACGATGGAAGACCTGGACGAAAAAATGGAAGGACTCAATAACGTTCCGAAAGAAGAACTCGAACGAGCTATTGAAGAATACTCAAAACAATCGAACGAAAAACTTTCCGAAGAAGCTCTCGAAAAACTCCGACAAATGATGAAATCCGAAGCATTGAAAAATCAACGCCGGCTTTCGTCGAATATGGAAAACATGCTCAAGGAATTTCAAAACCTTCAGAACTCAATGCAGCGGATGAATCAGGTGAAGACTTTTTTCGATATGATGAAACTCCTTGACGATTTGCTGACTCTTTCGAAAGAACAGGAAAAATTGAAAAACGAAACCGAAGAACTAAATTACTCTTCGCCGGAATTCAACGAGAAGGCGAACAATCAAAACAATTTGCAAAACGGTTTGAAAAAAATTCTTCAAAAGATGACAAAAATGTCGCAGGAAACATTTGCAATTACTCCGGAAATGGGCAAATCGATCGGCAAAGCGTTTGCAGAAATGCAAAATTCCACTTCGGCTTTGATGTCGCGCAATTCCGGCAGAGCGGTTCAATCGCAAACCGCAGCGATGGCAAGTCTGAACGAAGCCGCCTCGATGATTAAAACCGGGATGGATCAAATGATGAATGGCGGGCAGGGCGGAGGCATGATGAGCCTGTTCCAGCAATTGCAACAATTGTCTCAACAACAAATGAATTTGAATCAATTGACGCAAAAGCTTCAGCAGGGCGGGCTTTCGCAGGAAATGATGTCTCAATTGAAACGGCTTGCTCAGGAACAGGAACTGGTAAGAAAGTCGCTGGAACAGTTGAACCGGGAAGCGAAAGCTTCGGGACAGTCGAAACGGCTTGCGTCGAATCTCGAAAAGATTCTGGAAGAAATGAAAGAAGTCGTCGCCGATATGCAAACCGAAAAACTCAACGACGATTTGATTCAAAAGCAGGAGAGAATACTTTCCAGACTACTCGACGCCCAACGCTCGATAAACGAACGCGACTTCGAAAAGAACAGGACATCGCAGACGGGAAAAAATATCGAACAGGAATCGCCCGGGCCATTGAATCTTTCCGACGAAGAAACGAAAAACCGCCTTCGCGACGAATTAATGAAAGCCGTCAACGAAGGCTATAAAAAAGACTACCGGGAATTGATAAAAAAATATTTCGAACTGCTCGAAAAATCGGGTTCGGTTAAATAGTCCTTAGTCTGAAATCTGCAACGTATAAATTATTGTCGATATCCGCAGCTAAAGGATTAATATCGAATTCGGCAACCGCGGGATTTTCAATCATCATAATCGCGCAGTTTCGGATAATTTCAACGAGCGAATCGATATCGACTCCGGATTCGCCTCGCACTCCTTTGATTATTTTTCCGATTTTAGTCTCCGAAATCATTTCGTAAATATCGTTTCTGCTCAAGCAGCACGATCTGATCGACGTGTCGTTCAGTATTTCAACGTACTTGCCGCCGGAGCCGAACATTATCACGGGCCCGAACGATCCGTCGCGAAAGCCGCCGATCAGAAGTTCGTGTTTGATATTCAAATATTTTTGCACCAGAAAACTTTCCGCTTTCAACCCGTTTTTTTCAAAACCTTTTTCAATCTCTTTTGCTTTTTCGATCAATTCCTTTTTATCCTTAATGTCCAATCGAACGGCGTTCAACTCGCTTTTATGGATTACGTTTTCGGCAATGCCTTTAATAACCGCCGGGAAAAAATCATCGCTGACCTCCGCAAGTTCATCATATTTCAATATTGCGCTTTCGACCAAAGGCAAATTATATTTTTTTGCCGCTTCGTTCAGCTCGGTTTGAGTCAGGTATTTTCCCTCGGGTTTAATTACGTTTATTTGTTTTCTGTTAAGGAGTTCGAGATATTCGCTTCGGTCGGTTTCAATTTTACTGAAGCGCTCCCGATAAAACCAAATATTAGACAGAATTTCAGGCGCGTCTTCGGGATTTCTGAATACAGGAAGATTTCTTTTCGAATTCGATTTATAATAACTCCAGAATTCAGGCAACGGCATAGTTGTATGAATAACGGGCTTTTGCGATTGTTCGCCGTTGAAATTGTTATAAACAGCCTCGGCAATTTCAAAAGGTTTAACCATAACCGGCTCGACGAAAATCGTAATAACCGCGTCGACGTTATCGTCTTCGAGCAATAACGCCGTAACGTTTTTATACGTTTCGCCGTCGCCCGAAGGCAGCAGATCGACCGGATTTTCGGCGCTCCCTTCGGGATGAATAATCGCTTTGATTTTTTCTTTTGTCGATTCATTCAGGCGCGCAAGTTTAAGACCTCTCTCTTCGAGCTTGTCGACACACAGGATTCCGGGTCCGCCCGCATTCGTTACAACCGCAATGTTATTTCCTTTAATTGCCGGAAAGTTTTCAAAGCCTTTTGCCGTATTGAACAATTCGTTCAATGTTTTAACTCTTATTACGCCGAACTGCTTTAAGAGCGCGTTTGCAATTTTATCGCTGCCGCTCAGCGCTCCGGTATGCGACGATGCGGCTTTCATTCCGCTTTCCGTTCGACCGGCTTTCAAAACAATAACCGGTTTATCGACTTTGCCCTTGATGAACGGCAGTAAAAATTTAAAACCGTCGTCGAAACTTTCGAGATAATATGTCAGTATGCGTATGTTGTCGTCTTTCTGCCAGAAACCGAGTAAATCGTTTTCGTTGACGTCGGCTTTGTTTCCGATACTGATAAAATGAGCGAATCGAACGTCGGACTCGCGGATTGTATTGAGCACCGCGGCGCCGAGAGCTCCGCTTTGAGAGAAGAACGCGATAGAGCCGGTTTCTGGTTTTTCCGCCACAAATGTCGCGTTTAATTTATTGTCAGGAAGCGTATTGATAACGCCCATGCAATTCGGACCTACAAGTCGACCGCCCGCATTCTTAATTTTGTTTGCAATTTCGTTTTCCAGCCGCGCGCCTTCTTCGCCCAGTTCCTTAAATCCGGCGGTAATCAATATTATCGCTTTTACGTTTTTCTTTATAAGCTCGTCAATCGAAGCGCTTACGAGTTTCTTCGGAAGCGTGATGATTGCAAGATCAATTTCACCGGCTATCGATTCAATCGAAGAATAACATTTTAATCCGAGTATTTCTTCCGAGTTCGGATTGACGGGGAAAATTTTTCCGGTATATCCGTAATCCCTGATATTCTTGAGAATTTCATGACCGATACTCTTCGGTTTGGAAGAAGCTCCAACAAGACAAACCGACTCCGGATAAAAGAATTTCCGTAATTCATCCATTGATTTTTTCCTTTTTCGTCTAAAATAAGAAAGTGAATCGTGAAATTTTATTTTTTATTGACTAATTGCCAAAATTTTTTATTCCAATTTGCCAGGATTTATTATTGGCAAAAATGTAAAGATTACCGTATGATAAACTGCCGTCAATAAATTAATCCGGTCTAAAGGAAACCGTTTCCGACAGTAATCCCGATTTCCAAAAATATTCTTATTTTTGCGTTTAATTTATCGTTTAAGAGGTCAAAAAAAACGGGGAATAAAAGATGAGCAAGAAAGTAGTAACCTTCGGGGAGATTATGCTTCGTCTGTCGACGCCGGGATATACGAGATTTGTCCAGGCTCAAAATTTCGACGTTACATTCGGCGGCGGCGAAGCAAACGTAGCCGTTTCATTGTCGAACTACGGCTTTGAATCGTACTTCGTTACAAAACTGCCTAAACACGAAATCGGTCAAAGCGCAGTCAATCACCTCCGCCGTTTCGGCGTTAAAGACGATTATATTGTGCGCGGAGGGGATCGTATCGGAATTTATTTTCTGGAGACAGGCGCCAGTCAGAGAGCCTCGAAAGTAATTTACGACAGGGCAAATTCGGCCGTAGCCCTGATGAAAAAAGGCGAGGTCGACTGGAAAAAAGTATTCGAAAACGCCGCATGGTTTCATTGGACAGGAATAACGCCGGCGCTCGGCAAAAACGCTCAAGAACTTTTGAACGAAGCGTGCGAAACAGCCAAATCGATGGGCGTAACGGTAAGCTGCGATCTGAATTTCCGCGCTAAAATGTGGACTACCGAAGAAGCTCAGGCTGTAATGAAACCGTTAATGAAATACGTCGACGTCTGCATTGCCAACGAAGAAGACGCCGAAAAGAGTCTGGGTCTAAAAGCCGAAAAGACGAACGTAGAGGCGGGCAAACTTGACGAAGAAGGATATTTCAACGTTGCCAGAAAGTTAAAAGAGACATACGGTTTCAAAGCCGTTGCAATAACGCTTAGGGAAAGTTATTCGGCGTCGCGTAACGGATGGAGCGCATTGTTGTTAGACGATAAAGATTGTAAAGAACCGTATCGTTCGAGAAAATATGAAATCGATATAGTCGACAGAGTGGGCGGAGGAGATTCGTTTGCCAGCGGTTTGATTTACGGTTTGCTTACAAAAGAAAATACAAAGGAGGCTCTCGAATTTGCAGTTGCCGCCTCTTGTTTGAAACATACTATTCCGGGCGATTTCAATCTGGTAAGCGTCGACGAAGTTGAAAAACTGATCAAGAGCGGCGGCTCGGGCAGAGTGGAAAGATAAAATTAAATGCGGGGAAACTGCCCCGCATTTTTTACTTAAACACCGTTAAAACTTACCCGTTCAATCTTTTCATTATCGTTTCGTAATCGTTGCGGTTGTTCATATTAAAAAAGAGTTCGTCGCTGTAAAATTCCAGTCCGGTCGGATCGACAATTGTCGTATCGGCAACGTCAAGAAGGCGATGCAGGGATTTATGATTTCCGCCTCCGTTTTTTTCCAGGATATTTTCAATTAACGGCAGCAGTCTTTTTCTGTAAAGACCGACCAGCGGTTGCAAATATCCGGCTGCTCTTGCAATCAGCACATCGCTTTCGACTTCGTAATTCAAAAAATATTCGATCATTTCCGCGCTCATCAACGGCACGTCGCAGGAAATGATAAAATTATTTTCGGTTTCGGATTCTTTCAAAGCGGCATGAATTCCTGCAAGCGGTCCGCCGTCGGCATATATATCTTCCACGCTTTTCAATCCGAGAAATTCATACTCTTCCGGCTCGTTTGTACTGAGTATTATTTCTTCGAAAAACGGCTCGATCAATCGTAAAATTATTTCTATTGTCGTAATCCCTTTTATTTTCATCAAAGACTTATTCTCGCCCATACGCGAGCTTTTGCCGCCCGACAGAATTACGCCCGTTATATTTTTTCTTTTTTTCATCGGCTCGTTATATTTTTATACATTTTACGATGTCGCCTTTTTGCGGATTGCGGATTTCCTCCGGTAAAACAATGAGGCAATCGGAGGCGCTCATTTCGACCAGGTTTCCCGACGATTGAGAAAACTCGGAAGTAACTTTCCACACGCCGTTTTCTTCGAATAAAATTCCCCTGGCAAAATGCCTTTTTCCGTCCCGCTTTTTCAAATTATTTTGCAAAACAGCGGTAATCATTTCCGTCTCTTTTTGTTTGAACAGATAATCGATTGCCGGTTCGATAAACACTTTAAAGTTCACCAGAGACGACACCGGATTGCCGGGTAATCCGAATATTAATATTTTTTTTCCGTTCTTTTCAAAAACTCCGAAATAGATCGGTTTGCCCGGTTTGATATTTACCTTCCAAAATTTTCTTCGAACGCCGAGTTCTTCGAAAACTTCTTTCAGGAAATCGTATTTTCCCACCGATACTCCGCCGGTTGTAATCAAAAAATCGATATTCGATTCCAGCGCGCTGTGTATCTTTTCTTTAATTACATTTTTGTCGTCTTTTACAAAACCGAGATTCAATACTGTATGATTCATTTCCTTAACAGCCGCGGATAAAGAATAGATATTCGACACTCTTATTTTGTCGTTTTCCGGTTTTTCGCGGACGGGAATCAATTCGTCGCCTGTGGCAAGAACGGCAAATCTCAATTTTGAAAACACTTTTACTTTATCTCTTCCGCAGCTTGCAATAGCGGCGACGGTTTTGGGTTTGATTTTAGTAAACGCAGGCACGGCAATTTTGTCGATCTCCAGGTCGCTCCCTTTACGGCGTATGTTTAATCCTTTTTTGAAAAAAGCGCCGGGTTTCAGACTTAATTTTCCGTTATCAACCTCCACATCTTCTATCGGAATAACAGTGTCTGCATTGACCGGAAGCTTACTGCCGGTTGTAATCAAAACCGCTTCGTCTTCGGTTATTGAAACCGGCGAATAATTCCCCGCAGAGACTTCGCTTTTTATAGTCCACTCGTTTCTTTCGGAAAATACAAGCGCGTATCCGTCAACGGCGGAATTGTCAAACGGCGGCAAATCGACATCGGCAATTACATCTTCCGCAAGAATCCGATTGTATGACTCGAATATATCCGCTTCTTCCGTTTTCAGAGTTAAATTTTGTATTTCGCTTTTTATTATTTCCAATGCTTCATTGTAGTTTAGCATCTATTACTCCACTTTTTACAGAACGCTGATTTACTTGACTGTACTTATGTTCGCTGATTATTAAATCTGTTCAACCCGACCGGCGTGCGGGTCTGCGTCATCCGCGTTTTATTGATAATCTCTAATTATCTCAATAATATCGCCGACAAAAATCTCTCCGCCACGGATTACTTTTGCGAAGATTCCTTCACGTGGCATTACGCAATCACCCACTTTTACAAAGATGGCGCATTTGCTGTGGCATTCTTTTCCTATTTGGGTAATTTCCAGTTGAACTTCATTGCCGATTTTAATTCTTGTTCCTATTTGCAACTCCGGCAGCTCAAGAAATTCCGTAGTAATATTTTCTGCAAATGCGCCGGGACGAAGACTCGGCAATCCTTTTTTTCTCATTTTATCTATGCTCTCGAGCGCCAGAAAACTTACCTGGCGATGCCAGTTGCCAGCGTGTATATCTCCTTCAATTCCATACTCTTCAATCAGTTTTGCAGATTTAACATTTGTTTTTGGTATTCCTTTTTTCTTGCTTATCGAAATGGCGACAACTTTACCGCGCGGATCTATAGAACGCAAGCTCGCCTGATTGGGCTGATTTTCGCTGATTTTTGGATCCGGATTAATCTGATCAACCTGTCCGACTGACGGGCGGGTCTGAGTTTTATTTGCCTCTAAAAAAGTTTCCACTTTTACCTCCGGTTTTACTCAATAATTTAATTTCGCCTATGACCGTAGATTTGTCGATCGCTTTACACATATCGTATACCGTAAGCGCCGCAATTGACACAGCAGTTAAAGCTTCCATTTCAATTCCGGTTTGAGCGTTTGTTTTTGCAAACGAAGTAATCTCAACAGAATTTTTGTCGGAATTTAATTTCAGATTTACGTCTATTTTAGAAATAAAAATATTGTGGCAAAGCGGGATTAATTCGCTTGTCTTTTTAGCAGCCTGTATGCCTGCGAATTTTGCAATCGAAAGAACGTCGCCTTTTGATATTTCGTTATTTTTAACGGCATTAAAAACCTCGTTCGACAACTTTACTTCTGCATACGCTTCGGCAGTTCTAACTGTAATTTCCTTGCCGGTAACGTCAACCATATTAGCTTTGCCTTTGCCGTCAACGTGCGATAATTTCTTTTTCATCCGCCTATGCTCATCATATTGTTTTGATTTAATTTTGTCAATTCGTTCGCGCCCGGATGTTTCATCCTTTTCGAGTTCAACGAATTAAGAATGAAATTAATGATTGTTTCGTCGCTTGTCGATTCGCCGGATAGCAAAGATTTCAAACTTAATTCCGAGGGATTTGCGAACAGACAATTTTTAATTTTTCCCGTAGCGGTTATTCGCAAACGGTTACAGCTGTCGCAGAAATGATCCGAGATTGAACTAATGAATCCGAGTTTTAAGTTTTCTCCTTCCACCAAAAAATCTTTGGATACTTTACCGTCGCTTTCAATTTCATTAAGGACAAATTTTTCTTCTATTCGCGCCTTCATTTCTTTCCAGCTTAAGAATTTCGAATCGTCCCATTGATTCCCAGTAAACGGCATATATTCAATAAAACGAAGTTCGACGGGATAAGATTTGAAGTATTCAACAAAGTCAGTCAGTTCTTCATCGTTAATATTTTTAACGACAACCATATTCACCTTAACGGCTTTGAAATTTAGCGCGACAGCTTTTTCGATTGCCGTAACAGTCCGGTAAAATAAATCTTTCCCCGTGATCGCTATAAATTTTCGACTGTTTAGAGTATCGAGACTGATGTTTAGTTTATCAACGCCCAGGGATTTGAGCGATTCGATTTTATCGGTAAGTTGAGCCCCGTTGGTTGTAATTCCGATTTCAAATCCGTATTGTTTTTTTAGAGGATAAATCATTTCAAAAAATTTAATTACATCTTTTCTAATGAGCGGTTCGCCGCCCGTAAAACGAATTTTTTTAACTCCGAGGTCTTTTACAAAAATGCTAATTAAACGATACAACTCTTCATAAGAAAGAATCGAGCTGTTTGCTTCGTAACGAACGAGTGAATTTGAGGGATTGCAATAAATACAATTGAGATTGCATTTATCGATCAGAGATATGCGCACGTAATCGTGTACTCTTCCGAATTTATCCGTAAGTTTCATCATGTTATATTATTATTATCAAATTGTGCATTTCATAACAACATTATTCCAATAACCGCGGCAATAACCACAACATATGCCGGGTGCAGTTTGAAAAAAAGAACAAGCCCCGCGCCGACGGCGAGAAGCAAATATTCCTGCCAGGTTCCTCCGTTTTTGACTGCGTATTGATACATAATTGCGGCGATCATTCCGATTACGGCATATTTAATTCCGTTAAACGCTTTTGTAACAAGAATGTTTTTTTCGTAAATCGAATAAATGTATGTGAACAAGAGTATCAATACGGCGGGAGTAAGAATATTGCCAAGATTTGCGGCTACGGCGCCCGCTATTCCCGCAGTTTTGTATCCCGTATATGTAGCAAATTTAATCGAAATTGCGCCCGGGAAAATTTCAACCATACCGAGCACTTTAATGAATTCGTCGCGACTCAGCCAGTGATGATTCTCGACCACTTCTTTTTCGATCAAGGGAATAAGCGAATACGCTCCGCCGAAAGAGAAAGAGCCTACCTTTACGAACGACCAGAAAAGATCAAAAACGCTTTGAATCATTTTTTACTCTCGAGTATATCGTCTATCCAGCTCAATGCAGCCATCATCGAAGGCAAACCGATTGTCGGCAGTGAGAGCATTGCAACGTGTCTCATTTCCTCCGCGGTGCATCCTGCTTTCAAAGCTTTGCGTGCGTGTGAGTGAACTGCGCCTTCCAATCGCGCGCCGGTTGATATTGCAAGCTTTATTAAAGCTCTCGTTTTTTCGTCAAGCGGACCGGCGGCGTGAACCGCCTCTCCAAGTTGTTCGTATGCTTTTGCTACATCCGGATAATCTTCCGTGAATTTCCTATATCGTTTTGGTATTTGCGACATAATTCTAATCTCCTTTATAAATGTTTTATGTAGTAAATGCATAAATAATATTTCTGCAATAATTGCATATATCTTGATTCCCGTTTACACGGGAATGACAATTTCATCTTTCACTGTCATACCCGCGAAAGCGGGATCCATTCTAACCATTTCTGCCATTCTATTCCTGTTTCTGGATTCCCTCTTGCACGGGAATGACATTACAATAACAAAAAACCCCGCTTTGCAGTGCGGGGTTTCAAAATCATAGACTTAACCTGATTAATTAGTCAATCTATTTTTTAATTCTCCTTTGCAAAGCGTTCTGCCGAACAGAATCGGCGAACCGGCAGGCTAATCCGTTTCCGGACCAACCCTATCGGTTGCATCTCATAGAGTACAACTCCTTAGAGGATGCAACTCGGAGAAAAGAATTTAAAGAACCATCTCAATCTAAAATATTAATAGAAATCCGCCAAATATCCTCGTAATTTTTAAAAATCCCCTTGAAATTAACGCCCGTCCTGGTTACATTTCGGTAATTAACGAAATGAGTTTTTATGAAAAATCAATCGGTACAAATTTTCAAGGCGCTTTCCGATTTAAACAGATTGCGCACATTAAAAATACTCCAAAGCCGTCCCCTTTGCGTTTGCGAGATCACCGAGATACTTGGACTGGCGACTTCAACCGTATCCCAACATCTTAAAATACTAAAAGAAGCAGGGTTTATTGTAGAAGAAAAGGAAGGCAAATGGGTCAACTATATGATAAACCCGCGTCCGTCGGACCCCAGAATAAGTTCTATTCTCAGCTCGCTCGATTTCTGGATAGCAGACGAAAAAATCATTATCAAGGACAAAGAAAAAGTAATGAACATAAATCGCCATACAATATGTTTTTAATTACATTTCGCTATTTAACGAAATATTTGAGATAATTTATGAACTGGAAAGAAGAATACAAATCATTTCTGTGGATTACGGCATTTTTCATCTTCGCTTACTTTATGCCGATCGAAACCGAAACGTTCCGTAACGCGATAGTAGATGCATTTGCGCTTGCCAAATGGTACGCTCAGGAACACGTTCTTCTCTGTTTGGTTCCGGCATTTTTTATTGCCGGCGTGATCGCCGTATTTATAAGTCAAGCCTCGGTTGTAAAACATTTCGGAGCAAATGCAAAAAAATGGAAAGCCTATTTAATCGCTTCGGTTTCCGGCACAATCTTAGCCGTTTGCTCCTGCACGGTGCTTCCTCTTTTTTCGAGCATTCATAAAAGAGGAGCCGGACTGGGACCTGCAATAGCTTTTCTTTATTCGGGACCTGCAATCAATATTCTGGCAATAATTCTTACCGCCAGAATTCTCGGGTTCGAACTCGGCGCAGCGAGAGTCATTGGAGCGGTATTGTTCAGCGTGGTTATCGGATTGATAATGGCGTTTATATATCGAAAAGAAGAAAAAGAAAAAGCTGAAGCTCAACTTGCAATGCCGGAGATTCAGGACGACAGACCATTGTGGCAGACAACGATTCATTTTTTCATTCTTGTGGCTATACTTGTTTTCGTCAATTGGGGCAAACCCGACGAAACCGACGGATTCTGGTATTTTATGTACGCAAACAAATGGTACATAACCTCGCTCTTCGGAATAGGACTTGCATTATCGCTTATTTATATCGTAAAGGTGAAAGCGCAATACGTACTGGCAGGCGCAGCCGCTGTGATTATATCCGCCTTGATTTTCAATAACAATCCTACTATTCCTTTTGTAATTGCAATAATTGCAACCGGATTGGCGCTTACATTCACTGAGGGAGAAGCGAATCAGTGGCTCGGAGAAACTTGGGGCTTTACAAAACAGATTATGCCTTTGCTGGGCGCCGGCGTTCTGGCAGCTGGGTTTTTACTCGGTTCGGCAGAAGGTAACGGCGGTATTATTCCGAAAGAGTGGATTTATACGCTGGTTGGAGGGAATTCCCTCTTTTCGAATTTCTTTGCTTCGATAACCGGAGCGTTTATGTATTTTGCCACTTTAACCGAAATTCCAATACTTCAAGGATTGATAAATAACGGAATGGGAAAAGGCCCCGCGCTCGCTCTTTTATTGGCAGGTCCCGCTTTGTCTTTACCGAACATGCTCGTTATCCGCGGAGTCGTCGGCACACAAAAAACCGTCGTTTATGTATCCCTTGTCGTAATTATGGCTACAATCAGCGGATTGATATACGGAGCCTTGTTTTAGTTGGTTAATACTATCATAATAAGAAAAATAATTTGAAAGGAATAAAATGAAAAAAAGAATATTAATACTTTGCACCGGCAATTCCTGCCGCAGTCAAATGGCGGAAGGTTTTCTTAAATCGTTCGATCCCGAGCTGGAAGTTTATTCCGCCGGTACAAATCCCTCATCGCAAGTGCATCCGAATGCAGTAAAAGTAATGAAAGAAGCCGGCATCGATTTGTCACATAACTATCCGAAAAACGTAGACGAATTCATTAATCAATCATTCGATTATGTCATAACCGTCTGCGACAATGCAAAGGAAACATGTCCGGTCTTCATGGGCAAAGTAAAACATCAACTCCATATCGGTTTCGAAGATCCTGCCGAAGCCACCGGAACGGAAGAAGAAATATTGAATACTTTCCGCAGAATACGCGACGAAATCAAGCGTGATTTTTATCAATTTTATATAAACGAAAAACAAAAGGAGGAACAGTAATGCTCGATATTAAAGTACTCGGACCGGGATGCGCCAATTGCATCAAACTCGAAAACCTGGTTAAAGAAGTCGTAGAAGAAAATAACATTCCCGCCAACATCGAAAAGATAACAGACCCGATGAAATTCGCCGATTACGGCATTATGATTACTCCCGGGCTGGTGGTTAACGGGAAAGTGCTTTCGAGCGGTAAATTACCCACCAAATCGACGCTCGAACACTGGCTGAAAGAAAATTTATAATAACCGATTGCACAATTCAATAATCAAGGTTGCTCTATGGAAAAAGCCATTTCAAAAAAACTTTCTTTTTTCGACAGGTATCTGACACTCTGGATATTCATAACAATGTTCGCGGGAGTCGCGCTTGGTTCGGTTTTTCCCGGAATCGCCGATTTCTGGGATTCGCTAAGCAGCGGAACAACAAACATTCCGATTGCAGTCGGACTTATATTAATGATGTACCCGCCGCTTGCAAAAGTAAAATACGAAGAGTTGCCTGTCGTATTCAAAAACACAAAACTTCTCGCAATCTCATTAATTCAAAATTGGATTGTAGGACCGTTGGTAATGTTTCTGCTGGCAATTTTGTTTTTGCCGGACAAGCCGGAAATGATGATCGGAGTGATACTGGTCGGACTTGCGCGTTGCATAGCAATGGTACTGGTATGGAACGACCTTGCCCAGGGCGATTCCGAACTTGCCGCGGGACTGGTTGCGTTCAACGCTATCTTTCAAGTTCTGTTTTATTCCGTTTATGCGTATATCTTTATAACATTGCTTCCTCCGATATTCGGAATGCAAGGCGCTTTGGTTGAGGTATCGATATCCGAAATTGCAGTAACCGTCTTAATTTATCTGGGAATTCCTTTTGCCGCCGGCTTTATCAGCCGTTTTGCTCTAGCCAGAATAAAAGGAGAAGATTGGTATAAAGCCAAGTTCATCCCCACTGTTTCGTTAATGACGCCGATAGCGTTGCTATTTACTATCTTTGTTATGTTCTCTTTAAAAGGCGATAAAATAGTCGAACTTCCGCTTGACGTTATAAGGGTAGCAATACCATACACGTTCTACTTTACGATAATGTTTTTTGCAACATTCTTCTTTGTTAAAAGGCAGGGAATCTCTTACGAAAAAACAACTACGGTAGCATTTACGGCCGGCAGCAACGATTTCGAACTTGCCATAGCCGTTGCGGTAGCGGTTTTCGGAATCAATTCGCATGCGGCTTTTTCAACGGTTATCGGTCCTCTTGTTGAAGTGCCGGTATTAATCGGACTCGTAAACGTGGCGCTGATGTTAAAGAAAAAATTCGGATGATTTGATTTGTACAATAATTCGTCTATATTGCTCATAAAAAAAGCGGGACGATGACGATGGAAAAGATTAAAATAGAGTTTCAATATTTCGAGAACTGTCCGAACCACAAAACCATGCGCCAAAATCTCATCGAGGCAATTAAAGGGATAGAAGATAAAATCGAGTTGACTGAGGTAAAAGTAGAAGACGAAGAAGCGGCAAGGAGAGTCTCTTTCAGAGGCTCTCCCACTGTATTAATTAACGGCAGAGATTTAATCGATATGCCGGCGCCTGAAAACCCGCAATTAGCCTGCCGATTCTATCCGGGCGGCATACCTTCGCCCGAAGAAATAAGGAAGAAGATTGCGGGCTAACCGGTTGCTTCGATACGTCCTTCGGACTACTCAGCAACCTTGTTTCTATTGAAATTTATGCTCGCACAAAACTACTTAGCAGCTTTGCATTTTAATCGAGCGTTGAGTAGCCCGATTTATCGGGCGTATCGAAACGCGAAACGCGGGGGTATTAAAAATTATCTCTTCTTTCTAAACACTTTTTTGGCAAGTTGAGGCAGCAATTCGGGGCAGCCGTTAATTAGAGCTTCTTTCTTTTGTCTTCGCCAGCCCTGAACTTGCTTCTCGCGATAATATGCCTTGTCAATTCTGTCATACTCCTCGTAATAGATTAATTCAACGGGTTGCCTGCTCTTTGTATACTTTGCTCCAATTTGATGTTGATGTTCCCAAAGTCTGCGTTCGATATCTTTTGTACTTCCCGTATAATAACTACCGTCAGAGCATTTTAATATGTACATATACCCTTTTGACATCTCATCAAAAGATGTGTAACTCTTAATTGAGCGTATTTACTTCAACAATATCATCTTACGCGTCAATCTATAAGCGCCCGATTGTATCGTATAATAATATATTCCGCTGGGCAAGCCGCTTCCGTCAAATTCTATTTCATAACTTCCCGCCGCCTGCTCTTTGTTTATTAATTCTGAGACTTCTTCCCCAAGCGAATTATACACTGTTAATTTTACATGACTTCTTTCCGGCAATTCATATTTTATTTTCGTTACGGGATTGAACGGATTGGGATAATTTTGTTTCAATTCGTATTTGGTCGGCAAAGAAGCTTCGGTTTCTAAATTAGTTATTCCCTCAAAATCGAATCGAATACTATACGGCAATGTTGATATTCCGTTTCCGCTATGAAGTCTTATGTAATAAGCGCCTGCAGAAGGAATTTCCACATTTAGGGTATAAGGATTTTTGTACATCATACGACCGATATACGGATCGGAACCGCTCGCGCCGACCGGATTGCCATTTAAATCATATAAATATAACCGATCGAAATCCGTAACCCAGCTTACAGTTGCTTCCCAATTTTTAATTGTAATAGTAAGAGTTCCTGAATCCGGGATTGTAATTTTATAATAATCTTCGTCATTATACACATTTGTATTCATACCAATAGATTTCCATTGATATGCGAATAACTCTTTCCCCAACTCCACCTCGGCGGCTGTAGAAATGTCATCATTCGGCTCATATATGTCGTTAACTGGAGTAAATTCCGTTTTGATTTTGTAAGGAGTTGTACTATACCCTGCGCCGCTGTGAAATCTAAGATAATAAGTACCGCCGCTTGTAAAATTAAGACTGTCTTCTTCGGGATTGCTCAGCATCCAGCTCCAATACGGATCATTGTCATTGCCGCTACGGGAACCGATTGCTTCAAAGCTTTGATTATATACATAAATCCGGTCGTAGTCCAATCCCCAGTTATACGTTGCGCTCCAATCAACAACTTCAAGTTTCAGTCTGCCCGGCGAGGGCAAATCTATTTTATAATAATCTTCGTCGTTATATACATAACTGTTATCTATATACCGCCACTGGTAAGCAATTAAATCGTTGCCGATTGATAGGCGGGTCGCCGTAGAAAATTCGTCGTTAGGCTCATGTTGGTCTTGAGCATAAATTGCTTCGATTATAAGTGTAAAACTCTGGGTTGTCTGTCCTTGCGGCCAATTCCAAATTTCACCCGAATGAATGTCAATATAATATGTGCCGGCTTTGCCAACGCGAGTTATATAAACCGAATCGGTTTCCATCATATGGAAAATATAGGGATCCTCTTCTCCAGTAAAATTTCCTTCAATTCCAATAGGCTCCAAAGAAGAATTATAAACATACAGTCGATCAAAATCCAATCCCCAATTATACGTCGACACCCAGTTTTGGAATTTAAATCTTAATTCGCACGGGGCGGAAACATCCAGCTGATATCTGACTGTGCTCTTAGGATCCTGGGTGAGATTGTACGCGACGCCTATCGACAGTTGCTGTTGCGCATAAATACTATAAGAGATCAATAACATTATAACCGAAAGGATTGTTTTGGTTTTCATAACTCCTCCTTGCTTGTGGAGTATTATTTTATCTATTTAGTTTACTGCAATCCTTCCGCTTAAAGCCCTCTTTTCAACAATTAAATCTTAGATAAAGAATATCCTTTAAATTGTTTGATTTCATCATTGCTAATAATACAAATAAAATCTTCTATATGAAATTTGCAAGTTATTTTTTCAGTTCTGGTTTGTAAAATTGATTTTGCTCACATACTCCCGGTTGCTTCGATACGTCCTTCGGACTACTCAGCAACCTTGCTTCTTTTGATATCGACGCTCATTCAAATTACTAAGCAGCCATGCATTTAAACCGAGCGTTGAGTAGTCCGATTTATCGGGCGTATCGTAATGCGTAAAGAATGAATTAGATATAATTATGAGGGATTAGACTTAGAATCTTCATTCATTCAGAAGTAATTTAAACCGGCTTGATTTCCATTCTTCGCTTCGCTCAAAACTACTCAGCAACCTTGTTTCTATTGAAATTTATGCTCGCACAAAACTACTCGGCAGCTTTGCATTTTAATCGAGCGTTGAGTAGCCCGATTTATCGGGCGTATCGAAACGCGAAACGGGGGATGCCCCCCCAACGCAAACTTGCAATCGTCGACCTATTTACTTTATCAACAATAATTTTCTTGTGGCTATAAAATTATTTGCCGACATTTTACAAAGATAAACGCCGCTGGAAAGATTTCCTCCGTCGAATTCTATTGTATATTCACCCGGATATTTTATATCATCAACCAAAGTAGATAACTCGTTGCCGAGTATATCGTATATTTTTATTGTAACAAGAGCTTTCTCGTAAACAGAATAAATAATTTTCGTAACGGGATTGAACGGATTGGGAAAGTTCTGGTATAAATTAAATTTTGTTATTATTTCGTCGTCCTCTACGGAAGTAATTACTCCCCATCTATTACCGTTTATTACAGCACCTTGTAATGCGGTAACATAATAACCGATTTCACTCGCAGTTTGTAAATAAATCCCTAAGTTTTTTCTGAATTCGGTATGTGTTGTAACCAGATAATCCATATCTAAGACAATTAAAGCCGAATCCACACCGTAAGTTGTATCGTCATAAGTAATAAAGCACGGCGCTACATCGCATTGTTTCCAAACTATTACAGAATCCCGATTATAAACAAGTTTGTATTTTGTGTCGTCTATTCCGCCGCAGCCGCCGTTCTGATAATATTTAATTTCGTTTGTTAATGTATCGTATCTTTCGTAGTGAATCCTGTTATCTTCTTTTACGATAAAGTATTTTATACCGTTGGGCATTAAAGTATCGCCGACTACTTCTTTTATTATGTAAGAAGTGTCGGGTATCGTTCCCGCTTCGTACGACAAATGAATATACTTCCATTTGTTTCCGATATGCAGCGGATAAAAGTCGCTATTGTTTTGCGCCGACAAACAGCCGCACAAAATCATTATGATAATAAATACATGCTTATTCATTATTTGCCCTCCGTTACTGTTAAAACGCCCTGTTTACTTGCTCTGTATATCAATAATTGTTGCGGATCTTAGCGTGTATTACCGCTCAACTCTCAACCGGAAAATTTAATAAAAAAAATAAACCTGTTATTAAAATTGTTTTAATTTGTTACGTATTTAGCGGGAACTTTTCCTGACGTTTCTATATTCAATGAATCGATAATAGGGATATTTAAACAAACAAAAAATTTTATTATAATTACTTTGTATTAAAAATGAGGGAGACTAACCATGAAAATCAAAGCTGCGGAAAACGGACCTTATTTAATCGACGTAAACGAAGCGAAGATTGTTAAAGACGGAAACGAAGAAAAGATAACTCAAAAAACTATAACTCTTTGCCGTTGCGGCGGATCGTCAAAAAAACCGTTTTGCGACGGTTCGCATAAGAAAATCGATTTCAAAGGAGAAGCTCTCGAAATAGAACTGACTTGACATACGCCTCTCCTTTTAATTTAGCGGAGGTGTAAAATGGCAATTAAAAAAGAATATTCGAAAGACAAAACAGTCTGCCGGGTTACTTTTACCCTGCCGGAAGAAATAGGCCAGCAATTCAAAACCATTGCGTTAATGGGCGATTTCAACAATTGGGCTCCGAAAGCAAATCACTTTACTACCGGAAAGGACGGATCTCTTTCGGTTTCGGTCGAGCTTGTTCCGGGAAACGAATATCAGTTCCGATATTTATGCGACGGCGAAACATGGCTAAACGATCCGGAAGCCGACAAATTCGTTCAATCGCCTTACGGCTCGGAAAATTGCGTTATTGCGGTTTGATTTTATAACCGGAAAGGTAATTTACGAAGACGTTTTCCCGTGGCGGCAAATATAGCGTTGCCTACCGCAGGAGCGCACGGACCGACGGCGACTTCGCCCAATCCTCCCACGCGGTAAGTGTTTTGCATTATATGCGTTTCGACAACGGGCATTTCGGAAAATTGAAGCAGCGGAAAATCGTCGAAATTACTTTCCACAACGCCGCCGTCTCGAATTGTAATTTCGCCCTTCAAAGCGGCGGTTAATGCAAACGCTATTCCGCTGTCGATTTGTTGTTCTACTATATCGGGATTGATTACAATGCCGCAATCGACGGCGCATACAATTTTATCTACTTTGATTTCATTGTTTTCCGTTACTGTAACTTCGGCTACCTGAGCGCTGTAACTGTCGTACCCTGCAAATGCCGCTATCCCCATTCCTTTTCCCGGAGGCAGCTTTTTGCCCCAGCCGGCTTTATCAGCCGCAGTTTTCAAAACAGTTTTCAATCGCGAATCGTCGGGCAGCAATTCCATTCTGAATTCGTACGGGTCGCGTCCGGCTGCATGCGCCAACTCGTCAAGGAAACATTCGGCTGCAAACGGATTTTGCGAATGATACACCGAACGCCAGTACCAAATTGGAACCGGAATATCGACTATGGTTCCGCTCAGTCGGTAGTTTTTAATTAAGTAATCTTTTTCGATAGCGCCGCCCATTGTGTCGTAGCGCTCCGGTTTCAATTGAGCGCCCCAATTCTGCGCGGCAATCGAAGGAGCGATTACATGGTGAGTAAAAGAATAGAGCTTATTGTTTTTATCTACGGCGCCTTTTAAATGATGCATGCTTACGGGACGGTATCTGTCGTGTTTAATATCGTCTTCGCGAGTCCAGGTAACCTTAACCGGTTTGCCTGTAATTTTAGATAATTCGGCAGCTTCTACGGCAAAGTCCGAATGCGTACGTCTGCCGAATCCACCGCCCATAAAAGTAACGTAAACTGTCACGTCTTCTTCTTTCAAACCGAGAGCGTTTGCCACCGATCTGCGCGCGTCCTGCGGATTTTGTGTCGGCGCCCACACTTCAACGCGATTGTTTTCAAAACGCGCCGTACAATTCATCGGCTCCATCGGCGCATGAGCCTGAAAAGGCGCTTCGTAAACCGCTTCGATTGTTTTATAGTTTATGTTGTCCGGCGGATCGGGATTTCCCTTTTCTTCGACCTTGTTTCCGCCCGAAGCGATTTGCTCTTTTAATTTATTTGAGATTGTTTCCGAGTCGAGATTTGCGTAAGGCGAAGGAGTCCATTCTACCGAAAGATTTTCGACGCCTTTAAAAGCCTGCCACGTCGATTTTGCGAAAACAGCAACCCCGTTCGAAACCTGTCGTACATCAATTATGCCGTTCAACGATTTTGTTTTGTCGGCGTTGAAACTTTTAACTTTCGAACCGAAAGCCGGACTCCTTTTTACTGCGGCGTAAACGAGTCCAGGTAATACTACGTCGATACCGAAGACGGCTTTTCCGGCGACTTTGTCGGGCGAATCGGTGCGATGAAGTCGTTTGCCGATAATTTTATAATCTTTCGGGTCTTTAAGTTTTACGTTTTGAGGTACGGGGAGTTTAGATGCCTCCTCCACTAAATCCCCGTACCCGACTTTTTTATTGTTCAGTTTATTAATGACGTATCCGTTTTCAGCTTTACAATCTGATGGTTTAACGTTCCATCTGGCGGCAGCGGCGGCAATCAACATTTCGCGAGCCGTAGCACCGGCAATTCTGAGCGGATCCCACGATTTTCTAACGCTTGTGCTTCCACCGGTAACCTGGTCTCCGTATTTCGGGTCGCCTTCCGCCTGTTCGATTTTAATTTTACGCCAGTCGACTTCCAATTCTTCTGCAACAATCATCGGCAAAGCGGTTCTCACGCCCTGCCCCATTTCCGAACGATGAACGATAACGGTAATATTTCCTTCGGAATCGATTTTAAGATAAACGCTCGGCGAAAAGATTTTCGGTTCTTCGCCGAATGCAAACAAATCTTTCACCGGTACGAACGAAGCCAGGCAAAGAGCCGAACCGCTCATACTGAAGACCTTTATAAATTCGCGCCGTGTCTGTTTACCGCTCATTTTTCAGCTATTACTTTTTTAATGGCTTTTTTTATACGATTATACGTGCCGCATCTGCATAAAACTTCGTTCATCGCTTCTTCGATTTCTTTGTCGGACGGATTCGGGTTTTCGTTCAGAAGAGAAGCGGCTGCAAGAATTTGTCCCGGCTGACAATAGCCGCATTGCGAAACTTCAACTTCGAGCCAGGCTTTAACGAGCTTATTGTATTTGTCGGAAGCTAATCCTTCTATCGTTGTAATCGATTTGCCTTCTGCCTCCTCTATCGAAACGGAACACGATTTTTCCGCTTTGCCGTCGATTAAAACCGTACACGAACCGCAAATACCAATGCCGCAACTGAATTTTGTTCCTTTTAGATTCAACTCGTCGCGCAAAACCCACAGCAACGGCGTGCCGGCGTCGACGTCTACTCTCTTTTTTTGTCCGTTTACAAGGATTGAAAACTCAGGCATTTTTAACCGCTCATTTAACCCTTTGTTAATCTAAAACTTTTGTAATAGAAGGTCAACTGAAAAAGGAA
>NZ_JBPSEG010000006.1:0-162344 GCF_051488665.1 Melioribacter sp. Ez-97 | reverse complement strand
AACGGAAGCGGATTCCAATTAAACGAGCATGGCGCCAGAGCAATGGCTATGGGCGGCGCATTCACGGGATTGGCAAACGATCCGTCCGCTATTTATTTTAATCCCGCGGGCATTACACAGCTCAGTGGAACTAATTTCTATTTAGGCACGACATTAATAGTTCCGCTCGCTACATACAAAACCCCGACTCAACCTGCTGCAGAAGTCGATATGGAGAATCAGCTTTTCACTCCTATCAACTTTTATGTTACTCAGCAATTAACCGATAAATTGCATATGGGACTTGGTGTGAATAATCCTTACGGATTGGGGACAAAGTGGGACCCGAATTGGGTCGGTAAATACCTGGCAGTCGAAACTGAACTTAGGGCGTTCTTTTTCACTCCGGTAATTGCTTATCAGTTATCGGATCAACTGTCGGTCAGCGTAGGCGGCACTTTTGCATGGGCAGACGTTACTATAATTCGCAAAGCGCCTATTCCCGTCGGAGGCGACTTCGAGATTGATATGAACGGCGACGGTACGGCTTTCGGTTTTACAGCCGGATTGCTCTACAAACCGACGGAGGATTTCTCTCTCGGACTCAGTTATCGCAGCGAGGTTAGTTTTGATTTCGAGGGTACGGCTACCAGTACTCCGGCGGGTTTTGTTCACCCGTTATTGGGTTTAACTTTGCCGCTTCCCAACGGAAATATTAAAGCTCCTTTAACTACTCCACAGAATATTACCGTCGGAGCGGCTTACGCAGCCAACGACAATTTAATGCTGACGGCGGATTTTCAATATGTGGGCTGGTCGAGTTACGATAAACTCGAGGTTACTTTCGAGAATTACGACCTCGATCTCAATCCGGCTAACGGCGTTCAAAACGTACAGTCTGCCGACAGAAAATACGAGAATTCGTTTATTGTTCGCGGCGGATTCGAGTATTGTATGGAAAACGGCTCAAAATTGAGAGGCGGATTGTTCTACGACAATAGTCCCGTTAAGGACGAATATGTGGAACCTACTTTACCTGACGCCGACCGTATCGGACTGAATATCGGGTACGGATTCAAGTTATCGGAAAAATTCTCGGTTGACGTTTCGTATCTTTATTTAATTTTCATGGAAAGAGAAGTTACCAATTCGAAATTTAATTTCAACGGAACGTACTCAAGCAACGCGCATTTATTCGGTATTAATTTTGCTTATTCATTATAATTATCCGGCGCTCCGGTTTAATTCGGAGCGCTTTTTTTAAACATGAAAATCATATTAATCCTTCTGGCAAGTTTTCTCTTTGTAACCGGTTGTTCTTCTTTGAAGGAAACCGGAAAAAGTCAGCCGGCTGAAGATGTATATGTTTTTGACGACGTAGAATCGATCGATGCGGACGCCGCGACGGATACTTTGGAGAATCGGAAACAAGTTGAAGAGCTCCCGGCAGACGAAGTTAAAAAGAAAACGGTCCATTTTATTGTTCAGCTCGCTGCTTTTTCCAACAGAAACAACGCCGAAAAATTCGTTGAAATTAATTCTAATAAAACAGAGTACGAACTGAATATTATTTATAAGGAAGAAGTTAAAATGTATACGGTGCAGCTTTTTCCGTTCGATTCTATCGAAAAAGCTGAAATGGTAAGGGACGAACTCAGAAAAATCCCCGAATTCAAAAACGCCTTCATTTTTACGGTTGACGATTAATTTCTTTCTGTTTGGCAATTTTCAGTTAATAATCATAAATTTATACTACAATTTTTAACAAAAAGAAAGGTGGGCAAGTGGCTTTTTCTTTAAACAAGATTATGCTGATTGGAAATTTGGGCGGCGATGCTGAAACGCGTTTTACTACGAACAATGTATCTGTAACTACATTTTCTTTGGCTACCACGAGAAGTTACAAGGGACGGGACGGCAATTGGGTCAACGAAACTACATGGCATAATGTTGTGGCGTACAATTTATCCGATTTCTATAAAGACGCCTTAAAAAAAGGGAAGAAGTTTTATATCGAGGGAAGGCTTTCTAAAAGGGATTACGAAGACAAAAACGGCATCAAGAGATATTTCACTGAAGTAGTTGCCGAACAGCTTATACCTTTGGACGGCAGGGAAGCGCCGCCGGAAACCGGAGGCGGAGACATGCCGGATGATACTCCCAATATGGAAGCCGGTCAAGACGAGGATTTACCATTTTAATTGTATGTTGAATAAAGTCGGGATTTGACGATAACTTGGAAAGCGATTCATTTCTGCGCATAGTTCTTCTTGTAATTTTTATTATTCTATCCGGATTCTTTTCCGGAGCGGAAGTTGCGCTCTTTTCGATTGATAAGAAAAAAATTAAAGAATTCCGGAAAGATAGCAAAGTTATAGGGAGTTATCTTCAACTCCTGTTGGATAATCCGCGTCGTATATTGGTCACAATTTTACTTGGCAATACCGTTGTCAATACTGCGGCTTCTATCATTTCGGTACTCTTAGCGCTTGACCTTGCTAAAGTTTACGGAGTATCGGAAGAGCTGGCAGTCACAATTCAGATTCTAATACTGACGATTATCATTCTTTTGTTCGGTGAAATTATTCCGAAATTGATTGCCAACAAGAACAGCGTCGGTTTTGCCAAAGTTGTTGCTTTGCCTCTTTATTGGATCAGCGTGCTTTTCTTCCCGATTGCCAAAATACTGAGCGACTTGTTGCGCGCGGCAACTTCAAAAATAAAGACCGAAAAATTCAAGAATCCTCTTCTAAGTTCCGAAATTACGGAATTGACGAATCTTGGAGTGGAAAAAGGTACTATCGAGGAAGACGAACACGAACTAATCGAAGGGATTGTCTCGTTCCGAAGCGTAACCGCCAGGGAAATTATGACTCCGCGCGTCGACATTGTTGCAGTTCCCGTAGATATTACTTTCGATGAACTAATGAAAGTTATTAACGAATCGGGATATAGCCGGATTCCTTTATACGAAAACTCGCTCGATAATATTATCGGTATTATTTATGCCAAAGACCTGCTGCCGTATCTGAAAAATCCGGAAATGAGAAAGTCCCTTTCGCTCCGTAAAATAGCGCGTGAAGTTTTCTTTGTGCCTCAAACAAAATATATTAACGAGTTGCTCCACGATTTTCAGGAAAAAAAACTTCACCTCGGAATTGTAGTCGACGAATACGGCGGCACCGCGGGTTTGATTTCTCTTGAAGATATTCTCGAAGAAATTGTGGGCGATATTCGGGACGAATTCGACAAGGAAGAAAATCCGATCGTCAAACTTTCGGAGAATTCATATCTGCTCAGCGGCAGACTGCCGATAGATGAACTGAGTGAATTGTTGGAAATCGAGTTTTCGAACGAAGACGACGATTACGACACTCTCGCAGGTTATATTCTTAATCACGCCGGATCGATTCCCGAAGAAGGATTCTCTTTTGTCGATAAAGGGATTAAATTTACGGTTAAAGAAATTCATAACAAAAGAATCAATAAAGTTCTGGTTGAAAAACTGCCGGAGAACAAATGAGAAAGGGATGTTTTCTTACCCTGGTTATTATAATTACGGTGGCAATAGGCAGTTTGATTTTCATTTACAGACAATACGGTTCGGTTATTAAAGACTATGCTAAAGAAAAAATTTTCGAAATCGGGGTTAACGATTTGACAAAAGATTTCGATAAATTGCAACACAACAATTATGACGATTCTTTGAGAGTGTTTTTTTCGGAGAAAATCGAAAATCTGAAAAAAGAAGATTTCGAAGAATCGATGAAAAACTTTGAAAAAATTGCCGAACGCACAAAAATGTTTATAGAGGACAGTCTAATTGATTCTCTTGAATTCAATGTTCTGAAAAAAATGATTGAAGAAGATGAAAGACCAAAGAAAAACTGAAATAAAAGTCGGGATAACAGTATTCCTTGCTCTGATCGTTTTTTTGTGGATTCTGGGGTGGGCTAAAAATATTACGTTCAATTCCGACAAAACCGAACTGAAAATAAAATTCGATAATGTAGCAGGACTCGAAATTGGCGACCCGGTCACAGTAAACGGGGTTCGCGAAGGTTACGTCGACGATATTAGAACCGAAAAGAATTACGTAATTGTCATTTTGAAAATCGACAAAGAAACATCGTTGAAGCAGGACGCCGCTTTTCAAATAATGATGCTCGATTTGATGGGCGGTAAAAAAGTCGAAATCTATCCGGGCAATTCGGACAAACCTCTGGATCCGGATCAAATTCACGAAGGTTTGTTCCTCGGCGACATTTCGACAACTATGGCTCTGCTCGGAAATTTGCAGTCGGATTTAATTCATCTGATTAAGGAAATTAAAGTTACTCTTGCAAAATTAAATAACACGGTACTCAACGACAATTTTACGAACAAACTGACCGATCTTGTAAACAATCTGAATTATGCTGCGGTTAACCTCAATGATTTCGTAACTCGTAACGATTCTAATTTTGCAAAATTAATTTCCAATACGGTTGACATTACCGATAACGTCAATACGATGCTTTCAGAAAACAGAGATTCGGTAAAGGTTTTTATTAATAACGCGAATTTGACACTGAATGAATCGAAAAGACTATTAAACGAACTGAATTCTCTTTTGGACGAAACCCGGCGAAGCGAAAATAATCTGGGAAAATTATTGTACGACGATAAATTTATGAATGAACTGAAAGATACGATGACCGGATTGAATAAACTTATCGGAATACTGGAAGAGCAGATTCAGAAAGAAGGTATTAAAGTTGACGCAAATATTTTCTGATTGAGGAATTAAATGGTTCTCGGACTCGGAATAGACATAATAGAAATCGAAAGAATAAAGCAAAGCGTGGACAATTACGGCGATCGGTTTTTGGAGAAAATTTTTACTATCTCCGAGCTGGAATATTGCCTTTCAAAAAAGAATAAATATCAGCATCTGGCGGCGCGCTTTGCCGCCAAAGAAGCTATAACAAAAGCTCTCTCGTCGGTTAATGTTAGTCCCGGATGGAAGGACATTGAAATCGGCAATCTGTCGAACGGCATGCCGATTGTAAATTTGAGAAGTGTCAAAATCAAAGAATATCTCGGAGACGACAAAAAACTTTTAATTTCGATGAGTCATTCCGACCATTACGTTACCTGCGTGGCAATCCTCGCCGCAAACGCCTGAAATTAGAACTTATTTCCTATATTTATCGTTTGAATTGTAGATTTTTACAAGAAAGGGAAATGATGAACGAAAATCGCGTTATCGTTGCCATGAGCGGCGGAGTCGATTCTTCAGTGGCGGCTGCAATTTTGAAGAAAGAAGGCTACGATGTAATCGGCATAACTATGAAAACCTGGGGATTTATGGAAGTGGGAGGAGCTCCGAAGCACGAATCCGGATGCTGCTCGCTCGATGCAATTTTCGACGCAAAAAATGTAGCCGATTTAATCGGCATCCCTCATTATACCGTCGATTTTACAAAAGCTTTTGAAGAAACAGTAATAGATGATTTTGTCAAAGAATATCTCTCCGGTAGAACGCCGAATCCGTGCGTAGTTTGTAATCGTAAGATTAAGTGGGAAGAATTATTGAAGAAAGCCGATTCGCTCGACGCGCGTTATGTTGCAACTGGGCATTATGCCGTAGTGGAAAAAATTAACGACAGGTATACGCTTAAATATTCCAAAGACATGAAGAAAGACCAAACCTATGCGCTCTGGGGATTGACTCAGGAAAGCCTGTCGCGAACTTTATTCCCGCTCGGCAAATATACCAAAGAAGAAGTAAGAGCCATTGCGGCGGAATTCGGATTGAAAACCGCAGGAAAGCCCGACAGTCAGGAAATTTGTTTTGTAGCCGACAATAATTACGAACGATTTCTGCGCGAACGCATACCGAACGTTATCGATAATATTCAGGAAGGAAATTTGGTCTATCATGGGGAAGTGGTAGGCAAACACAAAGGCTTTCCTTTTTATACAATAGGTCAAAGACGCGGTCTCGGAATTTCTTTCGGTAAACCCGTGTATGTTAAAAATATCGACAGCAATACGAACACTATCGAAATTGGCGACAAAGAAGAACTGCTCGAAAGAAAAGTAAAGGCTTCGGACGTTAATTATGTGAGCAAATCCATTTTAAAAGAAGGCGAAAAAGTATTTGGCAAAATCCGATATTCGGATTCTGCCAAAGAAGCCGTTGTTCTAAAATCGACTCCCGACTCGATAGAAATTGAGTTTACAGAACCGAAAAACGCCGTAACGCCGGGACAGTCGCTTGTGCTTTATGACCATGAAGGTTATCTGCTTGCCGGCGGGATCATAGAAAAGTGACCCGAAAAATATCTTTTATTATTAAACGAATTTTTGCATATTATACGCCAAAATATTATCAATTAGTTAATTTAGGGCTAAGGAGGCAATCTTCGAACGTAAGTTCGGTTCAAACGGGGCGCTCAACGCAAGGGTTCTTTTATTGAATCAAAGTTATGAACCCCTTTCCATTTGTAACGTCAAAAAGGCAATTGTATTGTTGCTTCTCGGCAAAGCGGAACTCGTAGCCAACAACAACGGCAGGCAAATCAGAACTGTGAGCAAATCTTATCCCTGGCCAAGCGTCATTAAACTGAAAGATTACATTAGAATTCCGTACAAGAAAATAATTTTGACGCGGAAAAATATTTTGAAACGGGACGGACACCGCTGCGCATATTGCGGCAGGGGAGATCTGCCCTTAACTGTCGATCACGTTGTTCCCAAATCGAGAGGCGGCTCCGATACGTGGGAAAATCTTGTGGCGGCTTGTCTGCCGTGCAATAACAAAAAAGGCGACAGAACTCCCGACGAAGCCGGTATGAAACTTAGAATCAAACCTTTTACTCCAAATCATATATTGTTTATCAAATCGACAGCCGGAAGAATTGATACCGCCTGGAAACCTTTCCTCTTCGATTGAAAGTAAATTTCCTTTTTTTTCTATATTTTTGTAATCTGTATTCAATAATTTATTCTATCGGAATTATGGCTAAAAAAAGAATTCTAAGCGGTATGCGTCCTACTGGCAAACTCCATCTCGGGCATTATGTGGGCGCGCTCGAAAACTGGATTAATCTCCAAAATCAGTACGACAGTTATCACTTGATTGCCGACTATCACGTATTGACAACCGACTTATCTACCGAACATATTTACGATAATACAATTGAAATGGTTATAGATTGGCTTGCGGCAGGACTGGACCCGAAGAAGAGCCCGTTTTTTCGCCAGTCTCAAATAAAAGAACATGCGGAATTGTTTCTGATATTTTCGATGCTTATTACAAAAGCGCGATTGGAAAGGAATCCCACTTTAAAAGAGCAGGTTCGGGACTTGAATATTGAAAACGTGATTTACGGACATTTGGGTTATCCCGTATTGCAGGCGGCGGATATTTTATTGTACAAAGGAGAGGCTGTTCCTGTCGGAGAAGATCAGGTTCCACATATCGAAATTACGCGTGAAATTGCAAGACGTTTCAACAATCAGTACGGCGAAGTCTTTCCCGAGCCTGAACCGCTTCTTACAAGTTTTGCGCGTTTGCCCGGTTTGGACGGCAATGCTAAAATGTCGAAATCGATGGGCAATACAATACTGCTCTCCGACGAGCCGGATGAAGTTAAGGCAAAATTAAAAAAAGCGGTTACCGATACTCAAAAAGTCAGGAAAAACGATCCGGGACGACCCGAAGTGTGTCTTGTATTTACTTATCACAAAAAATTCAATCCGGACGAAATTGAAAGCATCGATGCGGATTGCCGCAGCGGCGCTCTAGGATGCGTCGAGTGTAAATCGAGATGCGCGGCTAAAATCAATGAATTCCTCGAGCCGATTATCGAAAAAAGAAAGCATTACGAGCAGAATATCGAACTGGTAAAAAATATATTGCACGACGGAGAGGAAAAAGCTAAAGTTGTTGCGCGGCAGACAATGGACGAAGTTCATACAAGTATGAAATTCGGATAATGTATAAAATAAAACTTACACAATTCGAAGGCCCGCTCGACCTTCTCCTCTTTTTTATTAAACGGGACGAGCTCAACATTTACGATATTCCGATATCGAAAATTACCAAAGACTTTATGGATTATCTTAAAATGCTCCAGCAACTCGACCTCGAGATTGCCGGAGATTTTATTCTGATGGCTGCCACGTTAATGCAGATTAAAGTCAAAATGCTCCTCCCGAAAGAAGTCGACGAAAAAGGAGAGGAAATCGATCCGAGAGCCGACCTCGTTAAAGCTTTGCTCGAGTATAAACGGTACAAAGAGATGACCGAAGAGTTCAGCTTTATGGAATCGAATATGCGTAATTATAATTTCAGAAGTAATTTTGAATACGACGAAAAGGAAAAACCGGCTAACCTCGATATTCTTTTGAAAAATATTTCTCTTTACGATCTTATAAAAGCTTTCAAAAAAGTTATCGAATCGAAAAAAGAAGAGCCGGTTCATCAAATTAAAAAATGGAACGTTACTATAGAAGAACAGATGGACTATATCGGAGAAAAAATTAAATCGAAAAAGAGAATCGAATTCAAGGAATTGATGAAAGAGATGGCTAATAAAATTAAAATTGTTGTTACGTTTATAGCAGTATTGGAGATGGTTAAATCCGGTAAAATCGGCATCGAAGAATCTCCGAATTTTAACGACTTTATAATATACGGACTCTCTGATGGATAATATCTATTATTCCGTTGTCGAAGCGTTGATCTTTGCTTCCGACGAACCGCTGCCTGCAAACGAAATTGTCAATGCGATTAAAGAAATTGACGGCGCGGATATCGACATTTCCGTTCAAGAAATCGACGAAGCCGTTAATGCTTTGAATGAAAAATACGACATGAACGGACACGCATTTAAGATACTCAGAATAGCTAACGGATACATTTATGCGACGAAACCCGACCATGCAAAATATGTCGGTTTCCTGTCGACCGAAAAGAGCAAGCGGCGCCTCAGTCAAGCTGCGCTCGAAACTCTGGCTATTATTGCGTACAAACAACCGATTACAAAACCGGAGCTCGAAGCCATACGAGGCGTCAATTCCGATTATACTTTGAACACTCTGCTCGAAAAAAATCTTATTACAATTAAAGGCAGAGCCGAAACTGTCGGAAGACCTCTTCTCTACGGCACTACGGACGAATTCTTAAAATACTTCGGACTTAATAATATTTCCGATTTGCCAAAACCACGCGAGATCGAAGAAATTATGAAAGACGAGGATTTCCAGGAGCAAAAACGCAGAATTATGATGAATGAAGTCGAAGAAGAACTCGAAAAAGAAACTAACGACGAAGGTGCGGACGATGAAGATACGATTGAATAAATTTCTTTCTGAATGCGGAATCTCTTCAAGAAGGAAATCGGAAGAGTATATCAAAACGGGCAGGGTCTCGGTTAACGGCGAAATAATTACGGACTTCAGCTTTTATGTAGACCCGGCAAACGATCTTGTATATCTGGACGGAGAAAAACTTAAACCCGAAAAAAAAGTTTATTACCTTTTGAATAAACCGAAAGGATACATTACTACAACCAGCGACGAAAAGAACAGGAAAAAAGTCACAGACCTGATTAAAACAAAACATAAAATATTTCCCGTAGGTCGACTCGATTATAATACCACGGGCGTGCTTATTCTTACAAACGACGGAAACTTTTCGAATTTTATGACGCATCCCAGCAAAAAAATTCCGAGAGTATATCACGCTACGCTCGATAAACCTTTAATTCAGGAACACTCGGATAAATTGTTGAAGGGAATTTATCTCGACGGCAGGAAAAGTAAATTCGAAGAAGTAAAAATCATTAATGTCAAAAACAAAAAAACGGTTGAGGTTACGACGGTCGAAGGCAGGAATCATTTTGTGAAGCGTATGTTCGGACAGCTCGGATATTTTGTTAAATCGCTCGAAAGGGTAAAATTCGGCATTTTTACTGTCGAAAAACTTCCTTACGGTTATTACAGAGAAATTACTCCCGAAGAAATAGAAAAAGTCTACAGGCTCTATGATAAATAAACTTATCCTGATATTATTTCTGTCGTGCGTTCTATCCGCTCAGAACGACACTTTGAAAGAGCAGTATTCGATCAACGAGTTGAGGGAGCAGCTCGACGATTCGTTTAACGATCCTGCATTGAACAATGCTTTCGCCGGGGTTTTTATAAGATCGTTGAAAACCGGCGAAACCGTTTACAAAAAAAATCCCGATAAATTGTTCGTACCCGCTTCTCTTGTCAAACTCTTTACTACCGCGGCGGCGCTCTTTATTTTAGGTCCCGAATATACATACGAAACCACTATTTACACAGACGGAGAAATTTCTGACGGAGTCTTGAAAGGGGACTTGATTGTGTCGGGGTCGGGCGACCCTTCGATCTCCAATAGATTTTACAGCGGAAGCTCAACAATTATTTTCGAAGAGTGGGTTCAAGAACTGAAGAATAAAGGCGTAAGGAAAATCGAAGGAAATCTCTATTATGACGATCATGCATTCGACGATATACCTTTGGGAAAAGGATGGGCTTGGGATAACGAAAGTTATTGGTTCGCTGCGCCGTCGGGCGCTCTCAGTTTTAACGATAATTCAATTGAGATTAGAATCAGTCCTGCTGAATTAAAATTCCCGGCAAAATATACAATCTCTCCCAATACAAGTTATGCGACAATTATAAATAAAGCGATTACTACGGAAGACGATACTCAAATTGAAGTTACGCGCGAAAGAGGTTCCAACATAATATATATTTCGGGTACGATTAACTATAAATCCGAACCGGTTGTAAAAAATATTGCCATTGCCGAGCCTGCGGAATACTTTATGCACGTATTTAATGAAACTTTAAATGCAAACGGCATTCTGACCGAAGGGAAAATTCTCGATTACGACGATACGGATAAATTCATTATCAAAGACGATATGACTCCTTTGCTGGTTCATCGTTCTGTGCCATTGTACCGAATAATTAACGAGACAAACAAAAACAGCAATAATTTTTATTCCGAACAGCTTCTAAAAACAATAGGACTCGAAGTTTACGGATACGGTTCGGCTGAAAACGGTTTGGAAGCATGCAGAAAACTTTTTAATGAGATAGGCGTCAACGTCGACAATTTGAATCTTGCGGACGGTTCCGGTTTGTCGAGATATAACCTTGTAACGCCGCGTCAGACTGTTAATTTATTGACTTATCTTTATAAGTCGGAAATGTCGGATTATTTTTATAATTCTTTGCCGATAGCAGGTTTCGACGGAACGCTTGCAAACAGGATGAAAAAAACACACGCCAGAAATAATCTGAGAGCAAAGCCCGGTTATAGTCCGGCGGTTTCCGCTCTTGCCGGTTACGTTAAAACGGTCTCCGGCGAAATACTGGCGTTTTCAGTTATTATAAACAATTACTTGTCGTCGTCAAACCTTGTAAACTATATAATCGACAATGCCTGCAACAAATTAGTAAATTTTGTTAGAAATTAATACGGAGGAAAAGTGGAAAATTATAATTTCGAAGCCGAATATAATTCATTGATGAAAAGAAGAAGGGAAGAACTCGACGAATTGATTAAAAGGGGTATACTTCCTTATGCATACAGTTATGATGTCGACAGCTACTCGAGCGAAATAAAGCAAAATTATGAAAAGTACGAAGGCAAGGACGTAAAAGTTGCGGGACGCATAATGGCTTTGAGACGCATGGGAAAAGCCACCTTCGCTCATATTCAGGATTTCAAAGGCAGAATTCAGATTTATCTTAAGAAAGACGAACTTGGCGAAATGTACGACGTTTTTAAACTGCTCGATATCGGCGATATAATCGGAGTCGAAGGCTTCGTATTCAAAACAAAAACCGGAGAAATTTCAGTTCATGCAAAATCGTATCAACTGCTTGCCAAATCGTTAAGACCGATTCCGATTGCCAAGGAAGCGGTCGACGAAAACGGCAATAAAATTGTTTACGATCAATTTGCCGATAAAGAATTAAGATACAGACAAAGATACGTCGACCTGATAGTTAATCCGGAAGTTAAAGACGTATTTATTAAGAGAGCTCAAATTATAACTCAAATCAGAAAATACCTCGACGAAAACGGATTGATTGAAGTTGAAACTCCGATACTGCAGCCCTTATACGGAGGCGCCGCGGCTCGTCCTTTTATAACTCATCACAACGCTCTCGATATCGATCTATATTTGAGAATAGCAGACGAACTCTATTTGAAGCGCCTTATTGTCGGCGGTTTCGACGGAGTCTATGAAATATCGAAAGATTTCCGAAACGAAGGTATGGACAAAACTCACAATCCCGAATTTACAATGCTCGAGCTCTATGTGGCTTACAAAGATTACGAGTGGATGATGGATTTTGTCGAAAAGATGGTCGTTGAATTATGCAATAATGTATTCGGTAAAAATCAGTTTGTAATCGAAGGAAAGGAAATTAATTTCAATCCGCCATGGAAGCGGGTTTCAATGGTTGACGAACTGCTTAAAGTCACAGGCATCGACGTACTTAAAGCCGGTTATGATGACCTTGTTAAAGCGCTTAAGGAAAGAGGCGTCGAGCCGAAGGGCGGCGAATCGAAAGGAAAACTGATTGACGAGTTATTCGAAGTTACCATTCAGCCTTCGTTGATTCAGCCCACTTTTGTAATCGACTATCCGCTCGAACTTTCGCCGCTTGCAAAGAAACACAGGTCGAAAGAAGGATTGGTTGAGCGGTTCGAAGGTTTCGTGCTCGGCAGAGAAATTTGCAACGCTTTCAGCGAATTAAACGATCCGATTGACCAGAGAATGCGATTCGAAGAACAAGCTAAAATGCGCGAGGAAGGCGACGAGGAAGCTCATCAGATCGATGAAGACTTTGTACGCGCTCTCGAATACGGTATGCCCCCTACGGCAGGATTGGGAGTGGGAATCGACCGGCTTGTCATGCTGTTAACAAATCAACCGTCGATACGCGACGTTATTTTATTCCCGCAAATGAAACCGGAAAAATAAGTATGAAGAAAGTAATCCCCGCTGTAATTATTTCGATACTTCTCGGCTTTTTCCTGGGCGTCAAACTCGACGGCTTGCTGTTCCCGTTGAAAGACAATCAACTTGATAAATTCGAGAAGGCATATAAGTATACGAATTTTTTCTATGTCGATTCGCTCGACGGAAAAAAATTGGTTGATAATGCTATCGAAGGAATGCTCAAAGACCTCGATCCCCATTCGGTTTACATTACTCCCGAGGAATTTTCTTTCGAAGAAGAAGAGATGAGAGGCAATTTCGAAGGCATCGGTATCGAATTTCAAATTCTTAAAGATACGATTGTGGTTGTTTCTCCGATTACCGGCGGACCGAGCGAATCGGTCGGTATTCAATCCGGCGACAGGATTATAAAAGTCGAAGGGAAGGACGCAACGGGGCTTACGAACGACGATGTAATTAAATTATTGAGAGGTAAAAAAGGAACGTCCGTAAAGGTAACCGTATTCAGACCGTCGATTAATTCCAATATCGATTTTACTATTGTAAGAGACAGGATAAATCTGAACTCTGTCGACGTTTCTTTGTTATACGACGGTAAGATAGGATATTTGAATTTAACCCGCTTTTCTGAAACGTCTGCGCGGGAAGTTATTGAAGCTCTCAACCGTCTGCGCAAAGAAGGAATGGAAAAGCTTGTACTCGATTTGAGAAACAATCCGGGCGGATTGTTAACGCAGGCTTTCAATATTGCCGACTTATTTATCGACAGCACGAAGATGATTGTTTATACCAAAGGCAGATATTCAGAATTCGACGAAGAATTCCGCGCCCGCAGAGACTATCCGTTCGAAAAATTACCGCTTATAATACTTGTCAATCGCGGCTCTGCATCTGCCAGCGAAATTGTAGCCGGAGCCGTTCAGGATTGGGATAGAGGTTTAATCGTGGGAGAAACTACTTTCGGCAAAGGATTGGTTCAGAGACAATTCGTTTTGCCCGATAATTCGGCTTTGCGGATTACCGTCTCCAAATACTATACTCCTTCCGGTAGGGAAATACAAAGAAACTATAAAAACAAAGACGAATATTACCGCCAGATTCACGATCGAGAAGAAACCGATACGGTCAACATCAATCACAATTATGAAGACAGCTCGGCTGTTATTTATCACACAAAACACGGACGCAAAGTTTTCGGCGGCGGAGGCATTACTCCCGATATTATCATCGACGCGGAAAATAGTTCCGACTTTCTGGTTGAATTAAGAAAAAATAATATTTATTATCGTTTTGTGAGAAAATATCTCGATAAAAACGGAGAAAAAATCAGAAATATTTACTCCGCGGATATGAATAAATTTATAAAAAACTTCGACTTCAATTCGGACGAAGTTAACGATTTTCTGCGCTTTGCTAAAAACAATAATATAAAATTCTCGTCTGCCGATTTTCAGCGCGACAGGAAATTCGTTATCACGATATTAAAAGCGTTTGTCGCGCGCGACCTTTATAAAGAAAAAGGATGGTATTCCGTACTTTTGAGTATCGACAGACAATTTCAAAACGCTTTGAAGTATTTTGACGAAGCGGCTAATTTACCGGGATTTTATGGAAACTAAACTATTTCCTTACAAAGATAAATATCCTTCTATTGCGCCGGACGTTTTTATTGCATCAGGAGCTAAAATTATCGGCGAAGTCGAAATTCTGGAAGGCTCTTCCGTCTGGTATAACGTTGTGATACGAGGCGACGTCAATTACGTTAAAATAGGAAAAAATACAAATATACAGGACGGCTCCGTGCTTCACGTAACGAACAATAAATTCCCGCTGATAATAGAGGATAATGTAACAGTGGGACACGCGGCGGTTTTGCACGGGGCGATTCTCAAAAAAAATACATTCGTAGGTATGGGCGCAATATTGCTCGACGGAGCTACTCTCGAGCCCGATTCGATGGTGGCAGCCGGTTCCCTCGTAAAACAAGGTTTTGTTGTCCCGTCGGGTAAACTTGTTGTGGGCGTGCCCGCCAAAATTATCAGAGACCTGACGGATGAAGAAATCGGGATGATTCGCCAGTCGGCTCTCAACTACAGGGAATATGCCCGAATCTCCGCCGAATCTCTAAAAAATCAAGGTTAGGTGAAATTTGATCAGAAATGTGCATGTTTATTCGTCTTTTAAAATTTCGAAAAAAGTAATCCATAAAATTGTTAAATTGCTGAAAGACGAAAACAAACTAAAAATAATCAATCTTGAAATAAATATTGTCGATATAAAGTCAATCGTCGAATTAAATAAAAAATATTTGAACCATAACTATGCCACCGACGTTATTTCTTTAAATTATTCTGAAAATAGTTCAATTATTGACGGAGAAATATTTATTTGTTATTATGTTGCCGAAGAAAATGCTAAAAAATACGGAGTTACTTTCGATGATGAATTGAAAAGGCTGGTAATACACGGTATTTTACATTTGATCGGATACGACGATACGACTGAGAAACTGCGCAGAGAAATGAAACTTAAAGAAGATTTTTATGTTAAAAAGGCAAAACTTTTAGGAAATTTGTTAAATGGATAACATGAAACCCAAAGTAATAGAAATAATTTCGAAAATTCTGGACGGTCTGGGTAAAGGAAAATCGCTCGAAGAACTGAATAAATATTTTTCCGAAAAGAAAAAGTATGACAAACAGACTCTCAGTATAGCTTTTAGTCTGATTTACGACAAAATTATTCTACAAAACAGTTTTCAGTTGCTGGAAGAAAAAGCCGGCATTCATAAATCCAGAAAAAGCTTCAGGTTCCTGACAGAAGAAGAAAAGGACGCGCTGGGAGTTGAAAATTATAATTACCTGATGCATTTATTCAATGTGGGATTGATAAATCCTACTACACTCGAGGATATACTCGAACAGATATCGATGTTTCCGGAGAATAAGGTAAGTCGAAACGAATTGAACTGGATAGTGCTTTTATCGCTGGTCGATTTCGAATCCGACGTTCCGCCCGGCAGCAGAATTCTACTTTACACTTCCGATTCCGTCAATTAAGGTGAAAAATTATGAGCAAAGATCTAATTCTCGTTGAATCTCCGTCAAAAGCCAAGACGATAAACAAATATGTAGGCAGAAAATATATTGTCGAAGCTACGGTTGGACATATTAAAAATTTGCCCAAAAGCAAATTGGGCATCGACATAGACGACCAGTTCAAAACAAAGATGGTTACAATACGCGGCAAGAGCGATATTATTAAAAGGATCAAGAATCTGGCGTCGAAGTCGAAAAATATCTATATTGCAACAGACCCCGACCGCGAAGGCGAAGCAATTGCACAGGATGTGCTCGACATTCTTAACGAAAAGGACAGAGCCAAAGTGCGACGAGTTTTGTTTAATGAAATAACAAAAAATGCCGTAAACAAAGCGCTCGAAAATCCTCTCAGTATCGACGATAAACTTGTCAGTTCGCAAAGAGCCCGCCGCGTTATGGATCGGATTATCGGTTATCAGGTAAGTCCGTTTCTCTGGAAAGCCGTTATCGATCAATACGGCAGTTCGCTTTCAGCCGGCAGAGTCCAATCGGTTGCTCTTCGTTTGATTTGCGAAAGGGAAGAGGAAATTGAAAAATTTATTCCAACCGAGTACTGGTCGATCGTTGCGGTTTTCAAAACCGATACCGGCGAAGAATTTTCGGCTAAGCTTTTTGAAATCGAAGGCAAGCAGCTGAAAATTCAACCCAAACCTGAAATGACGGATAAAGACTGGGAAGAATTTCTCAAAGAAAATTTTGCAATTAACTCCGAAGAGATAGCAAATAAGATTTTGTCGGAAATTAAGAACGTTAAAGAATTTGAAATTTCCGAAATTAATAAACGTCAGACAAAAAGGAATCCGGCGCCTCCGTTTATAACAAGTACGTTACAGGTTGAAGCCTCGAAGCGACTTCGTTTCAGACCTCGACGTACAATGATGCTCGCTCAGCAGCTTTACGAAGGCGTTTCGATCGGAGATGAAGGCTTGACCGGTTTGATAACTTATATGAGAACGGATTCAACGCGTCTGAGCGAAGAAATATTACAGGACGCCCGCCAGTTTATTAAAAATGAATATGGCGACAAATACCTGCCGGAGGTTCCGAGAATTTACCAGTCGAAAAAGAAAAATGTTCAGGACGCCCACGAGGCGATTCGTCCTACCTCGCTTAAATATACGCCCGAATACGTAAAACCTTACCTTGACTCGTCTCAGTTCAAGCTCTACGAGTTGATTTGGAACCGTTTCATTGCATCGCAGATGGAACCGGCATTACTCGAAAATACTACGGTTTCTGTTACCGGGGATAAGTTTGTTTTTAAAGCCACCGGGTCTGCTCTGTTGTTCGACGGATTTCTTAAAGTATACGACGATTCGAACGGCAACGAAGAAAACGCCGACGCCGAGGATTTGAAAAACGGAAAAATTCCTGCCGGTCTCCGGAAAAATCAAATTCTGGATCTGAAAGAAATAAAACCGAATCAGCATTTTACCAAACCACCAGCGCGGTATACCGAAAGCAGTTTGATAAAAGAATTGGAAAGCAAAGGAATCGGACGTCCGAGCACATACGCTCTTATTGTAGGCACTATACTCGACAGAAAATACGTCGAAAGCGTCGATCGTAAATTAGTTCCGACCGAACTGGGCAAAAAAGTTAATGAAATTTTGGTGAAGAATTTTCCGAATATCTTTGATGTCGGTTTTACGGCAAAAATGGAAGACGAACTCGATTCGATTGCAGAAGGCGAAAATGATTACGTCCGGGTGCTTAATGATTTCTATCAGCCTTTTTCGGAAACTCTGGCAAAAGTAGAATCGACGCTCGAAAAAATTAAATGCGACAAATGCGGCGCCGACATGGAACTTAAAATAGGCAGATACGGTAAATTTCTTGCGTGCACGAATTATCCCGAATGCAAAAATATCAAATCTCTAAAAGAGATAAGCAATACAAACAACGAACCCGAATATACCGGCAATAAATGTCCGAAATGCGGAGGTAAAACTCTTTACCGTGAAAGCAGATTCGGCAGATTTATCGGATGCGAAAATTATCCCGAATGCGATTACACCGAACAAATTACAACCGGAATCAAATGCCCGGAATGCGGAGAAGGAGAATTGACTCCCAAAAGGACTAAACGCGGAAGAATCTTTTACAGTTGCAGCAGATATCCGGATTGTGAATACGCCACATGGAAACTTCCGAAAGCGGAAGAAGTCGATAACGACTGATTAAATTTATGCCCAACGGAAATATAAAAAATATTATAGGCAGATTACTGTCCGAGATGTCGGGTGTCAATCGGGTTTCTCAAAATACCATCGACGCTTATTCGAGGGATTTAAATCAGTTTGCGGAATTTTGTGAGGATAACGGCATTTCATCAATCGATAAAATTACCGAACGGCATCTGCGTAATTACCTCGTTAATCTGAACGAATCGGGACTTAGCAAAACTTCGGTCGCCCGTAAACTATCTTCATTAAGAAATCTCTTTCAGTTTGCTTTGAAGCATAGTATAATCGATTCAAATCCTATTAAAAAAATTCAGAACCCTAAAGTCAAAAGAAAACTGCCCGAAACGATAAGCGCTTCTTATTACGAGGAGATTCTTGCAAAAATCGATTCAACGGATGAAGAAGAATTTATTAAGCTCACGAATAAAGTTATAGTAGAACTTTTATACGGGTGCGCTCTCCGCGTTTCGGAACTGACTTCGCTTAAATTGAAAGACATAGACCTTTATAACAAAGTTATTAAAGTCTTCGGAAAAGGGTCAAAAACAAGATATGTCCCGATAGGATCAAAGACGCATCAAATATTGAAAGATTACGTTGACGGTATCGAATCGAAAGGTCGCGACGACTTTTTGATTAAAATAAAAGGCAAGCCTGCAGACAGGTTTTATGTTTATCGGCTTATCAAAAAGCTATTGAACGGTTACGAATTAAAACGCAAGAGTCCGCATATACTGCGGCACAGTTCGGCGACTCATATGCTCGACAACGAAGCCGACCTTCTGGCTGTTAAAGAATTCCTCGGGCACGAGAATCTTTCCACTACTCAAATTTACACGCACGTCAGCATCGAGAGAATTAAAAAAATTTACAAACAAGCTCACCCAAAATCAAAAAAGGAGTCGTTATGAATATCAAAATTACATCCCGTAAATTCAGAGCAAAAGATTCCTTGAAGAATTTCATCAAAGAGGAAATCAAGTCTGCGGAAAAATTTTACGACGACATTCTCGACGTCGACGTCATATTGAGCTACACAAAACTTGAGGATAGCATTAAAACAGCCGAAATAATAGCTCAAATTCCGGGAAAAACATTATCCGTTTCGCATTCGAGCGACGACTTCGAAAAATCGGTTTCGGCTGCCGTCGAAAAATTAATAAGACAGCTCAAAAAAGTAAAAACACAAAGGATTGCAAGGAAAAAATAATGAAGCTTGAGGATAGAAATATCTCAAGAAAAGAATTTATTACAGTCGATTTCTTTTTCAATAAGACTAAAGAAAAATTCAAGTTGAGATTGCTCAACGACCGGGTCGGTTTCGACAGAAAAATCAAGGATCAAAATCTTCATCGTCCGGGATTGCCGCTTGCAGGATTCCTCGACCTGTTTGCATACAGTCGAATCCAGGTATTCGGCAATACGGAAATGAGTTATCTCCACAGCCTGTCCAAAGAAGAAAGAATAAATTCTTTAAATAGAATTTTCAAATTCGAAATCCCGTGTATTATAATTACAAACAGCAATCTTCCTTCGCCGGAAATGATCGACCTTGCGAATAAATTCAACATTCCGATTTTCGGTTCGGACTATACTACCACTAAGTTAATTTATCTGCTCGGAGATTTTCTGGACGATCAATTTGCCCCGCGAATTACAGTGCACGGTTCGCTGGTGGACGTCTATGGAGTCGGTATTTTATTTACCGGCAAATCGGGCATCGGTAAAAGCGAAGTTGCGCTCGATCTTGTCGAAAGGGGACACAGATTGGTTGCAGACGACGTGGTAATTCTGACGAAAAAAGGCGAAGGAATTCTGATGGCTTCGGGAACCGATCTGGTTAAACATTTTATGGAATTAAGAGGTATCGGAATTGTCGATATCAGGAGTATGTTCGGAGTGCGCGCTATTCGCTACCAAAAACGTCTTGAGGTCGTTGTCGAACTCGAAATTTGGAACGATAAAGTCGATTATACGCGTACCGGACTCGAAGACTCGTTTATTAAAATTCTCGAAGTTGAAATACCGTATATTAAATTGCCCATAATTCCGGGAAAAAATATTACCGTAATATCCGAAATTATTGCCATTAATTATTTGTTGAAGCATTACGGCTACGACGCCGCAAAAGTATTACAAAAAAGAATAGAGGATCAAATTCGTAAAAAAGGCGAAGATTACGACCGAACGGTCGACTATTTCGAGCATGATTTCGAATAGTCTTTTCTACTTGACACCCGAGTCAGGTTTTATTATTTTCGCCACACAAATATAATGTTATGAAAAAATTTTACTACTTTTCAAAATCTAAACTTAAGTTTGTAGAAGTCGAAAACTTCTACAAAAAATTCCTTTTTTTGGTGACCTTCGTATCGGTCGTAATATCTTTCTTTATTTTTGGAACTTACCTGGTTGTCAATGAGTATATAAACCCCGATTCCGAGATAAGAAAGTTGAAAAAAGACAATGCCTTATTGCGTTCGAGACTTGAAGCGATGACGGAAAAATATGTCGAACTCGATAAAAGGGTTAAAGAGCTAAAAGATCTAAGTTATTCCCTAAGACTTACAGCTAATCTCGAAGTCGACAGCAGTCAATACGGAACGGGAGGCGCGGCATTTACGCCTTTAACAACCAATAATCCCGTATCGATTTCCAATTTCGTAAAAAATATCGACAAGCTGGTTGATAAAGTAGAAAACAATGTGGTCTCCGAACGTAAGAATTACGACGAAATCGTAAGGAAATTAAAACAGAATGAAGTATTGTTTGCCTCGATGCCGGCTATCAGACCGTGCGAGGGAACAATTGCCGACGATTTTGGTTTAAGACTGCATCCGATTCTAAAGGTTAGAAGAATGCATAACGGCGTCGATATAATTACCGATGTAGGCACTAAAGTTTATGCCCCGGGAGACGGAATCGTTACTTTTGCAGGCAGAAGGGGCAGTTACGGGCTCACGCTTGAAATCGATCACGGTTTCGGTTACAAAACAATTTATGCGCATTTAATGAAGACAAAAGTAAAAAGGGGACAAAAAGTAAAAAGAGGCGACCTGATCGCTCTGTCGGGCAATTCCGGATTGTCGACTGGCCCGCATTTGCATTATGAAGTTAGACACAACGATATCCCATTGAACCCGTTGAATTTTATTTATGAAGATGTCGATTTATTCGAATTTGTAAAAAAATAGAGGAGATAGTTATATGATATGGACCATCGAATTGGCATCGTATCTCGACGATGCTCCGTGGCCCGCTACGAAAGAAGAACTGATTGACTATGCCGAACGTATTGGCGCTCCCTTGGAAGTAATCGAGAATCTGCAGGAACTCGAAGATACCGAGGAGCCATACGAATCGATTGAAGATATATGGCCTGATTATCCGACAGATGAAGACTTCTTTTACAACGACGATGAAGAATACAAATCCTGATAAAATGTGGGAGAATGTCTGCGAACAAACCAGAGCCGTAGAAATATTAAACAGATTTATTAAGTCAAGGCATGTACCACACGCCTTGATTTTTTATGGCTCCGAGGGCGTCGGTAAATTCAACACGGCTCTCAATTTTGCGGAAGCAATCTACAAAGAGTATTCTTCGGATATTCATCACATCGAAAAAATACAAAAACTGAGAGAGCCTTATATAAAATTAATCACTCCGCTTCCGAGAGGGAAGGGGGAAACGCCCGACGATTCTCCCACCGCCAAGCTTACCCAAAATCAAATTGAAAACCTGCAGGCGGAAATCGAAAAACTTATCGCGAATCCATACTATAAATTAAATATAGACGGCGCCAATACGATTAAAATAAACAGCGTCCGCGACATTAAAAAATTTATAAGCGTGGATTATCACGAAATTCCGTACAGGTTTGTATTTATTCTCGACGCTCATTTGATGAATGAGCAAGCTCAAAACGCTCTTCTGAAAAGCCTCGAAGAGCCGCCCGAAGGACTTGTGTTTATTCTGATAACGAGCAATATCGACCAATTGTTGCCTACAATTCAGTCCCGATGCTGGCAAATAAAATTTCAACCTTTGAGCGAAGAAAGCGTCGTCGAAATATTAAAAAGTAAATTCGGCATAGAAGACGATAGCGCTCGAAGAGCGGCTCATTTTTCAGGCGGATCTGTACAAAAAGCGCTCAAGTTGATTGAATACGATATCGAATTCCTGCTGGAAACAGTTATATCGATTTTGCGCTATTCTATTGCGCGCAAATTTCATACGGCATCCGAGTATATAAATAAATTAGCAGGCTCTAAAAAAGGCGAAGAACTAACGTTAGTAATTGGTTTGATTAAAGTATGGCTGAACGATTTGATCCGGAACCGTTATTCATACTACGATTATTATTTCGAGGAATTCAGGGATACATTGATTAAATTTAATGAAAAGTTCCCCGATGCGCAGGTTGAGAAAGTATTCGAAAATCTGACCGAATACGAAAAAGGCTTATCCGGAAATTTGAACTTGAATGTAATAACTCTTAGCCTTATATTTGAATTGGCTTCATTGTCGATGAGGAATTTAAATTGATTTATATAAATCGTTCTGAAGATACGGAACTAACTTCTGCGGAAAAATTTACGCCGTCCAACGGCAAGACGCCGTCTTACCATTCAATTGTTATCGATAAATTTCACGCCTGTTCTTATCACGGTTGTTTTAACTGCAAGTCGGAATTTTATTCCAGAGCTCCGTTAGATAAACGCAATATAGTGGAAATAGAGTGCGACGGTTTGCTCAACTGCGAGTTTTGCGTTCTTGAAAACGGATTGGAAGTGTTTCCGTACGATTTTGTAATTGTTAAACAAAACGACGAACTCGAAATTGCGCAGGTTAAATCGATCGGTGAAATCGTTCGTATAAAAAGAAGTTCGATGGGACTTTATGACGAAGAATTGCCCGTAATAGTGCGCAAAATGAATTCGGAAGACACACAAAGACTGAATCGAAATCTGAAGGATGAAGAAAGGGCAATCGGATTTTTTAAGAAAGCCGTTGCACAGCACAAGCTCGAAATGAAACTGGTCAAAATTCATTATCAATTCGATCGAAAGAAGCTCTATTTTTTCTATACTGCCGACGGAAGAGTCGATTTCAGAGAACTGGCAAAAACTCTGGCGGCAGAATTTAAAACCCGCATCGAATTGCGCCAAATTGGAGTAAGGGACGAAGCCAGGGAAATCGGGGGAATCGGAACCTGCGGCAGGGAATTCTGTTGCTCCTCATTTTTGAATAATTTTAGAAAAATTACAACACAACTTGCCACCGAACAAAACTTAATGTCGAGTCTTGGAAAGTTGAGCGGTCCTTGCGGCAAGCTCAAATGTTGCCTCTCTTACGAAGTCGAATAATTAACCGGAGATAAATATGTCAATTAAGCTTACAGCTGTAATCGGGGCGGGTACAATGGGCTCCGGAATAGCTCATGTACTGGCATTAAAAGGACAAAAAGTCCAATTAAGCGACGTTAACAAATCGATTCTGGAAAAAGCACTCGAAGTTATTTCGAAAAATATGGACAGACAGATTAAAAAAAATATCATCGACGAAAATGGTAAAAATGAAGCTTTGAATCGAATTGAAATTATCGATAATTTGGAAAAGATTAGTCCGGATACGGATATAGTTATTGAAGCCGTGGTAGAAAAATATGACGTAAAGACCAATATCTACAAAGAGTTAGTTAAGTCGCTTAAAAAAGATGCTGTAATAGCTTCGAATACGTCGTCAATATCAATTACGGCTCTGGCTCCTAAAGATCGCGCCTCCAATTTTATAGGTATGCATTTTATGAATCCGGTGCCGGTTATGAAACTAGTTGAAGTTGTAAGAGGATACGAAACTTCGGATGAAACAACGCAGAAAGTAATCGACCTGGCAAAACAGCTCGATAAGATACCCGTGGAAGTAAATGATTTTCCCGGCTTCATTAGTAATCGCGTATTGATACCGATGATCAACGAAGCAATTTTTGCATTATACGAAGGAGTCGCTACTGCGGAAAGTATCGATGCAATAATGAAATTAGGTATGAATCATCCGATGGGACCGCTTGAACTGGCGGATTTTATCGGACTGGATGTGTGTCTTTCTATAATGGAAGTATTGTATGAAGGATATAACGATTCAAAATACAGACCGTGTCCGTTATTAAGAAAGATGGTAGCCGCGGGAAAATTAGGCCGAAAATCAGGCGAAGGATTTTACAAATACGAATAAGCACATAATGTATATTATGTAAACTAAGTTTTATAAATTGCTGAATCTGTAATAAAGATAAATTACCAATATCAGCAATACCAACCAGATTAACGGACTCCTGCCCCTTTTCTTGAATTTTCTCTTTCTGTTAAAACCGAGCCGTCTTTTTAATCGTTCCTCGCGGTCCTCTTCGGGTTTGTAAAACCGCGGTAAATACTCAAAATCCTTATGCTTAGGCTTTTTTATTAACATCTCAATTTGATATAATTTTTAATTTGTTTTTTAGTATTGATACGGTAATCTCGGAAGCTTGTTCGGCTATTATTTCGCCGTCAGCATGTACATAATAAGGCGTCCCGAGCTTAATTTCTATTTTTTCGGAATTAAGGAATTTTGCTTCTTTTGCAGAATCAAGCTTATTCATAACAGCCAACGGTAATTTCCTGAGTATATTCGGTTTCGACATATGGTCTATTACGCAAATATCCAGCAAATTATCGTCTATTTTCGCATTCGGGGTCAGGTAAAATCCGCCTCCGGAAGTAAGTCCGTTTCCTATCGTAATCAATAATTTTTTGCCTTCGATTTTTCCGGAATCGGCTATTAATTCTACATCAAGCGGTTGATATTTCATCAAACCTGCAAAAACGGCATAAACGTAAGATACAATTCCGTTCAAGCGTTTTGACCGCTGATTTAATTTTGCCACCAGAGCGTCGAAACCAATGCCTAAGCTATTGATGAATCGAAAATTGATTTCTTTCTCATTTTCTTTGATTTTTACTGAGCCAATGTCAAAGTTTCTTACTGTAGTGGAATTAAAAATCAAATTCAAATTGCGATCGATATCTTTTCCGAGTCTTAAATTTCGGGCGAAATCGTTTCCTGTTCCAAGCGGGAGCACGCCGAGCGAAAGATTCGAATCCGGATTGATGCCGTTGATTACTTCGTTAAGAGTGCCGTCGCCGCCGACAGAAATCAAATGAGTGAAGCTGCCCGCTAGTTTTTCTACAAGATTAATTATATGTCCAGGAAATTCGGATATTTCGATATGGTGCTCGACCTTTTTACGGTAAAGATAGTCTTTAATCTTTTCTAGTGAATTGAGGGCTTTGCCTTTCCCGGCGGCGGGATTAATGACAAACAAATATTGATGTTTTTTGTTCATTTAATTTCCGAACATGGCTTCGATAAACTCTTTAGGCGAAAAATCCTGTAAATCTTCGATGCCCTCACCTACTCCGATATATTTAACCGGTATTTTTTTCTCTGATATGATCCTGAATATTACGCCGCCTTTTGCCGTACCGTCAAGTTTGGTGATAATAATGCCGGTGGGTTTTGTGTATTTTTCGAATTCTTCTACCTGACGCACTGCATTTTGTCCTGCAGTTCCGTCCAAAACCATCAAAATTTCATTGGGAGCATACGGCAAAAGATTATTAATAACACGATGAATTTTATTGAGTTCGTCCATCAAATTTTTCTGCGTGTGCAATCTGCCTGCAGTATCGATTATAACAATGTCCGTATCGTCCTTTTGAGCGGCTTTGATCGTGTCGAATGCAACTGCGGAAGGTTCTTTCGTATTTGTGCTGATTATATCCACGCCGGCTTTTTTAGCCCAAATTTCAAGCTGGTCGTTTGCCGCAGCTCTGAAAGTATCTGCAGAACCGATTTTTACTTTCAGTCCCGACTTTTTGAAATTATATGCCAATTTACCTACGGAAGTTGTCTTGCCGGAGCCGTTAACTCCGATAATAACAATTACATAAGGTTTCTTGGATAAATCAATTTCTCCGTTGGTTTTTGCCTGCGACAGGACTGATTCGAGCTCTTCTTTAATTATTTTCTTGAAATTGTCTACGGATCTGTCGGATTCTTTTTTGAAAAGCGCTCTTGCTTTTTCGATGATTTCTTCTGCGATTTGAGAGCCGATATCGCTCGTAATTAGTATTTCTTCGAGTTCTTCTAAAGTTTCGTCGTCGACTTTTGCCTTGCCGCTTATGGTTTCGGATATTTTGTTGACAAGGTTATCGCGCGTTTTGGATAATCCTTCTTTCAGTTTGCCGAAATTTATATTCTTAAACAGCTTCATTTTTCTTATACCATTTTATTGATTCGTAAGCTCTGACGGAATATCCTATTAAAGAAAGATAGCAGAGCAGAAGACTTATATAAAAAACGATTTTGTAAAGCAGAGTAATTTCAAGTCCAAGGATAACCAGGAGCAAATAAAGACCGATTGAAAAGGCTGTTATTTTCCCGAGCAAATTAGACGGGAGCACTTTTTTAATAATTTTCGAAACAATAATTCCGCCTGTAAAAATTAAAATATCGCGTAGAATTACAGTCCAGAAGTAAAGCGGAACGATGTATTCGTGTCTGTACAATTGCAAAATAATGACGAAAATTGCGGCTTTGTCGGCTAACGGATCGATGATTTTACCGAACTCGCTTATCTTGTTGTATTTGCGCGCTATATACCCGTCTAAAATATCGGTGGCAAAGCCGATAAAAATGAAAAGAAGAACATAATATCGATTTGCTCCTGTCTCCAGATCGGCTAAAAATATATATAATGGCACGGCTGTTAATAATCGTACAAAACTCAATAAATTGGGTAAAGTAAAAACATTTAAGTTATATGTTATATTATTCTTCATCTAAGTATTGTTATTTATTCCTATTGTAGATCATATTCTTCTTTGCTTATACCGATTTCTACGGGCACCGGATATTGCCCTGAGAAACAAGCCGTACAAAATTCCGACGGCAAATGGTCTACCATCGATTCGAGCATTTCGTCTACGGTCATATATTCCAAAGTATCGACTTCAAGATATTTACGTATTTCTTCGATGTCGCTGTTATACTTATATGCAATCAATTCTTCTTGAGACGGGAAATCCATTCCGTAATAACACGGACTTACAATTGGCGGTGAGGAAATTCTCAGATGGATAGCTTTTGGATTGGCTTCCCGGAGCAAGCGTACCAATTGTTTTGAAGTTGTGCCTCGAACTATCGAATCGTCGACTAGGACGATGGTCCTGTTTTCAAGAACGCCTTTTACAGTGTTGAATTTAATTTTAACCCCGATTTCCCTGGCTTTTTGCCCGGGAAGAATAAAAGTGCGCCCTATATAATGGCTTCGGATCAGTCCTATTTCGAGTTTCGACGGAATGCCCATTTTAGCCAACTGGCTTTGATATCCGATTGCGGCAGTGTTTGAACTGTCCGGCACGCTTATTACAATTACTTTTTCGCCGTCCGGATCGGTTACCGGATGCTTTTCCGCCAATATTTTGCCCAGTTTTCTTCTTATTTTATCGACATTTGTACCGAATATTTTGCTGTCCGGGCGTGAGAAATAGATATATTCGAATACGCAATGGGTTTTCGAATTTTTTTCAGGAAATATCGAGAAAGATTTGAATGTGCCGTTTTCCAGCGTCTCTTCGTCGATAACCAAAATTTCATTTGGTTCCACATCGCGTATGTATTCGGCTGAATTGATATCGAAAGCGCAGGTTTCCGAAGCCACAATAAACGCCTTATCTTTTTTCCCTACTGCAAGCGGTCTGAATCCGTTGGGATCACGGGCTGCAATCAATTTATCGTCGGTCATAATAACCAGGCAATATGCTCCCTTTATCTGTCGCAAGGCGTCCCGGATTTGGTCGATTTGATCTTCGTATTTGCTCCTTGCAATCAGATGAAGAATTACTTCGGTGTCGCTCGTTGTCTGAAAAATGGCGCCGTCCGCCACTAATTTTTTCCTGAGTTCTTTTGCATTCGTAAGATTTCCGTTATGAGCTACGGCAAGATTTCCGGAACGGTAGTTGACAACGAACGGTTGTATATTTTTTTTTGAATCCGCCGAACCGGTAGTCGAATATCGATTATGCCCGATAGCGCAACTGCCCGTCAATACCGTCTCAAACAGATTCCGGTCGTTAAAAACTTCGGATACGAGTCCGAAATTTTTATGATACCTGAAAACTTTCTGCCCTTTTTGATTCAAAGACGAAGTAACAATTCCCGCGCCTTCCTGTCCCCTGTGCTGTAAGGCATGAAGTCCGTAATAAGTTTTTACTGCGGCATCGCTGCATCCGTATATACCGAAAACGCCGCAATGACATTGCGGCTTATCGTGCGACACGGCTAACTCGAAATATTTATCTGACATTTTATTCTTGTCTTCATGAAAAAATTATGATACAAAATATAAGATATACATCTCACATAATAAAGATTAACATGGTAAGCGACTTTAAAAGCCTGAATAATATTGACATATAAGAAAAAAAATTTGGTTAGGACGTACTTTTTTCTATCCGGCTTAACGTAATTAGTTTTAAAATTGATTATATATAATCAGATTAATTAATATATTTGTATAACGATGCAATTAATTATTTCATTATTACGGAGTAATTGTGAATCGCGAATTGATTGATTCCATTAACGAGCTGACGCTCAATTACGAAACCACCCGGGACGTAAATCTCCTGAAAAAAATTAATCATTTACTTCGGCTGCTCGAATATCAGTCGTGGTATTTGAAAGCAAAGCTCGGCATTATCGACTTGAAGTACGAAAATTATGAAGACGAACAGTTTAAAAAATACGAACAGGAATTCGGCTACTCGAATGCATTCTCTAAATATCATCTTATTATTCCCCTGCTGATGTATTTATTCAAAAATTACAATATCGACCGAAGCGCTCTGGAAATGAGTTCCTCTTTTATGGAAGAATTAAAAGATTATTTGCGTCCGGGCGATTATGCCAAAACAAAAACCGGCGCGTAGCGTTTTATTACAAATACGAGATTCGCTTCGAACGAATTGAGAAAATTCGGGATGCTTCGATCGGATTCCAAGTATTTTTTCCGTACCTGGAAACTTTCGCCTTACGGAGTAATTATAGCCGGAAGCCTCTATTATGATTTCAGAACAGACGATCTGAAGAAATTTCTCGATTATAAATCCTCAAAGGATAATGCCTTGACGAATGCTCTCAAATTAATTACGTCTGCAGCCGACGATTTAATTGATCGTCATAAGTTTGACGAGATACTGCGATTAATTTTCCACGACGAAGTAATTTTTGAAATGATGAAGTTATTTGATCCCAGATTCATGAAGTTCGTGACTTTGATAAAAAATTTTTTTAGAAAGGATGTCGAAAGGAGAATAGCATACAAGAATTTGCGCATTTTTTTGAACGAACTCAATAACGATCGCGAGCTTTCCAAACTTGCAGATTCGATAAAACTCAAAAAGGAAATCGACTGTAACATGACGAAATTTTATTCCATCATAAATAATAACGCCGGATAAAATATGGAAAAAGAAAAATTATTAAACGAAGCGATGTTAATCGCTCAGGAAGCGCATCGAAATCAAACCGACAAAAACGGGGTTCCGTATTTCGGTCACCTTTTCAGAGTAATGAATATGGGAACGACTCTCGACGAAAAAATTTGCGGCGTCCTGCACGACCTTATGGAAGATACCGGATGGACAGAGTTTGATCTGGAAGCTAAAGGTTTTCCCTCTTACATTATCGACGCCTTGAAAGCGTTGACAAAAAAAGAAGGCGAATCGTATGACGAGTTTATCGACAGAGTAAGTAAAAACAAATTGGCTGCAAAAGTAAAAATCAACGATTTGACGGATAATCTTGATATCAAAAGATATATTGTATTAACGGAAAAAGATTTAGAGCGGCTAAAAAAATATCATAAAGCATACAGAAAATTGATTTTACAATAACTAATTTTTAGAATGAGTTGGCAAAAATTGGATGAAAATCTATCCACAATACTATCCAAACTGATAATAATAAAAAAGCGGCTCATCTAAAAGCCGCTTCTAAGTTGTTGTATTATAATAAGTTATTCTTAGTCGGAACGGCGGGATTCGAACCCGCGACCCCTTGAACCCCATTCAAGTGCGCTACCGGGCTGCGCTACGTTCCGTTAAAGTTTGTCTTTCAATTCTGTCAAAAACTTTTTTATCTCTTCCAGGTCTTCTTTTAATTCCCGCTTTTCGCTCTTACCCGAAACCATATCGTTTTGAACTGCAAAGTTATCCTTTTCTTGCGATTTATTCAATCCCGACAATATCTTTTTTGCGCCTTCGATAGTATATTTTTCTTCGCGGAGTAATTTTTTTATTTCTAAAATTAATTTAATGTCTTTATTCGTATAAATTCTGTTGCCCGCTCTGTTCTTGCTCGGTTTAAGCTGCTCGAATTCGGTTTCCCAGTATCTCAGTATATATTGCTCCAAACCGGTGATTTTACTTACTTCACTTATAGAATAATATAACTTTTTAAGACCGAAATCTTTCATGCATTTACCTTTTTACTTACTTGAAGTAAAATAACGTAAATACATTAAATTAGCAAGATTAAATTTTCTTGTCGATTAAATCTTTCAGCGCATGAACGCCCAGGATATAACTGAGAGTTTTAAATCCGCTAATGTAACCGTCGCAAACCCCTGCGGTTAACGATACTTTCCTGAAACTGTCCCTGCTCTGGATATTCGATAGATGGACTTCAACTTTTGGTAAAGAACAGATTTCAAGAGCGTCGCGAATTGCCACGCTTGTATGCGAATATCCGCCCGGATTAATCAGAATTCCGTCGAAGTCTGATGCGTCGTTAATTTTCTTGACGATATTCGATTCGTCCGGCGATTGAAAAAATTCGAATTCGATATCGGGAAATCTGACTCGCAGCGTCTCTTCGATCGAATTCAAATCGTTATTGCCGTAGAAATCCGGATTCCGCAGCTTTAAGAGATTCAGATTAGGCCCGTTAATTACAAGTATTTTCATGTGTTATCGCTCAATTGTTCGATTATTTCTCTCATTCTGGGCGTAAGATAAACTTCGTCGACGCCCAATTCTTTTAATGCGTTTGAAAGGATGAGCACTTTTTTTTGCAAAGGTGATAATTTATTGATAACAATTATTTTGTCTTCCTTCATAATGCAGTAGCCGCCTTTGAAGTCTCCCCTTTCGAAACGCACTTTTGCCCCCATCTGAAGGGCTATCTGCTTGAGATCCTGTAAAATATTCTCGAATTCTTTTTCTTTGATTTTCATGTCGTCTTTTGTAATGGTTTCATTAATGTTATGAACAATACGCTCAGATATACGAACAGATTTATTAAAGGGAAACCGTCGAGCGCAATTAATCGTTCTCTAATAAGAGACACAGTTTCAGCGGCGGGTTTTAAACTGATTATCTCAGTTAAAAGTCGGTAGTCTTTAAATAATAAATAAATATTAAACGGCGCTGTTATTGCTATCACTATAAGAATGATAAGCAACCAGCCTTCTTTCTTCAGATTGGGTTTAATAAATATCAAGTATAAAATAAACGATAAAAGCAGCAAAGGGTAACTGATTAATTTCAATGTGATTGCAGGCGTTAATAAAAGTAATCCTGTCGTTAAATCTGTGTTAGTAAATACTTCCTTTAAAACAAGCCCTTTCGGTTCAAACAACTGAAATGAAATAAGCAGGTCGGAAAGTATTCCGCACATCCAAAGCAGATAGAAAAGCGCCGTAAACGACGCGAAAATTTTTGATTTCATCAAATTAATCCGAAAAATTTGTCTATTTTTCGGATTAAAAAATATGAAAAAAAAATGACTATTGCTTCTATCGACTTAGGTTCCAATACCGTCCTGCTTTTGATTGCGGAAGTTAAGAATTCGGAAATTATTACAATAAAAAATTATTACCGTGCTCCGAGAATCTCTAAAAATCTGAATAAAGGCGAACCTTTTCCGGAGGAAAATATAGCCAGACTTTATGAGACGCTCGACGAATATCAGAGCATAATTGAAAAATATAAATGCGAAACCGTTCTCGCTGCCGCCACTAATGCTTTCAGAATAGCTTCAAACGGCGGACAAATTGCCAGTGAAATAAATGAAAAATACGGATGGAAGTTGAACATTCTTACCGGAGAAGAAGAGGCAAGGCTTTCGTTTCTCGGTTCCGCTTATCCGTTCGAAGATGAAAGATCAAAATCACTCATTGATATCGGTGGCGGAAGCACGGAAATAATTTCCGGAAATAAAACGGAAATATTGTACAGGAAGAGTTTTCCCGTCGGCGTTGTATACCTGACAGAAAAATATTTGAAACACAATCCCCCGCTCGATTCCGAATTGTCCGCTATGGAAAAAGAAACGGCAGATATTTTCAACGAATTGAAATCCGTGCAGGATTTGGGAGAGTACACAATCGCCATTGCCGGCACTCCAACGACACTCGCCTGCATCAAAAAGAACATTAAAATCTATGATGAAAAAATAGTTGACAATACCATACTCAACTTCAATGATATAAGTCAATTATACGATTGTCTTAAAACTATGAAGAGCAAAGAAATACTTGAGAATTTCGGACAGGTAGTCGAAGGGCGGGAAGATTTAATTACATCAGGAGCGGGCATATTGAAAGTCTTTATGGAAGTGACAGGAATCCGGGAATTGCGCGTTAACAGCCGTGGATTAAGATACGGACTTATACTGGATTATTTAATAAAAAAGCGGAATAAAAAGGAATTCCTACCGTAACAGTTAAAAACAAAATTCCTATCAGGATTGAAAAAAAGAGGCTACGCGACTGCGCATAAGTAGCGCATATTGCAATAAACAAACTCCAAAAGATAAATATTCCTTCGATTACCGAAAGAGCTATTGCAGGAACATATTTGATTGCGAAGGGCGTAGGGTTGAACGAAAACCAGTATTGACCGAATAAGGCATATTCGACAGGCGTAAGTATAATAAATGTGAATATCACGGGTATAAAAGAGTAGGAATAAATGACTAGATTATCTTTGAAACGGGTTTTGATTCCCGCTAATTTCAGCGTCAGCGTTATTACAACCGACCATCCTAACATCAATGCAATAAATGTAATCGGCAAAGAACTTAAAGTAACGAATACGGTTTGAAGACTCCCCTCTCCGCCGGAAAAAGCATTTGCAAGTATCCCCGCCGTCAATGAAATTTTTAATGCTGCAAGTATTATTACAGTCAACAAAAGATTCTTATGGTCGGCGTGAATTAATAGTTCCGCAGCTTTTACTGGAGATTCAAATAATTTTGATGTAGTATGCCAGAAATCGATATTGGGCACTTTTGTTCGAAGATATGCTTTGCAATTTTGACAAGTCAGTTGATAGAACGGATTTTCGGTCGAACAATTATTACATTTGACGCTGTTCTTCATTTTAAAAACTTACTCTTAATGATAAAGTCAAGCTATTTGTCTCGGCGGACACATCGAAATCGTATAAGTGGGCGTCCACATAAGCGTCGAGCACGTTTATCAGATAAGAAAGACCGATGAAAACCGCCGTCAAGTCTCTCTGATCTCTGTAAAATTCTCGCTGGTCATAGTACCGTAAATTTCCGTTGGGATTATTTTCGCTGATACTTTGGACGTACAAATCCCTGAAATGTTTGTATTGATTATTGTTATCGACCCAGAAATAGCCCAGGACGCCGAGCGCGCCCCAAATTACCGGCGCTTTCCAGTACGATTCGTTATAAATTTGTCCCCATCCGGGAATTATAGCGCTCCTTAAAACTGCGCCCATAGGCGATTTATGCATAATAAATTGAGTGGTATCAGTTCTTGCAGGCGATACCGAATCGGCAGTTTGTCCGAATGCACTATTATTGAAAAATGAGGATAAGATTATAACGCTAATTGTAATTACTGTTGATAATTTCAAAGAGTTCAAATAATCTTTCCAATTCGTCATTTGAGTAGAATTCAATTACAATTTGACCCGCTCCGTCCTTTTTTACGTTGCAATGAACTTTCGTGCCGAGTATTCGTTGCAATCGTTCTTCTATATTTCTCTGCGAAGCCGATGCTGTGGTTACGGAGGAAGAAAATTTCTCTTTTTTGTCTTTGCCGTTTTTGAGGTCGTTTAATTTACGCACAAGTTCTTCAACTTTTCTTACGGACAGATTTTGCTTTAAAATCTTGTCGTGTATTTGAAGTTGAAGCTTAGGATTGGACAGATTGATCAAAGCCCTTGCATGACCGTTGGATATCTTATTGTTTATCAAGCTTTGTTGAATAGGTTCCGGCAATTTCAATAGTCGAATAAAGTTTGTAATAGTAGTGCGGTCTTTTCCGACTCTTTCCGCAATCTCTTCATGAGACAAATTGCATTCGTCGCGCAGGCGTTTGTACGCCACGGCAATTTCTATCGGGTTTAATTTCTCTCTTTGAATGTTCTCGATCAAAGAGAGCGCCAGCATTGCTTCTTTTGTATCGACTTTAATTATATATGCCGGAATTTCCTTCAGTCCGATTTCTTTACACGCTCTTAGTCTTCTTTCGCCCGAGATAAGCTCATATTTATCTTTGTCGATTCTGCGAACCGTCACAGGTTGAATAAGTCCGTTCTGCAGTATTGACAATTTCAGTTCTTCGAGCGCCTGAGGTTCGAAGTTGGTTCTCGGCTGGTACGGATTGGGATAAATTTGATTAACGGAAATTTTAGCGAGTATATCGTACGATTTGCCGTCGTCTTTCGGAATATCCTTTCCTGAAACGGCTACCGGAGCGTCCAATTTATCTTTTACCTGGGGATTAATAAGCGCGTCCAATCCCCTTCCTAAAGCAGATTTCATAATTTTCTACTCCTTTTCCTTAACGGCGTTGAGTTTTAAATTATTTCTTTCAAGCAGTTCGTAAGCTAACGACATATAATTTTGCGCGCCTACCGAAGTTGCGTCATATAAAATAACGGGTTTTGCATAACTTGGAGCTTCCGAAAGCTTTACGTTTCTGTTGATTACCGTTTCGAACACCTTTTCTCCGAAATACTTTTTGACTTCGTCTACAACCTGCTGACTCAGTCGTAACCGCTTGTCGAACATTGTAAGCAGTACGCCTTCGATTGACAATTCCGGATTGAAACTTTTTTTGACTATGTTGATAGTATTGAGCAACTGTCCCAAGCCTTCGAGAGCAAAATATTCGCATTGCACCGGAATTAATACCGAGTTCGCTGCGACGAGAGCGTTCAATGTAAGCAGACCGAGAGACGGAGGACAATCGATAAAAATGAAGTCGTATTTTTCTTCTACTTCCCGAAGCGCGTTTTTTAGGAGATGTTCCCTGTTTTCCACCGAAACCAGTTCAACTTCAGCTCCGACCAGATTTATATTCGACGGGAGAATGTCGAGGAAAGGCATATAGGAATTTATTATCGATTCTTCTGCGGAATTCAATCCGACCAATACGTTATAAACTGTCTTGTCGTATTTATCGATCCCGATACCGGAGGTGGAATTTGCCTGCGGGTCGATATCGATCAAAAGAGTTCTGAATTCGGCGGCAGCTACAGAGGCGGAGAGGTTTATTGCCGTCGTTGTTTTTCCCACTCCGCCTTTTTGATTTGCTATGACTATCTTTTTTGCCATGTTATAATTCTATTTCTTCTCCGTAATTAAGTACTATCGATTTTTTACCGAGCGCTTCGACTTTCGATTTGAACTCGTACGGATCGGCTTCGATAACGGGAAAAGTATTGTAATGCATCGGAATTGCCGTTTTGGGATTTGCGAGCTCGACGGCTTTTACGGCATCGGTTATTCCCATTGTAAAATTATCGCCGATAGGAACGAGCATATAATCGAGCGGAGTCATTTCGCCTATTAATTTCATATCGTAAAACAGTCCTGTGTCGCCCGTGTGATATAAATTCTTACCGTCGATCGAAAGAACAACCCCTGCCGGCTCGCCTGCGTAATAATTGTCGGGCGTCATCGAGCCGTGATGGGCAATTGTAAATTTAACTCTGCCGAAATCGAAATTGTAACCTCCTCCTATGTGCATATTATGAGCCTTGAATCCTTCCTTTGCGCAATAATTAGCCAATTCGTTGACACAAATAAATGTTGAATCGCACTTTTTTGCAATGGTAAAAGAATCGCCCAGATGGTCTCCGTGTCCGTGAGTAAGAATAATGTAGTCAGCGGTTACTTCGTCGGCTTTTACCGGAGCCGTAGGATTGCCCGTCAAAAACGGGTCGATCAAAATCTTAATACCGCTGTTAGTCGTTATCTGAAACGCCGAATGAGAAAAATATTTTAATTTCATCTTCCCCTCCCCGTATTAATTTTTGACTTCTAATAATAACGAATTGCGGGTTTCTGACAAAATCATCCGGATTATTTTTTCCTGCGTAAAATTTTCCAGATCGAAGTGATTTTTCGTTCTTTTCCGGCTCTTAAATTGTTTATCAGGTAATTGCGCAATTCTTCACGGGAAATTCCCCTTATTAATTTGCCGTTGTCGGCTATCGATATGCTTGCCGTTTCTTCCGACACGATAACGCAAATTACGTCGGCTTGTTCAGAGATACCCAAACCCGCTCGGTGCCTCATCCCTAACGGATTGCCGTCCAGACTCGTTAAATTCGAAAGTGGCAGAGTGCACCTTGCAGCTTCAATTAAATCGTTATGAATTACGACCGCTCCGTCGTGCAGAGGCGAGCGCGGGAAAAAAATAGAACGAATCAAATTTTTAGACACTTTTGCGTTGATGATTTCGCCGGTTTCGACCACGCTTTTGATTCCCACGGTTCTTACGATTACCATTAAAGCGCCGTGTTGATGCTGTGCCAGTTCAAATGCGCTTTCGGCAATTATTTCGGCTACGTTGCTCTCGTCTGTTTTAATGAATATTTTCAATAGCGGACTTCTGCCGAGCATAACCAGAATACGGCGTATCTCGGGCTGAAACAGAATGATGAATGCAATTACCCAGATATCGGAAATCAATTTGAGTATCCAGCCAAGGGCTTTGAAATTTGCCGCCTGCGCTATAAATGAAAGAAATAATACAATGAGCAAGCCGTAAAAAATTTGCGCAGCTATTGTTCCCCTGATAGCCGAATAAAGTTGATAAAAAATGAACGACACTAATGCAATGTCGATAATGTCAACTAAGGTTACGGTAATAAATCCTACTTTGAATAACTCAATCATTTATCAATGATTCCGGATTTTCTACAAAGTTGTTGATTAGAGCGGCGTATTTTCCGAAACGAACATTATGAGTTCTGATAAAGCGCGCTCCTTTGCTTACGGCATAAGTTTCGGCTGCGAGAGTGGGAGCATCCCTTAATTCAACCGGTAAATCGAGCGATTTTCCCAAAAAAGATTTTCTGGACAACCCGATTAAAATCGGGTATCCGATTCCTTTGAATTCGTCGAGTCTGTTCAACAATTCGTAATTGTGGCGCACTTTTTTTCCGAATCCGATGCCGGGATCTATTATTAGATTTTTTAAGCCGAATTTTTCCGCATTGTTGCATGTTTCTACGAAATAATCGTAAATATCGTTGACGACATCCTTGTATTCCGGATTATTTTGCATCGATTTGGGAGTCCCTTTCATGTGCATCAGTATTGCGGCGGCGTCGTATTTTTTTATAACAGCCGGCATTTCAGGATCGAAAGCAAATGAGCTGATGTCGTTAATAATTTTGGCTCCGGCTTTCAATGCTGCTTCGGCAACTTTAGATTTTGTGGTATCGACAGAGATTAATATTTCCGGGTCGGATTTTATAATCTCTTCGATTACCGGCAATACGCGATTCATTTCTTCATCTGCCGGCACCGGCTCGGCGCCGGGTCTTGAAGATTCGCCTCCGATGTCGATTATATCGGCTCCCTCTTCAATTAATTCAAGAGCGCGTTCAACCGCTTTGTTCTTTTCATAAAATTTTCCTCCGTCCGAAAAAGAATCCGGAGTTACGTTTAATATGCCTGCAATGTATGTGCGCGACATATCAAATTCTTTTTGACCGATCCGTATTTTGTTTTTATCGTAGTTCGTCAAATTGTGCAGCAATCTTGAAAGTCTCAAACCGGTGTCTTCGTTTCCGATGGCAATAATTTCTTTGGCAAGTTCTTTGAAGAATGAGAGCGAGCCGATAGAAAGTAAATCGCAATATTCGCCTTCGGCATTCGAATTTTCAGTCAGATAACAAATCTCTTTGTTGGCGAGGATAATTTTTTTAATGCGGGCGGCTAATTTCTTTTCGACTGTGCGGAACTCGATCGCCAGCAGGTCTCTTTCGTAAAGGTCGCGGTAAATGTTGTATTTACCGCCGTACCTTTTGAAAACATACGGATAAAAAATGTCGATAAGTTGAATGATCAATAGAAAGCTCCGCTACTTTTTAATCAGATTTTTCAATTCGACTGCTGCTGTGGTTATATTGTCGCTGCAAAAAATCGTCGAACCTGCCACAAAAACATTGCATCCGGCTTTAGAAATTTTTTCGATATTGCCGTTATATATTCCGCCGTCTACTTCAATCAGGAAATTGTATTTTTTTTCTTTTCTTATTCGATCAAGCGCGGCGATTTTATCGATTGACCTTTCGATAAATTTCTGTCCTCCGAATCCCGGATTTACCGACATAACCAGAACCATATCTAGATATTCCAGAACTTCCTGCAGAGTGTCGACCGGAGTCGAGGGATTAAGCGCCACACCCGCTTTGGCTCCTTTGCTTTTTATGTATTCGATTGTTCTGTGAAGGTGCACTGCTTCTTCCTGATGAACTGTAATAAAATCGGCGCCGGCGTCGATAAATTTGTCAATTAAATTATCGGGATTTTTAACCATCAAATGAACATCCAGCGGCAAATCAGTAATTCGATTTACAGCTTCTACGACCATCGGTCCGAAAGTAAAATTAGGCACAAAATGTCCGTCCATTATATCGCAATGAATTATATCGGCATTGGCCAATTCGACATAACGAATTTGTTGCGACAGGTTTGTAAAATCAGCCGACAAAATCGACGGCGCCAGTAATTTCTTTTTAACGTTCATTATTTTCTCTCAATTTTGAATCAGAACTACGTTAACGCTGTCTCCCACGCTGATGAGACTGTTTTCCGAAGGCTGCTGATCGACGACAGTATTCGGCAAGTAATTTGACGAATGAATGTATGTCTTCAGCCCGACTCTTAATGAATTACGCTTTAATATCGCTTCGGCTTCCGACAAAGATTTCCCTATCAGTCTCGGAACCCGTACTTTGCCAATCTGTGGCCCGATGCTCACTTTAAGCTTAACTTTCGTGCCGACTGGTATAAAAGAGCCTTCGGTATATTCCTGTTCGGCAATTGTTCCGACCGGTAATTCGGACTCAACTTCGATAAGAGTATCAATCTGAAGTCCCATTCTTTCGAGTGTAATCCGCGCGTCTCTCACCGATTTGTTGATTAAAAAAGGCATCTGTACTTTCTGCAGTCCGCCGCTTACCGTCAAATAAATTTTTCTTCCTTCTTTGACTATAGTTTTAGGTTTGGGATTTTGAAATATCACGTGGTCTTTCGGGTATCGTTCGTCGTATCTCGAACGGTTTATTATCGGTTCCAATTTGCTGTTTTTAAGAATTTCCACAGCCTCGTTTTTATGAAGTCCAACAACGTCCGGAACTTTATATTCGTCCGCGCTTACAACATAAGGCATTATAATTTTGTCTATAACGAAAAATAATACAACAAATCCCAATATTATCAGGGACGATTTAATCAAGAAACTTTTCATCCAATTTTTCATATGATTTATCTATTTTAGAAACAAAAATAATAAACTTTGGATTGATTTTGTTTCCTCTTTTTGAGGATAAGGGTAAAAATTCATAAGTTTTCTTTAAACTAAGGAATAACTATGAAAAAGATAATTTTAATATTTGAAGATACTGGTTTTCGGGATTTATTACCACTTTCTTATCTAAGACCCGTTTACGAGTTGAGAACTGGCATTTTCAGTCTGCTCTCAAAAATCGAGCGCTCTTTTAAGGGAAGTGAATTTTATCTTACCTGCAGGAAGTATCTCGAAGAAAATTACCGGGAAAAAAAGAAAGATTACCGCATCAACCTTCTGCCCGAAGCCGGAGATGTTCTTATGATAAACGGACGAGTTTTGATGAACAGAGACCTCCGGTCGCAGATAGGGAAATTGCAAGCCGGTGAAGCGCTGGTATCGGATAAGAATTTTATTGCGGGAATTATCAACGCGGATAAACTTAACAAAATTTACGACGAGGATTTTCTTCCCCATTTCGACGATATTCATTTTAAAGAAAAAGAAATCGAAGCCGGGATTATTCAATATCCGTGGGATTTGATAAATTATAACGCAAAAGAAATAGAGAACGATTTCAAAACTCTGAAAAAGTATTCGGGCAACATGAAAACGGCGGTTCATCCTAAATTCAAGAAGGTGGAACTGCAACACAAAAAATCGATTCACATCGGCAAGGACGTTAAAATTGAACCGTTTGTTTTTATCGACGCTTCGGAGGGACCGGTTTACATCGACGAAAACGTTCATATAATGTCGAACAGCGTGATAAAAGGACCCGTCTATATCGGAAGAAATTCAATCATCAAAGCCAACAGTACAATCTACCACGGCGCGTCTATCGGTAAATATTCCAAAGTGGGCGGCGAAGTGGAAGATTCGATTATTCATTCTTATTCGAATAAACAGCACGGCGGCTTTCTTGGCCATTCTTATCTGGGAAGCTGGGTTAATCTGGGAGCCGGAACAAATAACAGCGACCTGAAAAATAATTACGGCAACATTACCGTAACATTGAACGGCAAAAAAATCGATACCGGACTTCGCTTCCTCGGATTAATAATGGGAGACCATTCGAAAAGCGCCATCGGTACAAAATTCAATACCGGCACAGTTTGCGGAGTAATGTGCAATGTATTCGGAAACGGATTTCCGCCGAAATTCATTCCTTCTTTTACGTGGGGCTGTATTGACGAGATGTCAGTCTTCGATATCGATAAATCGATTGAGCTTGCGCGCATTGTAACAGCGAGACGAAATGTTGAATTTACAGAAAGCGACGAGAAGTTATTGAGACAGGTTTTCGAGCTTTCGGAAAAAGAACGTAAGTATTGACGCCATGTTCAAAAATTATCTTTATCTCTTAAGAGCGGTAATCGAACTTAACGAATCGATTAGCGGTAATTCGATCCTAGAAATTTATACTCAGGAAAAAGATAAGCTTTTTATTTCCATTCCAAAATACGACTTCGAAAAGAGACATTTAATCATTTCCGCAAATTCGCAAATGCCTTATTTAATCGTGAAAGACTCTCATTCGAAAGCCAAAAAAAATTATAAAAATTTCTTCGAAGAGTTTTTGCCTTCCGGAATTAATAAAATTGAAATTGCCCAAAATGACCGGATTATAAAATTCTCATGCGACAACTTTAATTTCTATTTTTTAATCAGAGGCGCAAATACCAACATTATTCTTCAAGACCCGGAAAACAACTTCTTCCCTTTCAAGAAAACCGACGACAATAAGTTGAAAGCGACAGCCGATGAAATAATAAAGTGTGAGTTTGTTTCTTCATACGACCATATTTTGAACGATCTGCAAAGCATGAATACCAAAGAATTAAAGAGTAATTATAAATTCATCGACAGAAAAATCAAGACGGAGTTCCTGGAGAAAGGCGTCGAACTGAAATCGCTGATTACGGATATTCTGTTTAACGATATAATAGTCGCAAAGGACAAAGCGGGCGCGTCGTTGATTTTTCAGCCGTATCCGGACGAGGACGCGGAACTGATCGGTAAGTACGATTCTTATCAGGAGGCGATCAACGCATATCTGTCGAATTATTATTCGTTGTCGAAAGAGAAAGTTTTGACGGCGACTTTAAAAAAATATATTGCCAATGAATTGGAAAGATTGTCCGGGAAGCTTAATAATCTTAAGTCGAGAATAGAAAACGGTTCGAGAGAGAAAGAATATTCAAATTACGGCAACCTTCTTCTTATAAATATTTCCGCGCTTAAAAAAGGATTGGATAAAATTGATTTAAAAGATATGGAAGGCAATAGCGTAACAATAAAACTCGACCCGAAATTGTCTCCGCAAAAAAACATCGACAGATATTTCGAAAAAGCAAAATCGGAAAAAATTGAATATGAAAAATCGATTGAACTCTATGATGAACTGAAGAATAAATTTGAAAGCCTTAAGGAATTAAACGAAAAGTTCGATAAAGAACTTACGTTAGAAGAATTGAAAAACATCGAAAAACAACTCGGGATTAAAAAGAAGATGGAAATTCAAGATAAATCGAGACCGAATTTCAGACATTTTATTATCGACGGAAAGTATCATGTTTACGTAGGCAAGGATAGCAGAAACAACGACGAACTCACTCTCCGTTTTGCCAAACAAAACGATTACTGGTTTCACGCCCGTTCCGTATCGGGTTCGCATCTGGTTTTACGCACGGATAATCCGAAAGAAGCCGTACCGAAACCGGTTTTGAAAAAAGCAGCTTCGATTGCGGCGTTCTACAGCAAAGCTAAAACCGCAGGACTGGCGCCCGTCAGTTATACTTTTAAAAAGTACGTAGTAAAGAAAAAAGGGATGGTACCCGGAAAAGTCGCTTTGTTAAAAGAGGAGGTACTTCTGGTAAAACCGGAAATACCTCCCGGATGCGAAGTCGTAGATTAATGCCATTTTGGACGAATTCCCGGCGCGTACGGGAATTCAAGACTTTGATAATATTCAAGCGTCTTATCCGGCTTCTCGAATCCTTCCGGTATCGGAAGCTTAGAGAAAGTTTGAAAATATAAAACACACGCGTTACGCCACCAGACAGCCTCGTCTTCCTGAATTTTCATCAACATGCTTACGTGATCGAAACGTTCGTCGTCAATCTTGCCTTTGAGTTGTTTCCATTTATTACGCATTGACCTTACGGAATCGACACCCGCATAATAATGATTGCACAATTCTTCCCACAATGTCTTGCCCGATTTCAACTTATAATCCCAGGGTACATGATGGAACCAGAGCAAATATTTTTCCGGACATTTTTCGAGCGAATTAAAAATTTCAGATACCGGCGGATGATATTGGCTGACGGCGTTACTGCCTTTTACGGTTCGGTCGAAACCGATACCGTTGCTGTCCGCCCTGTGATAATAGACCGAAGTCCAGTCGGCGCGGGGTTTATCTTTAATCCAGGGAGCCGGTCCGTAATGATGGTCCCAGCCCATAATATGATGGAGTCCGAGCGGCGTCATATAATTAACAGTGTTCTCCCTTGATGACAGCATTATATCTTTAATCATATCAATAATATCATCGCGATTGCCGAATGTAAGACGTATCCATTCATCTGCAATTTGATCGGAAGTCAGATTATGATTCCAGGCAAGGCGTCCGAAAGCATACCAGTTCGACTGCCCGAAAAGATGTCCCGTCCAGTTACGGTCGTTGCCGATATTTGATACGCCCGCAATTCCCGTCAAAGTATGATTGTCCAAAGAACCGTCGATGACTTTTGCAACGGTTGAACCCGCTCCTTTAGCGTAAGTATCGGATTCGAGGCATTCTTTGAAAAGAGGCGCCAGATATACCAGATGCGTTCCCTGCCCTAAATATTCCTGAGTAATTTGAAATTCCATCATAAGAGGAGTTTCGGGCATCGCTCCGAAAAGCGGATGAAACGGCTCTCGAGGCTGAAAATCGATCGGTCCGTTTTTGACCTGGATTAATACATTATCCTTAAATTTTCCGTCGAACGGTTTGAATTCGTTATAAGCCTGCTTTGCCCTGTCTTCCGGGACGTTGTTATCGTAAACAAAAGCGCGCCACATAACTACGCCGCCGTACGGTTCGAGAGCTTCTGCCAACATATTCGCGCCGTCCGAATGAGACCTGCCGTAATTTTGAGGACCTGGCTGACCTTCCGAATTTGCTTTTACAAGGAATCCGCCGAAATCGGGTATCAGTCCGTAAATTTCTCCGGCTTTTTCTTTCCACCATTTTCGCACGTCGGGATTCAACGGGTCGGCAGTCGATAATTTCCCTATTTCAATCGGCGCGCTGAAACGCGCCGTTAAATATACTTTAATTCCGTATGGTCTGAATACGTTTGCCAATGCCGCAACTTTTTTGAGGTACTGTTCGGTAAGCGCCCATGAATTTGCGTTTACATTCGTCAATACCGCTCCGTTGATCCCGATCGAAGCGTTTGCCCTGGCATAGTCTTTATAACGCGGATCGATATAATCCGGAAGAAGATGCCAGTTCCAAATAGAAAAACCCGCATAGCCTCTTTCTACAGTTCTGTCCAGATTATCCCAATGATTTAAGAGTCGCAGTTTTATCAAAGGCGATTCGACAATATTCAAATTGTCGATATCGCTTTCCATTTGCAGAAGACGAATAAAGTGGAATGTTCCGTACAGTACGCCAATATCGGAGTTTGCCGTAATTAATATTATTTGTTTACCTTCCGTTTCAAGTGTGTTAATTATATATCCTTCGTCGCCAATGGTCTTTAATTTATTGCTTATTTCTTCCTGCAAATTCAACATAATATTTTTATACGTTCCCGCTAATATTACGTTTGAACGTAAATTATCGACAGCATGTATTTCGCAATCCAATAATTTATTCATTGCGAGATTCAATTCTTCTTCGGCGGCTTTGATCGTTGGCGAATTGCCTTTAAACAAATATCCTTTTATTGTCCGCCTGTATTTTTCAATTACAACGGGATTCTCAATTTTATTGTATCCGAGCCAGAGTTTGTAACCGTCTTCCGCTTGCGTAATGTTGAACGCTGCTATAAAGATAAGAATCGAGAATAGATATTTCATTTTTCATTCCTCATTTGCAATTGATTTCTTTTACGGTTTTAATAACGGCATAAAAAGCCGGTTTTGGTTTGAGTTCCCTGTCGAATAAAAGCGGATACGAAGTTCTTCCCCTAATGGGCCAGTTATTAAGCCATGAATGTCCGTCGTGAATTCCCCAAAATGTAACTCGTGTGATAGAATCGCGATATTTGAGGAACTTTCCGAATAATTCGGCGTATCTTTCCGCCAATACTGTTTGCATCGAATCAGGAAGTCCGTCCGGGTAAGGATTGTATTTTTTCTGTTGTTCAAAGCTTTTGGTTATTTCTGCGCCGGTATAATTATTCGGAGTCGGAAGAATGTTAATGTCGAGTTCGGTAATCATTATTTTCAAGCCGGTCGAAGAATATTCTTGCAAACTTTCGTCGAGTTCGTCCAAAGACGGATAGTCCAATCCCCAATGTCCTTGCAGACCGATGCCGTCGATTTTAACTCCTTTATCGAGCAAATTTCTGACTAATTTCATAATGCCGTCTCTTTTGGCTTTGTGCCAGGTATTGAAGTCGTTATAATAGAGCTCGGCTTCCGGATCGGCTTCGTGAGCATATTCGAAAGCTTTTTCGATATAATCCTCCCCAATAATTTCGAGCCATTTGCTCTTTCTCAAAGAACCGTCTTCATCGACGGCTTCGTTTACTACGTCCCATCCTTTAATTTTTCCTTTGTATCTGCCGACAACGGTATGAATATGTTCTCTTAATCTTTCGAGCAATTGTTCCCTGTCGAGATAATTACCGTTGTCGTCCTTAAAGACCCAGTCGGGAGTTTGGTTGTGCCAGACGAGCGTATGTCCAACGATAAACATGCCGTTTTTCAGACCGAATTCTATCAGTTTATCAGAAAGTTCAAAGTTATATTTCCCCGGCTCGGGATGAACTCTTTCCCATTTAAGCATATTTTCCGGCGTTATTGTATTGAATTGTTCCGCCGCCAGTTCAAGAGCTTCCGGCTCTTTACCCGCCGCCTGGAAATCGCTGATTGCGCCTCCGATTAAGAAATATTCTTTGAATGCTTCTTTTAGCGTCTGGGAATTCAATTCGGCGGGCAATGCTGTGAATAATAAAGAAAATAGAATCGAAGCTGTCAATAACTTCATTAGTCCCCCACTATATTTTTGTAAATTTGTTACGACAAGATTAAGAAAATTTTTCAAAATATTTTTAAAAAAGGTATTTGAAATACGGTTTTCGCCTGTAAGCTTTTTTTCCTATTTTTGATGTAATTTAATACGGGACGTAAATTGACCGATAAATCGATAAAAAAAATACTTATTATAAAATTACGCGGTATCGGAGACGTTGTTCTTTCAACAGTCGTGCTCGACAGTCTGTTGAATTTTTTCCCTGAAGCTAAAATCGATTATCTGACGGATAAGCCTTCGGTCAGCTGGTTGAAAGGGCTTCCTCAGGTTAATTCAGTTTTGATTTATCCCAGGTCGGGGATTTTTAAGAAGCTGGCGTTGATTGCAGAAATACGCAAAAGAAATTACGATATTGTGTTCGATTTCTATTCGAATCCCTCGACAGCTCAAATCACATTTTTAAGCGGCGCAAAATACAGAATCGGTTTTCCGTACAGAGGAAGAAAATACGGATACAATCTGTACGGACCGCATGAAAGGGGTAAATTCCACGCAGCCGAATTACATCTCGAAACGCTCAAAGCGGTCGGTATACCCGTTAATGATCATTCCGCGCTCCATTTTCATTTCGGTAAGGAAGACGAACGATTTGCCGAAGAATTTTTGGAACGAAATAATCTGAAAGATAAAATAATCGCAGGCATATCGCCTACCGGAGGATGGCAGTCGAAAAGATGTCCGCCCGAAAAATTGGCGGAACTTTCCAAAGCTCTTAACAAAAGATATAACATTCCGCTGTTGATTTTATGGGGACCTTCGGAATACGAAGACGCAATAAGGATTAAAAAAACCGTAGGAGACGATGCGTATCTGGCTCCTCCTACTACAATTGAACAGATGGCTGCATTGATGAAAAAGTGCGCTTTTATTGTGGCTAACGACAGCGGACCGATGCATATCTCCACAGCAATCGATACGCCGGTACTCTCGCTTCACGGTCCTACGAATCCTTTGCATCAGGGACCGTATGGGAACAGGCACGAATATCTGATTCTTAACGATCTCGATTGCATTATGTGTAATCTGCTCGAGTGTCCTAAAAATCAGGAATGCTTCAGAGAAATTCCGGAGAATTTGTTCCTGACCAAAATTGACATCCTGATTAACAAAAACAGCATACGGATATAATTTGAAGAAGATCGAAATTTTCTTGAGGAAATTCCTTCTCAATATTTTTTTGCTTCTCAAACGCAAAGAAAATTCTGTTCCCATACCCGAATTGAACGAGAAGTCGAAAATTGTAATTATCAGATTGAACAGAATCGGCGACGCGCTTACATCAACGCCTATTATCGGGCTTCTTAAAAAACATTTTAATTGCAATGTCTCGGTTGTATGCTCAAAATCGAATCATTTTATATTCCGTCAAAAAGGGTTTGTAGACAACCTGATAGTCTACGATAAAAAGCAAAATAATTTGACTGGAATTATCCGGAAGATTTCGGCTCTCAATCCCGACATACTGATTGACCTTCACGACGACGTATCTTTTACAGTCAGTATGATGGTAGCTTTTTCGTCGGCAAAATGCAAAATGGGATTTGATAAAAAGAATAATAAACTTTTCAATGCGCGGATATCCAGACCCGATTCGAGAATTCATCATATAGTCGATCGCAACCTTGCGTTTGCAAAAGCTCTCGGAATCAATTACAAAAAAGACGAAGTTAATATTATCTACAAACCGGATGATTATTCCGATAAGCTTGTAGACAATTTTATAAACGAGCGGGGACTCAAAGATAAATTTCTGGTCGGAATTAACATTTCAGCCGGAAGCGAAGCAAGATTTTGGGGTGTTGAACGTTACCAAAAACTAATCGATTTTATGAGTAATAATTACGATGTCAATATAGTTCTGCTGACCGACAAAAAAGATTTGACAAAAGCTGAGGAAATATCTAACGGTAAAATCATTATTTTTCAGGACGACAAATTCGACGTCTTCGCAGCGATGATAGGCAAGCTCGATTTTTTGATAACGCCCGATACGTCGATTGTGCACATTGCTTCGGCGTTTGAAATTCCCCTCTTCGGACTTTATGTTAAATACAAAACGGAAGATATTATTTGGTATCCTTACAAGTCCGAATATGAAGTCGTGATTACGGAAAATTCTGATTTAAGTTCGGTTGAATACGAAACTGTCCTAAACAAATTAAAACCTTTTTTTGAGAGAATTTATTATGAAAAAAATACCTGATTGCAAAAACTTTACCGGATATAAGCCGTGTTTCCCGTATCACAATTGCCTTGAGAAAGGTTGCAAGGAAGAACGGAAGTTCGGGAAAAAAATTTTGATAATTAATCTCGACGCCATGGGCGATGTTTTAATGACCACGGCGCAGTTGCCGGCAATTAAAAGGAAGTATCCCGTTTCGACTATTTACTGGATTACATTGAAAAACGCCGTGAAAATACTCGACAACAATCCATATATCGACCGCGTATTTCCGTTCGACTTCGAAAGCATTTTAATACTCAGCGAAATGGAATTCGATATAATAATGAATGTGGATAAGTCGATGCGCTCGGGAGCTCTTGCAATGCGGCTCAATGCGAAGGAAAAGCTCGGATTCGGTATAAACGGCAGCGGTCAAATCATTCCGTTAAACAAAGGCGCTGAATATAATTATATGCTCGGTCTGGACGATAATCTCAAGTTCAAAATCAATCAAAGAACAGGACAGGAATATCTGGCTGAAACATTCGACCTCGATTATCAACGCGACGAATATGTTTTCAATTTTAGCGAAGATGAATTGAAATTCATAGAAAATTATAAAAACGAAATCGGCATAAAACCGGACGACGAAGTTATCGGTTTTAATACGGGTTGTTCCCTCCTCTTTCCGAATAAAAAAATGACAATCGAACAGCATATTTTATTGATTGAAAAATTTTTGTCGTTCGGCAGATTTAAGATTATGCTTCTTGGCGGACCTGAAGATACGGAACGAAATAATACAATCGCGGAGTATTTCAAAGGAAAGGTTATCAATACTCCTACTACCGAAGGCTTGCGTCGGGGAGCGTGTTACGAAAGCATTCCGCAAGTTATAATCACCGGCGATTCATTCGGAATGCATCTGGCAATAGCGCTCAAAAAATATGTTATAGCCTGGTTCGGATTGAGCTGCTGGACGGAAATCGATCTCTATGACAGAGGCGTAAAACTTTATCCGGAAGGACTTTTTTGCGCTCCTTGCTGGAAAAAAGAATGTCCCTATAATCTCGAATGCATTCAAATGATTGACCTGGAAAGAATTGTAAAAGAAACAATCGCTTACTTCGACGGGAAAAAATGAAACGGCTCGACCTGCTCGACATACGCGATGAAAAAGTAATTTTAATTCTCGACGGCGCAATGGGAAGCTTGCTGCAGCAATACGGAGCTGCAAACGATAAATATTTATGGTCTTCAATCGCAAATCTGAGAAATCCCGGCATAGTAAAAAAAATACACAGGGAATATATCGACGCCGGAGCGGATATAATTACGACAAATACATTCAGGACTAATCCCGCCGCAGTGAAGATGTCGGGGAAATCGCTTTCCATCGAAGAATTTGTTAAGAAGAGCGTAAACCTGGCTATCGAAGCGCGAGAAGAAAGAAAAATCGTAATTGCCGGATCAAACGCTCCCGCCGAAGATTGCTACCAAAAGGAACGTACTTTGTCGAAATCCGAACTGGAATACAATCATAAAAAACATATCGAACTGTTATGGGAAAGCGGCGCAGATATTATCTGGAACGAAACTCAAAGCCATCTCGACGAAATTGAAATTATTTGCGGTTTCTGTAACAGTCAAAAACTGCCGTATGTAATAAACCTGTTCTTTGACGGGAAAATGAATTTGCTAAGCGGCGAGAGCCTGTCCGATGCCGTCGAACTTGTTGCTTCTTTCGATCCGATTGCAGTCGGTTTCAACTGTATTAAACCAAAAAATTTTCTAAATAAAGTAAAACCGGAATCGCTGGTTAACGAGTGGGGATTTTATTTGAACTGCGGCAGCGGCGATTATACGGACGAATCGATATCCTGCGGTATTAATCCCGACCATTATATAGATTTAATCAAACCTCTGCTCGAGAAGAAACCGTTATACGCAGGCTCCTGTTGCGGTTCGACTCCCGCCCACACTAAAGCAATCAAGGAATACATAGATGAAGTATATCGAAATTAAAGCCCCTGCAAAAATAAATATCGGTCTGAGAATTCTTTCTAAAAGAAATGACGGCTATCACAATTTGCATACTCTTTTTTATCCAGTTAATGATCTCTATGATAAAATTACTATCGAACGTCAGGAGGAATTCGAATTTTATACCGATAAGGAAGAAATAAATAACGAAGATAATTTAATAGTAAGAGCCGTCGAATTGATAGGCGATTACTCGAAAAAAAAGATCGGAGCCAAGATTGTATTAAAGAAAAAAATACCGATGGGAGCCGGACTCGGCGGCGGCAGCTCGGACGCAGCGGCTGTTTTAATTTCTCTGAATGAAATGTTTTCGCTAAACCTCAGTTATAACGAGCTGATTGAACTTGCGCTTAGATTGGGTTCGGATGTTCCGTTTTTCATTAAAGCCAAACCTGCAATCGGCTATTCGAGAGGCGAAGCGCTGAATCATATTGATTTCGAAATCGATAATCCGATTTTAATAATCAATCCCGGTATTCATATTTCGACAAAAGAAGCTTTCGAAAATATTGCGCCTGTCAACAAGGAACTCGACTACGGCAATGTAATTATCAAGGGTAAACCGGACTATGACGCTATGAAAAGTCTTGTCAACGATTTTGAAGATTACGTATTCGCGCTTTATCCGGAAATAAAAGAATTAAAGGAAAAATTTTATAAACACGGCGCTCTGTTTGCTCAAATGTCCGGTAGCGGTTCTACTGTTTACGGTATATTAAAAAGTCAAAACGACGCTCAAAAAATCATTCGAGATATTCCCCCGGATTACTTTTATCATTTAAGTAATTGTCCGGACTGACCTGAAAGATATCGTAAGACTTCGGCCGGAAATTATATTCGAGCGATACTTTGAAGCATGTACCCGGCGTAGCTCCCGCCAGCCTTGAAGGGCTTTCGGCGGTTATAGTTCCTCCGAGGCGTTCTATAATTTCCTTTACCAGTGCGAGTCCCAATCCGCTGCCCTCGTGTTCGCTCCTTTTAACGTTCGAAGCTCTGTAGAACTGTTTGAATATATTCGGCAGGTCTTCTTTCGGAATTCCAATGCCGTTGTCGCATATTTCGATCGATAGCTTATTCTCATTTTCACGGAGCGCTATTTCGATAACCCCGCCTTTATCTACGTATTTGATTGAATTTGCAATCAGGTTGGAAAACGCCAGCTCCAAAAGAGTAATATCCGATTTAATTATTTTCTTTTCCTTTCTCAAATCTTTTATTCGCAATTCAATCGATTTGGCTTTGATGGTATCGTCCATTTTGTTGATTAAACCGGAAATCAATTCCAATATATCGATTTCCTCCGCAGATCTGATGTCGAGGAGTTTTAAGCGGGATAACCGCAAAATATTATTGAGCAGTTGTAACGTCTCGCCTGTTCTTATTTGGGCTCTTTTAAGTTTATCTCTTATTTCCGGATTGATATCGCCGAGGAAGTTGTTCAATATAAGATCGATAATTGATTTGATTGCCGTTACGGGAGTTTTGACTTCGTGAATTATGCCGATTGTATACCTTTGTTTTGCTTTCTCGGCTTCGTCGAGGCGCTGTAAAGTTTCGCGCAATTGCTGCTCTCTTTTATAGAGCTGCCTCACGATATTATTTGCAAGATAAACGCTAATAAAAATCATCGCGGCGAAAGTTATTAAGCTCAGAATATCGTAAGCCATTGTATGAGGGATCCTGGCGTCGTATAATCCGCTGATTAGGTGTGTTTCTACGATACCAAAATTTTGCATTAAAGTTAAAGCCGACAAAACGAAACAAACTACGCAGGCAATTATATACACGACATAAGCCGGAAGTATAAGACTGCCGATAATCATATGAAATATGAAAAAAATATAAAGCGGCGATTCGATAATACCGGTGTAATAAACAAGTATCATCAATGCTGTCAGGTCAAGAATCATTTGTATCAAAGAAAGATGAAGACTATTGAAACGCGAAATGTCGCACGTTGTGTATTTACGGAGTTTATACAAGATAAAATTGTAAGAAAGAATCGAAAACGTAATAATCGATATGGAAATTTTCTGGAGATTACTGAATTGAAAATTCAGCAAAAATTCGCCCGCCGTCAAAAACAGCAGCAGTGAAACTACGGCAAAATAACGGAGCCTGATAAACCATAAATTACGGATTCGTATTGCTCTCCAGAACTCGCCGTAATTCTTAGCCCATTCCGGTATAAGAGCTTTCATTTTATATTAAATATTGGCGACATCAAAGTCGTTATTAAAATATTGAATTATCCGGAAAATCAAAAGAAATAAAAAGCCCGTCCTATCAAAAGGACGGGCGTATTATATTATGCGATATATCTTCCCCGTTTTACATAATGAGTATGGAGGAGTTTATGCGATAAATGCCCGCAAGGTCCTTCGGTCAGAAATTCCTTGTAAATCCTAATAACATTCGGATTCTCGTGCGACTTTCTGATCTCGAGGGATTCGTCTTCGGCATAAATAGCTTCTGCTCTTTTCTTGCGTATTTCAGGGGTCGTCGGAATCGGTTGACCTCCGCCTCCGAGGCATCCTCCGGGGCATGCCATGAATTCGATAAAGTGGCATTCGGAGAATTTACCGCCGGCTTTAATGTCTTCCATAATTTTCTTCGCATTTGCAGTGCCGTGAGCCACCGCCACTTTCAATGTCGCGCCTTTAAGCCAGTTCCAATCAGGTATCAAATGTTTTATCAAAGCGGGCACTTCTCCCACTTTGTCGCCGATCGGAATTTCCATATACTTAATGCCTTCAAATCCGCGCAGAGGAATAATGTTGGCTCTTTCGAAAATATCTTCGGTTTTGTTTCCCGTTACGAATTCTACAACGGATCTTAAAGCCGCTTCCATTACGCCGCCGGTAGCGCCGAAAATAAGACCTGCGCCAGAAGCTTCGCCGAAAGGCGAATCGAAATCGCTCTTTGGCATTTCGGGCAAGTTAATACCGGCTTCTTTAATCATACGAGCCATTTCACGAGTCGTCAAACCGTAGTCGACGTCTTTATATCCGCTTGAATTCATTTCCGGTCGATTGCATTCGAACTTCTTTGCAGAGCACGGCATTAAGGCAACCGAAACTATGTTTGCAGGGTCGATTCCTGCCTGCTGCGCATAAAATGTTTTAATCAACGCTCCGAACATCTGCTGCGGCGACTTAGCCGAACTCAGGTTATCGAGATATTCCGGATAATAATGCTCGATGAATTTAACCCAACCTGGCGAGCAGGAGGTAAATTGAGGAAGCGCTGTTTTTTCTTTTTTAACCAATGCATTATAAAGTCTTAGAATCAGTTCCGTGCCTTCTTCGATGATCGTAAGGTCGGCGGTAAAGTTGGTATCGAATACTTTATCGAAACCGATACGGCGTAATGCCGTGTTCAATTCCCTTGTCATCGACGTGCCTGCCGGGAGTCCGAACTCTTCGCCGATAGCGGCGCGCGGAGAAGGCGCCGTCTGAATGACTACGTGTTTTGTCGGATCGTCGATGGCTTCCCAGATTGCATCCGACGGATCGTTAGCGCGCAACGCCGCCGTGGGACATCGGTTGATGCATTGTCCGCAATTGATACAAATTACGTCCGCAAGCGGTTTTTCGAGGAACGTTCCGATATGGGTTTTATCGCCGCGATCGATTGCTTCCAAAACGCCGACTTCCTGTAAATCGATACAAGTGCGAACGCATCTTTTGCAAAGGATGCATTTGCTCATGTCCCTCACGACCGAATAAGAAGAATTGTCGATTTCGTAACGGGGCTTGTCGATATGTCCGAAGTTATAAGTATCGACGCCGTATTCCCTTGCTAAATTCTGCAATTCGCAATTGCCGTTGCGAAAACACGAATAACACTCGCCGTAGTGCTCGCTCAGCAGCAAGTCGATTATATGACGTCGCGCTTTGCGAACCATTGGCGAAGATGTTTTGATTTTTATGGGGGTGGTAATCGGAAAAGAACAGGAAGCCTGTAATGTGCGCATGCCTTCAACTTCAACAACGCATATACGGCAAACTCCCGCTATGCATAAATCTTCGTGGTGGCAGAGCGTTGGAATCGATATTCCCACTTTTTTGCAGGCATCGAGAATTGTAGTGCCTAACGGAACGGAAATTTTCTTTTCGTTAATTTCAACTGTTACCGTGCCGCCTATGCCGGAAGTGTCTTCGGGAATCGGCACGTTGTGAGGAACCTGACTGACGGGCGCTCTTAAATCTCCTTTATTTTCCATTTCGACCTCCGTTTCCGTTAAAGATTTCTTCTTTGAAATTTTCCAGTATCGATATGAATGCGTTAGGACTCGATTGACCGAGACCGCATTTAGAAGCCACTTTCATTGTTTGTCCTAATTCTTTTAATTTATTGACATAGCTAAAAGTATATTCGCCTTTTTCTATCATTTCGATACCTTCCAACAATTTCGTATTGCCGATACGACAGGGCGTGCACTGACCGCACGATTCTTCGACGAAGAATTCCATAAAGTTTTTCAATACATGCAGCATATTTCTCCCTTCGCCGAATATCATAATCGACCCGCCCGTTGCCGCGTCTTCATATGCGAGGCTGCGGTCGAATTGCGATTTTGGTATGCAAATTCCCGAAGCTCCGCCTACCTGAACGGCTTTTGCATCCTTTGCTCCTACAATTTCCAGCAATTCATTGATTGTCGTTCCCCATTGAAGTTCGTAAACTCCGGGGCGTTCGCAGTCTCCCGAAACCGAAAAGAGTTTCGAACCGGTTGATTTGTCTGTTCCGTATTTCTTAAACCATTCTCCTCCTTTCAGAACAATATGGGGTACGGATGCAAGAGTTTCTACGTTATTTACGACCGTCGGTTTGCCCATGTAACCCGTGTTAACCGGATAAGGCGGGCGGTTTCTGGCTTCGCCCCGGTTGCCTTCGAGCGACTCTATCAACGCAGTTTCTTCGCCGCAAACATAGGCTCCCGATCCGAGACGAATAGTGATATCGAAATCGAAACCTTTTTTGCCGGCAATATTTTTGCCGAGCAAATTATCTTTTCTCATAGCCTCCAGATAATCGTTTAAAGACTTTAACATATATTCGTACTCCCCGCGCAGATAAACAATGCCTTCCGAAGCGCCGATCGTATAACCTGCAATAACCATCCCGTCAAATACTAACTCGGGATATTCGAGCAAAAGGACTCTGTCTTTGAAAGTGCCGGGTTCGCCTTCGTCGGCATTGCAGATGATATATTTTTTATCCGATTTAGCCGCAGCCACCATATTCCATTTGGTAGCCGTCGGGAATCCCGCTCCGCCCCTGCCTTTTAGTTTCGATTCTCTGAGTTCGAATAGAATGTCTTCGCGCGATTTTTCGAGCGCTTTTTTAATTGCCTCTCCCCTTTTGTACTCGGAAAAGAGTACGATGCCTTTTCTTTCTTTTTTCTCCATAGCTCACCTCACTTTAATTCGCTTAGAATTTGGACGGCTTTTTCGGGCGTCAATTTCGTATATACTCTTTCGTTAATAATCATGGCGGGACCCTGATCGCACATACCTACGCAATTTGCATACTCGAGAGTAAATTTATTGTCCTTTGTAGTTTGACCGAATTTAATGCCGAGTTCCCTTTCGATTGCTTTAGCCACCGATTCTTTGCCCTGCATGTCGCATGCTATTGTTTGACAAAGCTTTACGATATATTTACCCTTCGGCGTGGTACTGAGAAAAGAATAGAAAGTGATTACACTGTAGACTTCAACCGGATGAATATCGAGCAAACGCGCCACTTCCTGTTGAGCAAAGTCGGGAATATATTTATGCTTCCTTTGAATATCCTGAAGAATCGGAAGCAAAGAAGACCTGGAACGACCGTATTTTTCGACCAGTTGTTCAATTTCTTCGGTCATTGCATTTTTTTCTAATACGAGCATATTACTTCACCTCCTTTGCTTTCAGCAGATTATTGACTTTGTTAATTAATTCCTCGGGCGAAATCGGTTTTTCAACAAAGTCGTCTACCGGCACCAATTCGCTTTTGTCGTATTCCATACCTGTGGCTTTTGAGACTGAAGAATACATTAAGATGGGAGTAGTAATACCTTCTTTCCGGAATTTTTGAGCCAGATAAAATCCGTCGTCCGGCTCATCCATCATAACGTCGAGAATAATTAAATCGGGTTTCTGTTCTACGACGATTTTATAACCGTCGTGAGGATTATTGGCAGTCACGATGTTATGCCCTTTCGATTTGAGCACAATAGAACTGCTGTCGAGGATGTCCGGATCATCATCGATGATTGCAATTAGAGCCATATGTCACTCCTGTTAGTTATTTTATGTTTATAGGTAAATTGATAATAAATGTAGTCCCTTTGCCGAATTCGGACTCCACTTCAATTTTACCGTGATAAGAGTCGACAATTTTTTTGACGATACTTAATCCCAACCCGGTGCCGCTTATCTCGCGTGTCATTTCATTTTTGGCTCTGTAAAATTCATTGAAGAGTTTTGTTTTCTCTTCCGGTTTCAATCCGATGCCGGTATCGCCGATTTTTAGAATAAGGTAATTATGGGATTTGTAGAGATCTATATAAATATTGCCGTTTATACGATTGTACTTGATTGCGTTGCTCAGAAGGTTTGTCACAACGCGAGTGATTTCGTTGTAATCGGCGTTTATTGCGGGGAGATTTTCTTCGAGATGCGTTTCTATCGAAATGTTCTTTTTCTTGATGTCGAGTTCAAAAAACTGTATTGAGTTCTCGATTATCTCGCGGAGATCGATTTGCTCAATTTCCCTTTGTTTCGTATTTAATTCGATTCTGGAAATATCAAGCAGGTCGTTAACAAGATCGGTTAAGCCTTTGAGACGCGTAATGGAACGCTTTATGTAGTCTTCCTTTTTTTCCGGCGGAAGCTGTATCGATTTGTCGATTAGAATATTCAGATACCCCTGAACCGCGGCAAGCGGAGCTTTCAACTCGTGAGCTACCATCGACACGAACTGCGATTTCAACAATTCGATTTTTTTATATTCGGTGATATTGCTCATAATCAGAACGACGCCCGCAATACTGCCGTCCGAGTTCGGAATGGGCGTCGTAGAGAACTCCACAATTAGTTCGTTGTCAGGTTTGAGTTCTATCTGGTGAGAATAGCTTTTTACATGGAAGGTTTCCGAATCGAATAATTTATTTATTGTCTTTACTACTTTTTCGGGAAGTATATTTAATATTTTGCTGCCGATTTCGATATCGGCTAGATCAAGAAATTTGAGAGCGGCATAATTATAATAAACGAGTTCCGCATTTTTATTAATAACAAGAATGCCGTCGTTAATCGATTTAATTATTGCGTTGAGACGCGACTTTTCGTTTGCCAGCTCGAGCAAATTTTCTTCGCGCTCTTTTTTCAGTCTTTCCGATTCAAGTATTAATTTGCGTTGATTGACTCCCTGTTCAATTTGATAAATAAGCTCTTCGGGAGTGAACGGTTTGGGTATATAACCGAATGCGCCCAGACGCGTCGATTCGATGGCAGTGTCGTAGCTGGCAAATGCGGTCGCTATAAAACAGATCGTATTCGGATGGACGGATTTAATTTCTTTGAGAACAGTCAATCCGTCCACATCAGGCATTTTAAGATCGATAATGGCAATATCGAATTCCTTCGATTTGCCTAACCGAATACCTTCTTCTCCGTTCGAAGCGGATTCCACAATATAGCCTTCTTCTTCAAGAAGACGTTCCGTTCCCAAGCGTAATCCGTTTTCGTCGTCAATAATTAATATTTTGGATTTTTCATCCATTAAACGATTTATTTATCGCATATTCTTAAGTTTCGCAACCAATTCTTCTAACACAATCGGTTTATTCAGAATCCCGTCGCATTTCAGCCATTCTTTTTCCTCGTTTGTCGAGGCGCTGAATTTAAAACCGGTTGTATAAGGCGCCGAAGTAACAATGAAAACCGGCACACCGGGATTGCTCTTTTTGATTCTGTGGCAAAGTATAAAACCCGAATCCATCTCTTCCATTATCAAGTCGATAATGGCTGCGTCGGGATTTTCTTTTTGAAAAACTTCCCAGCCTTTTGCTCCGTTTTCGGCTGTAACTACTTTATATCCTCTGGATTCCAATAATACTTTGTTCTGTTCGAGTAAATCGATATCGTCATCGACCAACAGAATTTTTTTGATCTCCATTTTAACACCATCCTTTTTAATTCAGTATCATATAATTTTGTTTAATTGGCAAAGTGATTTCAAATTCCGAGCCTTCGTCCGGTTTGCTTTTGACCGTAATATCACCGCGGTGCATCTTTATGATTCCGTATGTAATTGCCAGCCCGAGTCCCGTTCCCTTTCCCATTTTTTTTGTGGTAAAGAACGGCGTAAAAATTTTATTGATATACTCCGGCTTTATTCCGCATCCCGTATCGCGAATTACTACTTTTATTTTATTGTCCGATTCATTAATAATAACGGAAAGAATTTTATTCTTGGAATTTTCCATTGCTTCGCAGGCGTTAATAATAATATTCATAAAAGCCTGTTTGAGCTGATCGCGGTCTCCCTGAATTTTGACTCCGCCGGCTCTGTCGTCGATATTCAGATTGATATCACTGAACTCTGCGCGTATTTTAATCAGTTTGAATATCGAGTCGATTATCGATTTTATTTCGATTTCGTCAAGGCAAAGGCGTCCCTGCCGGGCAAAATTCAAAAGGTTTGAAACTATGTTTTTGCATCTTTCCGTCTCTTCGATAATAAGTTTTAAGTCTTCTATGTTTTGTTTATCGCCGCCGATTCTTTCGATTTTTTTCTTTAACATCGACGCATAAATTAAAATAGAACCGAGCGGGTTATTGAGTTCATGAGCGACTCCGGCTGCAAGTTGACCGATTGAGGCTAACTTTTCCGCGTTTGCAAGTTGTTCCTGCGTTTCTCTGATTTCTTTATTTGCCTGTTCCAGTTTATCGATTAAATAAGGCAGGCACATATCTTCTTCCGCCAGTCCTTTTGCGATGGCAATAGCGTATTCCCTGCATGTGGGATATCCGCAAGCGCCGCAGTTTAATTCGTCCGACTTGGAGAATTTATTCGATTTTGCAAGTATAGATTTTATTGTTTCTTCCGGCGGGGTTGGTCTCCGCTGATTTCTAATCGTAAAATTTCTCGACAGGTCAATATCCCGATTGTTGTACAAAGCGCTTTGCCATACTTTTTTATCGAAAGAATTGATGTCCGACTCGATAAAAGAAATTACTTTTTCGCGGCGGGAATAGTAGTTCAATTCGGAATCGACTGCGGGACCGTTTATGCAGCCTTCGCAAAACAGAATGTCGACGAACTTCGATTTAATCTTTTTGTCTGCGATTTCGTTCAGTATTTCTTCCACTTTATCTTTCCCTTCTACAACAATGATTTCCTTTTCCAGAATGTCCCCGTGAGTGTCGGTAGTTTTCAGTAGTCCGCCCGTCAACGGATAAGCTTTTCCCATATACGCGTGCGGAGGATCGAAAGACGACGCGTCGAGCGAATTAAGGTCAATTTCTTTTTGTTCGAATATCTGTTTGATTTCCTTGAATGTAAGAACGGCGTCGATTGCATCGTCAACTTCCGGATCGAGGTATTCGCTTTTCTTTGCAATGCACGGACCGATAAAAACAACTTTAATATGGTCGCCGTAATTTTTCTTAAGGAATCTTCCCATTGCAATCATCGGCGAAACAACAGCAGCAAGGTTACCGGAAATTTCAACAAAATATTTCGTGATCCAGTTGTAGATTGCCGGACAAGGCGAACTGATTATCGTTTTGCCGGAATTGTTTTCGATGAAAGATTTGTACCGGTCGCTGATAAGATCCGCTCCGAAAGCCGCTTCGCTTACGTGTTTGAATCCGAGTTTTTTAAGCGCGGTAATAAATTGTTTTTCGACTCCGGGAAACGAAGCCGGAAAAGACGGCGCTACTATTGCATAAACTTCGTACGAAGGCAGTAATTCATTCATAACTATTCCCACATCGTCGAGCACCTGCTTGGCGTTTTGAGAACAAACTTTAACGCAGTGTCCGCAAGCAATGCATCGTTCTTCAATAACGACCGCCTGCCCGTTTAATACTCGTATTGCGCGGGCGGGACATTCCCTGATGCAGGAATAACATCTTTTGCATCTTTGTCCTATGGTCGAAACAATTCCCATCAAATCATAATTCTTCTAATATTTTTTTTCTGTTTACGTAAGTAGTATGGAGCAACTCGTGCGACAGATGACCGTTCGGCTCTCCCAAGAATTCGTTATAAAGCTTCTTGAGCGATTCGTTTTCGTGCGATTTTCTGTTTTTCATCTTAGCGTCGATTTCATAGAGGGCTCGAGCGCGTTTTTGAACTTTTTCTGGTTTTTGATGAATCGGCTGTCCGCCTCCGTTTATACAACCGCCCGGGCACGCCATTACTTCGATAAAATGATATTTTGATTCGCCTTTTTCTATTTGTTCCAATATACCTCTTACGTTGCCGATACCGTTAACGACCGCAACGTTGACCGTCGTTCCGTTAATATCGACGGAAAATTCTTTTACGCCGTCGAAACCTCGTACATTTGTCAAGTCGACGTTTTCCAGTTCCTTGCCGGAAAGTTTGAAATACGCGGTTCTCAAAGCGGCTTCCATAACGCCGCCGCTTGTGCCGAATATCGCTGCAGCCCCGGTCGATTCTCCCAAAGGATTGTCAAATTCGTCGTCCGGTAAATCGTTAAAATCGATGCCTGCTACTTTGAAGAGTCTGACCAATTCTCTTGTTGTCAATACAGCGTCTACGTCGGGCATCTTTTCTTCCGAAAGTTCAGGACGGCTTGCCTCGAATTTTTTAACCGTACACGGCATTATCGAAACGACAAATATGTCTTCCGGATTAAGCCCCATCTTTTTAGCGTAATACGATTTGATTATAGCTCCTTCCATTTCATGAGGCGATTTGCACGTGGATAGATGTTCGAGCAAGTGCGGATAATTTTGTTCTGCAAATTTAATCCATCCTGGGCAGCAGCTTGTGAACATCGGAGTTACGCCGCCTTTGCTAAGACGATTTATGAGTTCCGTCGCTTCTTCGATTATAGTTAGGTCGGCGCCGAAATTCGTATCGAAAACTTTATCGAAACCGAGTCGTCGCAATCCGGTAATTATTTTACCTGTTACATTCGTACCGATCGGAAGATTATATTCTTCGCCCAGCGTCGCTCTTACAGCCGGAGCTACCTGAACGACCGTAAATTTCTTTTTGTCGTTCAATGCGTTAACGACTTCTTTTGCATGGCTTCTTTCGCGAAGCGCGGCTGTCGGACAAACCAGAATGCATTGCCCGCAAAGAATACAATCGCTAACGTTTAGACCTTTATTAAAAGGCGTCGTTACGTTGCTTTTGAAACCGCGGTTCGTAAAATCAATGGCTCCGATTTTTTGAATTTCGTTGCATGTTCTTACGCATCTTCCGCAAAGTATACATTTTGCAGGGTCCCGTTCCATTGAAGGGCTCGAAATGTCGATAGCGTGATTTTTCTTTTCGCCTACATAACGATGTTCGCGTACGTTATATCTTTCGGATAAATCCTGAAGCTCGCAATTTTTGTTTCTTACGCAAATCAAGCAATCCTGCGGATGATTTTCAATCAACAGCTCAACAATGGTTTTTCTGGCGACTCTTACTCTCGGCGAATTGGTCTGCACTTTCATTCCTTCGGTAACGGGATAAGCGCAGCTCGGAGTAAGATTTCTCATACCTTCGACTTCAACAACGCAGATTCTGCATGCGCCCGTAGGAAATAGATCTTTCATATGACATAACGTTGGGATATGAATGCCGACTGATTTTGCGGCTTCGAGAATTGTCATGCCTTCTTCGGCTTTTACTTTTATATCGTTTATTGTTAATTCTATCATATTAATCTCCGTTAGAAATTAATTAACTTGAATTGCGTCAAAGCGGCACGATTCGAAACACATACCGCATTTTGTGCATTTTACCTGAATAATCTGGTGCGGTTGTTTCTTTTCGCCGATAATCGCTTCCGCGGAACATTTACGCAAACAAACACCGCATCCGTTGCATGCGTCGGGATCGATTTCGTATGTCAATATTTCCTTACATACTTTTGCGCCGCACTTCCTTTCGAAGAGATGTTCTTCGTATTCGTCTCTGAAATAACGCAAGCCCGATAATACCGGATTTGGCGCGCTCTGTCCCAGTCCGCAAAGAGAAGTATCCTGAATAACCTTAGCGAGTCTCTGAAGATGAATTATTCCTTTGAAACGCTGAAGCTGTTCGGTTTTATCTCCGTTTGTACCGTATCGCACGGGAATTCTTTCGATAATTTCGAGCATTCTTTTGGTGCCTTCACGGCAGGGGACGCATTTGCCGCACGATTCATTTTGAATGAATGTAAGGAAGAATTTTGCCACGTCGACCATACAGGTATCTTCGTCCATAACAACAAAGCCGCCGGAGCCCATCATAGCCCCGACTTCTCTTAAAGATTCGTAATCGACTTCGGTATCGAGAACAGAATCCGGCAGACAGCCGCCGGAAGGTCCGCCTATTTGAACGGCTTTGAACTTTTTATCGTTAGGAATTCCCCCGCCGATATCGAAAACCACTTCGCGCAAAGTAATTCCCATCGGAACTTCTACCAAACCGCTGTTTACAACTTTTCCGCTCAAGGCAAAAACTTTCGTGCCTTTACTGGTTTTTGTACCGGTGGATGCGAACCAAGCAGAGCCCATATTAACAATGGAAGGCACATTGGCAAAAGTTTCCACATTATTAATTACAGTGGGTTTGCCCCACAATCCGCTGTCGGCGGGATACGGCGGTCTGGGACGAGGCATTCCTCTTTTACCTTCTATCGATGCAATCAGAGCGGTTTCTTCGCCGCATACGAAAGCGCCCGCTCCTTTTTTAATTTTGAGGTCGAAGTCGAAATCGCTGTCGAGTATATTTTTTCCGAGAAGACCGTATTCTCTGCATTTTAGAATAGCGTCTTCAAGTCTTTCGATTGCGAGCGGATATTCGGCGCGGCAGTAGATATATCCGTATGACGCTCCGATTGCATAAGCGCCGATAATCATGCCTTCGATAAGCCGGTAGGGATCGCTTTCCAGCACGGAACGATCCATAAAAGCGCCGGGGTCTCCTTCGTCCGCGTTACAAATTATATATTTTGTATCGGAATTCTTTTTATGCGCAAGTTCCCATTTAATACCTGTCGGAAATCCTCCGCCCCCTCTTCCTCTCAAACCGCTTGATTTTATTTCCTCGATTACTTTTTCGGGCGTGAGAATTCTGAGAGCTTTATCGAGCGCTTTGAATCCTCCCGAGGCAATATATTCGTCAATCGAGTTCGGATTAATTACCCCGCAATTTTTCAGAACCACTTTATGCTGTCTTTTGAAGAACGGAGTTTCGTTTATGTTCGGAATGCCGTCTTTGGTTTCGCCGTATGAACCGAGTAATTTTTTCTTATAAACTTTCTTATCAATAATTGTAGTCTTTATCAAATCCTTAATATCTTTAGGCTGGATTTCACAATAAGATATCCTGTCCTCTCCGGGCAGTTTAATGTCTACTATCGGTTCTTTTGCGCAATAACCGACGCATCCGGTCGGCACTATCAAGGCTTTAATGTTTTCTTTGGCGAGCTCTTCTTCGATTGCGGATTTAACTTTATCCGCTCCCGAAGCCAGTCCGCATGTGCCCATACCGATAAAAATCACTGGAATTTGTGTCGACTCGTAACGGAGAGCTTCGTTCAGATTTTTATATTTTTCTTTGCATTTATCGTCGTTGTGGCAAAGAGGTCCATCTATAGAGCAAGCTACAAAAAGCTCGCAGGGAGTGCTTGGTGAATGCCAGCACTGGTCGCAACATTTTTCAATAAAACTTTTCATTCTGCGCTCACTGCTTGTTCTTGTTTTTTGTATTTATTAAGTATTTTGGGAATTTCTTTAACTGTAACGCGTCCGTAGTAGTCGTCGTTGATATTAATTACGGGCGCAATACTGCAGGCGCCAATGCATGCAACTGTTTCGAGGGTAAATAATTTATCGCGAGTAGTTTGACCTGCGCATATTCCCAATTCGTTTTCGAGAGCCATTAGAATATTTGCGGAATTTTTTACATGGCATGCCGTTCCGCGGCATACTCTTATAATATTCTTTCCAAGAGGAGTTAACCGAAATTGATTGTAAAATGTGGCTACTCCGTAAACTCCGCTTAACGACATACCGAGATGGTCTGCTACTTTTCGTAATTCTTTTTCGGGTAGATAGCCGTGAACCTCCTGAATATCCTGAAGCATGGCTATTAAATTACTACGGTCGTTTTTAGGATAATGCTGAAAAATATTGCCATCCATGTTGTTCTTCTCTTATTTATTTAGGTTATTAATTATATACAGATAATATGCCAAAAAATAAGGACAGCGATGACTTATTTATATGGCTAAAAGTGAGGTTTATATCCGTTTTTTACTTAACTGTTTCCTAACAGTGAGAAAAGTAAAAAAACGAATTCTAAATTTATAAAGTATATTGGGTCGCATTATGCTATTTAAAAGGTTATATTTTCCGGAGAAAATTCTTCGAAAAGGTTTTCGCCCTTAATATTTCCTATTGCAGTTAATTATCTGGAAAATTAAAATAAAGGCTAATCGCCCGCCCTCTTAAATGATAAAAGGCGATTACTGTTTAGTTATGCCGTTTTGAGTAGATTATTTTCTGCTAATCGAGCCGATGCCCGAGACGTTGGTTTTTGTTTTTTCGGGATCGCCGTAATAATCGATCGAACCGACGCCTGAAACCGAGGCGTTTAAATATTTTGAAGCATACACGCTTGCGCTTGCCGCTCCGCTGACCGATATATATACGTTCTCGGCTTTAAGAGATTTGGCGTCGATATTGCCCGCTCCCGATATCTCGGCGTGCAATGTTTTAACATTTCCATCCATTACAATATTGCCCGCTCCGCTCAATTCGACGTCGAGATCGTCGGTATCGATATTGTAAACCCGCATATTGTTCGCTCCGGAACATTCGATATAATTCAATTCAGGCACAGTTACAACTATCTTTATTTCTTTTCGTGGAGAAATACTTCTGCGGGTGTCAATTATTAGTCTGTTGTGCTTAACTTTCGTTTCGATAAGCGGAAGAAGATTTTCTTCTGCGGTAATTTCTATCGATTCTTTCTCGCCGCATTTTATTTTGATGTCGTATGCGCCTCCGACTTCAATTTTATTGAAATTTCTTATTTCTCTCGTTTCGGTTTTCAAATTGCCGCTGCCCCGGACTCCCCACACTCCGCATCCTGCAAAAATAATTGCAAGCAGAAAAAACACGGTAACTTTAGTTTTCATAGCGCCTCCGTTTGTTGCCTCTTAAGACGATGTTAATCCGTAATTGTTCCGTCCAACAAAAAAATTTTTGAATTATAGTAAATCCACTTAACTTTTTATATTTTATTTAACAAAAAATCAATTTATCGTACTGCCCTATGATGAACGAAGATTTAAATAATCTTCAGTCCGAAATATACGAACATTTGTGGAATGGCAGATACCGTTTAGCCCTAACCGCAGCAGAAAAATTATATTCTCTCCGTCCGAACGACCCCGAGGCAATAATTTCGTTAGCGTGGGCTTATCTTGAAAACGGCAATCCGACAAAAGCCCTCGATTACGCAAATTTGGCGGTAGAGCTCGATAGCGATTCATCCAGGATCCGATTCCACAGGGCTTATCTCCTTTCTCGCATGTGCATTTATGAAGGCGCTCTCGCCGATATAAATAAATCGATTGACAACGAACTTAATCTGTTAAAGTGGACTCTTACCACAAAAATCAGAGCGCTGGCGGGATTGAAAAAATACAAGGAAGCGCTCGATCTTTTGAACCGATCCCCGTTCCTGCGCGCCGATGACAACGAAATGTTAAGTAATTTGAAAACGCTTCTCGAGCAAGCTGTTCTGATTTCGGATGTCAATATGAAACTCGGGAAAAAGGATTCCGAGAAAATTCTCGAACTTGCGACAGAGGCTGTCAACAAAAAAGAATATTGGTTTGCTTTGCTAGTCTCGGAAAAATTACTTCAATATTCGGAATATTACCGCGACGAAGCCGAATTGCTCAATATCGAATCGATGTTCTATCTGTTTCAGTATCTTCCGGCTTTCCGTAAAGCGGAGGCATTGAAGAATAAATTTGCCAAGAACAAAAAATTCAATTTCATTTATAATGCTCTGCTTAAATTCAGAGAAACGGATTATGAAGACGAAACTCCGATAAGTCGTACAAACGAAAATAAAATCGTTCTGCCCGATTTATCGAAAACGGGCGAAAAAACTTCCGCATTCAAAACAAACGCCCTCCTCTTCCCTAACGATTATATAAAACTACTTTCAATAAAAATTTTTGATCCGGACCGGGAATCGAAAACAAAAGTTCGAGAATACTACAAACAGATCGACAAAAGGTGCAATTGGATTAGCGTGGAAGTAATTTTTGATAATCCCGAATTCGGCAAGAAAGACAGCGAATATAATTGCAAAATTATAACCTACATCGACGACATGGAAACTGGAACAACAAATTTTAAATTGAACGTTCCTAAAGAATGGGACTCGGTAATATTCACGCAAAATATCGGTTCGGATTTGCCCGGTTTCTGGAAGAAAGGACAGGGCAAACTGGAACTCTACGTAAATGAATTCAAAGTAGGAGAAAAATATTTCGGAATAAACGATTTTCGTATCAAAGAAAAAGAAGAAAAACGCGAAGAGAAAAGAATAATAAAAACCAAAGAACGCGAAAACGTCGTCAAACCTCCGGACGATAAATCACTGGAGGAATTGATTGAAGAACTCGATTCGTTTATCGGACTAAAAAACATAAAACAAACCGTTCGGGACTTTATTACATATCTCGAATTCATAAAAGAAAGGAAAAAATACGGATTAAAATCGGAAGAAAATATTGCAATTAACGCAGTCTTCCTGGGCAATCCCGGTACGGGCAAAACTACAATAGCTCGTTTAATCGGAAACATTCTGAGAGCTATGGGCATTCTCCCATCTGGTCATGTCGTGGAAGTAGACAGAGCCGCGCTGGTAGGACAATATATCGGAGAGACGGCTCAAAAAACTGAAAAAGTTATTCAGGATGCGCTTGGAGGAGTCCTTTTTATCGACGAAGCTTATACGCTTATTAAAAAAAGCGGAAGCGCCCAGGACTTCGGACAGGAAGCCATCGATATTCTGTTAAAAAGGATGGAAGACAAGAAAGGCGAATTTGTTGTAATTGCAGCCGGATACCCCGAAGAAATGAATGATTTCCTCGAATCGAATCCGGGGCTTAAATCGAGATTCACCCATACGTTTGTTTTTGAAGATTACACTCCGGACGAACTTGTAGAAATTTTCAAAAAGTCTGCCGAATCGGAAGATTACGGCTTAAGCAAAGACGCGGAAGAATTTCTCAAGAAAGAACTAATTAATCTCTACAGAAACAGAGATAAATCGTTCGGCAATGCACGGCTGATAAAAAAAATATTGGATGAATCGAAACTGAACTTAAGCAAACGGATCTTATCGTTGCCCGATTCAGAAAGAAGCAAAGAAAAATTAACCACAATTACGCTAAGCGATATTCAAAAGGTATTTAAACCCGCCGAAGGAAAATCTTACAGGACTCCGATCAACGAAGAACTTTTGTCGGAAGCTCTTAAAGAGTTGGACAATCTGGTAGGACTAGCAGGCGTTAAGAAAGAGATAAACGAGCTTGTAAAACTTGCGCGTTTCTTTGCAGAAGAAGGCGAAAATTTAACCGAAAAATTCTCCGACCACTATTTGTTCCTGGGAAATCCCGGCACAGGCAAAACGACAGTCGCTCGTCTGTTCAGCAAAATATTCTCGGCGCTCGGAATTTTGAGCAAAGGTCATCTGGTAGAAACCGACCGGCAGGGCTTGGTAGCCGGTTATGTCGGTCAAACAGCCGAGAAGACAAAAGCTGTTATCGACAAAGCGCTCGGCGGAACTTTATTTATTGACGAAGCCTATGCGCTGACCAAGTCGGGAGGAGGAAATTCGGATTTCGGAAGAGAAGCTATCGATATCCTTTTGAAAAGAATGGAAGACGACAGAGGGAAATTTATTGTAATCGCCGCCGGTTATACGGAAGAAATGAAACAATTTATTTACAGTAATCCCGGTCTTGAATCGCGTTTTACAAAATCGATAGTCTTTGAAGACTATACTCCCGATGAAATGATGGAAATCATAAAACGGGCTCTTTCGAACGAAAATAAAAAACTTGCGCCCGACGCCGAGGAAGCTCTTTTGAGTTATTTCAGGGATCTGTATAACCATCGCGATAAAAAGTTCGGCAATGCGCGTATTGTCAGAAATCTGCTCGAAAGGTTGAAGAAAAAACTCTTACTCAGAATTGCAGATCTCGATTCAAATGAACGCACGGAAGATGTAATGAATACGATTATTCTGGAAGATATAAATGAAGTTACGGGAGTCACTTACAATGCCAGAGAATACAGAGTGAAAGGAGACCCTCTCAAACTACAGGAATATATGGACGAGCTGAATTCGCTCATAGGTCTCGAAAATGTAAAAGAAGGAATACTGAAATTAATAAGCGGTTCAAAGATTGCTCAACTGAAACGTGAAAAAGGATTGCATGTAATTGAAAAGAATCCGAATGCAATTTTTATTGGCAACGACGGCACGGGAAAAACAACGGTTGCAAAATTATTCGGCAATATATTGCGTGAACTTGGAATATTGTCGAAAGGACATCTTGTAAAAGTGGAAAGAGCCGACCTGGTTAGAAATTTTCAGGATTCCACGCAAATCCGGGCAGAGGAATTAATTAAAGATTCGCTCGGCGGCATTTTAATGATCGATAATTTTTCAACTCTCTTTACCGAAGATTTCGGGAAGGAAGCATTCGACGCAATTCTCAACGGAATAACCCGTCATAAAAACAAGTTCGTTGTAATATTGGCTGATAATTTTGACAACGCCACTTCAGTGATTGAAAAAAATCCCGATTTGTCGGCGTATTTTTCGCAGGTTCTTTATTTCGAAGATTACACTCCCCGCCAGCTTCTTACAATCGCCTATTACATAGCAGACAAGCACGGTTACCTGCTAGACGAAGGAGCCCTACAAATGCTGCTTGAGATTTTCAACGACCTCTATGAAAAGAGGGACTATAATTTCAGAAATGCAATGACTGCGCGAAATATTCTTTACACGGCAATAAGTAACCAGGAAAACAGAATAGCCTCTTTAATCAATCCTTCCGACGAAGATCTTAAGACTATCAAACTCGAAGACGTGCAGAAAATAAAATTCTAATTTTTAACGTAAATCGAGCGGGCGATTTTTTCGGTAATTGCAAGTGACAATTTAACCGGAATAAATCTGCCGGCGAGTACCAATATTTTATTTATAATGCCGTCCAAAACCGTCGGCTTCTTACCCAAACTTCTGATTGCCGTTTTGACTACGTCGGGGGCTTCTCTCTGAAAATAACCGCCGTCGGAACCGGCGACTTTATGAAATTCTGTTTTTGTAGGACCGGGATTTACGACGAGAATATCGATCCCCTTCTTTTTATATTCCCCGTAGAGCGACAATCCTAACGTTAAATCGAACGATTTCGTTGCCGAGTAGACCGACATATAAGGCGTGGGCTGATACGCTACAAGGCTGCCTAAAAATATTATCGCTCCTTTTCTTTTTTTCAACATTTTTTCGAGCGCTAAATTGGTCAGGTATACAGGCGCTAAACAATTCAGAATAATCATTTCACTGTATACGCGAATATCATGATTCATAAAATTTCCGGCTTTGCCGAATCCGGCGTTATTTATTAATATACCGATATCCTTCTCTTCAATTTCTTTCTGAATAAGTCTCAAATTATCAGGCTCGCTCAAATCGAGGTCGAGCGCAATAACTTCAACGCCGTAATTATTTCTTAATTGGTTTGCAAGCTCGTCTTTGCTTCTGCGCGAAATCAAAATTAAGTTAATTTTTTCTTTCGCCAGATAAAGAGCGAATTCTTTGCCGATACCGGAAGACGCCCCGGTGACAATTGCCCATTTCCCGTATTTATTTGCTAAACTCATAAAATGTCTAATTTATTTGATATTTTTATGTTTAAATAATATAATTAATTTGTTAAACAGGAGAAGTTATGAAAATAGTCAATATTAAAGAAATAGAAAGCCGCGTTGTCGATATGGCGGGAACATACAAAGTTAAAAAACAGATTCCGATATCTTCCGCCGACGGTACGCCCGCATATTCGATGCGCGTATTTACTCTTGAGCCTAACGGGTATACTCCTTATCATAGTCATAATTACGAGCAATTAAATTATGTGATTGAGGGATACGGAGTTTTGGTGGACAAAGACGGGCACGAGCGCCCGTTAAAAGAAGGAGACTTTGCTCTTGTAATGCCAAACGAGTACCACCAGTATAAAAATATTTCTGACAATACAAATTTTGTTTTCATTTGCGTAGTACCGAAACAATACGAGTAATCAGATCATTTCGCTAAGCAATTCTTTGCGCGGTTTGGGTATTACCACTTTATTGACGAGCAAGCCTCTGTCTGCAATCACTTTTGCGCCGGCGTCCACGGCGCTTTGCACAGCCGCTACATCGCCGGTCAATGTGCAAAAAGCTTTTCCTCCGAGAGCCATAGCAAGACGAATTTCAATTAATTTAACGCTCGCCGCTTTTACTGCAGCGTCCGCTCCTTCAATCAAAGAGGCTACTGAAAACGATTCTATTATTCCGAGCGCTTCAAGCATTTCTACGTTCGAATGTCCCGCCAGCGCGGGAAAAATATCTTTGTGAACATTCGGTATCACAAACGTGTCAATTATACCGAAAGACAACTGATTGACGGCATTATCCACGGCGGTTTCCACTTCAGCAACTTCGCCGCCTATGAGCACCATATATTTGCCCGAACAAATTGTTCGCGAAAGAATCAGTTCTACGTTCGAAGTTTTTAACATAATGTCTGCAGCCTGCATTCCAGCCGCAATGCTCGTCATTTCGACTAATCCCAATGAGTTCATTTTAGCCCCGGAATTTAATTTTCAATTATAATATAATTATCTGTAATTTCTTTTATTACTCCGTCTATCGAAGCGTGAATTCTAGCGCCGACTTTTTCGGGTTCAACGTCCGCAACAAGATCGCCTTTTCGTACTTTTTGGTTCAAAGTTACGACCGGACTTGCAGGCTGACCGGCGTGTTGTTTAAGCAATAATTTTACCCGACCCGGCGTATAATCGATTTCTTCAAAAGGCGTAGCTCTGTCGTAATCGGTCAATTGTAATTTTTTCATTAACATTTTCAGAGGCACTCTTCTTCCCTCTTTCATCGGATGCACTTTCACTTCTTTCTTTTGCTCGTATCGCATTCCGTTTTTTCTTAAATAGTCTTTGCCTTGATTGCAAGCTTCCCTCGGATAAAGATCTTCCGGACATGCGTAAAGCGAACAGAGCCCGCAGGAACAGCATAAGTCGGCATATTGATTCCAAACGCTTTCGCCGGTTGTTGTAAATGCAAGAGAACGCATCACCTTATGCGGCTGAACGTCGTAGCCTAAAAGATAACGCGGACAAAATTCCGTACAATAACTACACTGGTCGCAAGCGGATTTGCCTATTCTGTTCATGTCATGAATCGGACGTTTCATACGGTCGATAAGATAATGATTTATCGGAAGCACAATAATTCCCGCGGTCGTTTTCGTAACAGGTTCGTCAATATCGAAAGTTAACCGTCCCATCAAAATTCCGCTTACGAAAATTCCGTAATCCTGCAGAGTTGTTCCGCCGGCAAGTTCGATCAGTTCTCTGAAGCTGGTTCCCACGGGAACGAAAAACGATTTCGGATTTTTTACGGCGCCCGTTACAGATAAAAATTTTCTCGTAACTGGAATACCTTCTGCGGCGTTCGATATGTTATATAAAGTTTCAACATTGTTGACAAGACAACCGACATCCAATGGCAGTCCGTGCGGAGGAATTAATCTGTTTGTTGCGGCATAAACCAGTTCGTATTCGTCGCCCGAAGGATAAAAATCGCCTAATAGCGAAAGTTCAATCGAAGGATTTTTAATCGAATCGGCAATCGAGTCGATGGCTTTTTTATTCTTCTCTTTGATTCCTATAAAAGTTTTTTTTGCTCCCGTCTGTTTTAACAGATTGTCAATGCCGTCCAGAATTTTTTCCGGGAAATGAACCATCAGTTCGTAGTCTTTATGAATTAACGGTTCGCATTCGGCTCCGTTTGCCAGCAAAAATTCCACTTTTGATTTCGCTTTAATATGAGACGGGAAACCTCCTCCTCCCGCTCCTACCACGCCTGCGTTATAAATTTTTTCTACTAACTCCATCAGTCATTCCTTTTGATTACTACAATGGTTTTATCGTCCTGATACTTGCTTTCGCCTGTGGAAAACTTTGTTACGTCGTCGAGTATTGCGTATGCGATATCTCTCGAAGTGAGATTCGAATTCTTTTTGATAATATCGGAAAGTCTCGACTCGCCATAAAACTCGTACTTGTTGTTAGCCGACTCTGTTACTCCGTCGGTGTAAATAACCAGTATGTCGTTTGGGTCGAAGTTAATACTGTCCGTTTCATACTTCGAATTCGGCGCAGGACCCAAAAGCGGACCTGTTGAGTTAAGTGTGTAAAATGTATTTGCGCTCTTTTTATAAAACAATGGCGGATTGTGACCCGCGTTTGAATAAAGGCAAAGACCTTTTTTGTCGATCGAAAGTTCGCAATAAAAAAGGGAAACAAATTTATCGTCGCTGAAAATTTTATTGACAAGCTGATTTAGACGGTACATCATCGGCGATATTTTTACCTGAAAAGTCGACGCCATTCTGACGGCGCCGGAAATATACATCGCTTCGGCGGCGGCGGCAAGCCCTTTCGAAGCTGCGTCGCCGACGACTATTCCGAGCCGCTCTTCGTCTTCGCCGATTTTCAGATAATCGTAAAAGTCGCCCGCTACTGTTTCCGCAGGTATTGTCACTCCGAATATTTCATAGAAATGAAAATTATATTGATGCTCCGGAAGGATGCTTTTTTGCAGTTCCTTTGCTTTGTCGATATCTTTAATAAGATTTTTTCTTATTGCAGTCAGATATCTCTCGCGCAACTTGGAAGTCAGTACGGTAGCCACTGCATTTAACGTATCGCGTAATTCTTCTCCGATCTGGTCGCTGTTAACCGCCAGTAAATACTCGTAATATTTTTTGCCGTTTACATTTATTTTTTTCCCCACTCCTGACGCCGAATACCTGAAAATTCCTTTCGACAGTAATGTCATATCGGTTTCATCCGCTAAAATAGTGCGTTCCTTCGCAATCTTATCGAGTATCGGGTTTTCGGAAATCGACAACATGTAATTTTCAGGAATCTTGGTAAGATTGCCTGTCTGGAATACCAATTTATATGCAGCCGCCGAAGCGTCGAGTTTCCAGAGTCTTCCGCCGTTTAAGTTGAATTGCTCTTTGCTCACTATCTGTTCGAGCACATACTTCAGCAGATCTGTGTCCGTTTTGAAATTGCCCGAGGCAATTGTGTCAAATGTTTTTATGAGTTTTTTCTGATCCATTATTCGGAGTAAAAGTTAATAATATTAATGATAGCCCGGCGGCACACTTCGTTAAATTCTTTCGAACTGAAGGACCTCATCAAGCTGTTAATTGTAGGACGATAAACGCCTTTTAAGACATATCCCCCGCCTTCAAAAACGCCGATTTTATCCGAGTAGGTCGAATCTGCCGGCGTGGGCACGGGAGTGTTACTTTCTATTAACGATTTCCATTTCGATTCGAAATTGACAAGCGTCGTTATGTTCGGCTCCCACGGTTCCGTCTCGAGATTATAAAATTCATTGTATGTAGAAGTGTCGGCATATTCGTCGGCAAGTCCGGCGAGTCCGTGACCGAATTCATGCACAAAGATCAATTTGGATAGTCGATTGTCCGAAGCGGTTACATTATAAAAATTATAGATCGCTCCGCCGCCGTATTTTGCAGTATTTACTATTATAAAAATTTGATCGTAAGGAGCGTTCGAAGCTGCGTCTCTGACCGAATAATAATCTTCTGTCATCAGATATCGTTCGCTGTCGAATGTATAGAATCTGGAATTCAAAATAGTATTCTTCCAGATATTCTCAGCCGGAATGTCCGTTCCGGTTTCTCCGGAAGGAGCTTCGACCCCCCAGATATTGATTTTTTCTTTTAATTCATCGAAAGGAGAAAATTCAAAAAGGTAATCAGCAAAACGTTTGCAGTCGTCGCGAAATTTATCCATTTCTTCTATCGTGTAACCTTCCGGCAAAAATACTATGTCGAGTTTTTTGTGATGATCTCCGCTGTAATGAACTTTGAAAGCGTCGTATTTTTTCGGTCGTTCCTTAACTATAAAATAATTGTTAGGATCGATTACATATGAAAATTTATTAATGAATATTCCTTGCCGGTCTCTTTTGTCGATTTCGATTCTTACTTTCGATTTGGGATACGGAAATGTTACTGAACAGGCGAATGTTTTAACTACGGTATCGGCTTCGTCCGTAGTTTGCCATTCTTGAAAGAGAGTTGAAAATCCTCTCGAATAGATTAAACGGTTTTCCGAAACATCAAAAACTTTCAGGAAATAATTTCCGTAATAAAAAGTATCGATTAAATTTATTTCCGAGCCGCCCCAATAGGGCTCTTCAATTAATCGATTGAACGAAATAATCTCGTTGTTTTTGTCGCCGGTCTGATAAAAATCTACCCGTAGCGTCTTATCGAGAAAATATTTATTGAATTCCGCCTGAGGATAGACCGCCACATAAAACAGAAAAATAAAAGAGATAATATTTTTCATATTTTTATTTAATTTTTCTGGAACCGGGTTTTACGAGAGGTATCTTATTTTCTTTGCACAGAGGGCATTCTTCAGGAAGAAAAGATTTAACCTCAAGTTGTAAAGTACTGAATTGGGGGACGCCGAAATCGACTTTATTGTTGCTCCTGTCGACTATAAAACCCACGCCGGCGACAATGCCTCCGCCATTTTTAACAATGTCCATCACTTCGAAAACGGAACCGCCTGTCGTAACTACGTCTTCGCACACCAGATATTTCTTGCCGGCTTCTATGCCGAATCCTCTTCTGAGAGTCAGGGTTTTATCTTCGCGTTCTGCAAAAATCGATTTTTTGTTTAACTGACGCGCAACTTCCTGCCCGACAACAATTCCTCCGATTGCCGGCGATATCACCGCGTCGATTTCATGGTTCTTAAAATGATCCGCTATCATTCCCGAGATCAATGAATTGTATTCCGGATATTGAAGCACGAGAGCGCATTGAAAATATTGATTGCTGTGTCTGCCGGATGTCAATAAGAAGTGACCTTCGAGTAAGGCTTCCGTTTTCAAAAAAATATCTAGTATTTCCTGTTTATTCATAAGAGTATAAAAGGTTTATTGAATTAGCGAGTTTAAAATCGTTTTCCGTAATACCGTTAACGCTGTGAGTTTGAAGCGTTACTTCCACATTATTCCACCCGAATAATCTTATGTCGGGATGATGGTCGATTTTTTCCGCTTCGATGGCGATCCTGACCAGAAACGCAACCGCTTCCGAAAACGAATCGAGTTTAAAACTGCGTGTCAATTTATTATTGTCGAAAGACCACCCTTTTATCGAGGGCAGTCTTTCAAGTATCGATTTCTCGTCGAGTTTATTCATTAATCGTGTTTTTTTCTTCGCTGTTTTCTTCTTCTTTGTCGGAATTTTTCACTTCATCGTCGGCTTTATTCTGAGCTGCTTCATTTTCTTCCAGCGATTTCTTATCCGGCACGAAATAAAGTTCCTCGGTATTCTTTTTGTGTTTTACGATTATTTTATCGCCTTCTTTGAATTGACCTAACAGCAGTTCTTCAGCCAGCGGGTCTTCGATATATTTTTGAATCGCGCGTTTCAACGGTCTTGCTCCGTACTTGGGATCGTAACCTTTGTCCGACAGAAATTCAATTGCGGATTTATGCAGTTCGATCGTCATTTTGTTTTCGCGGAGATTTTTAACCAGGTCTTTCATTTCGATGTTGATAATCTGCTTGATGTCTTCTTTGTCGAGGCTTCTGAAGACGATAGTTTCGTCAATCCTGTTTAAGAATTCGGGATTGAAGAGCTTTTTCATTGCGTCTTCGACTGTGTTTTTCAGCGTAGTATAAGCGTCGGCTTCCGTAACGTCTCCGAAACCGAATCCGCCGGTAGTCTTAATATCTTTAGTGCCGACATTCGAAGTCATAATGATAATCGTATTCTTAAAGTCGACTCTTCTGCCGAGACTGTCGGTTAAAACGCCGTCGTCCAGAACCTGCAAAAGAATATTGAATACGTCTGGATGAGCTTTTTCGATTTCGTCGAAAAGCACAACCGAATACGGTTTTCTTCTGACGCGTTCTGTCAATTGTCCGCCTTCTTCGTAGCCTACATATCCCGGAGGAGCTCCGACAAGTCTGGATACGGAGAATTTCTCCATATACTCGCTCATATCGATTCGAATTAGTGCGTCTTCGGTATCGAATAAATATCGCGCCAGTTCTTTTGCTAATTCGGTTTTACCGACTCCGGTCGGTCCCAGGAATATAAAAGTGCCGATCGGTCTGTTTGCGCTTTTAAGACCGGCTCTCGTTCTACGGATTGCTTTAGCGAGTTTCGTAACGGCTTCGTCCTGTCCGACGATTCTTTGTTTGAGAGCTTCTTCCATTTTAAGCAGTTTTTCGCTTTCAGCCTGGACGACTCTCGTAGTCGGAATTCCCGTCATCATCGAAACGACAGTGGCAATATCTTCTTCGGTAACGTCATAAATCATATCCTGAGTTTTGGCTTCCCATTCGCGTTTCGCAATTTCAAGGTCGGACTGCAATTGACGTTCTTTATCGCGCAAACGAGCGGCTTCTTCGTAATCCTGCTGTTTGACTACCTGTATTTTCTGTAATTTCACTTTTTCGATTTCTTCTTCGAGGCGGAGAATTTCTTCGGACACGGTAAAGTTGCCCATATGCACTCTCGAACCAGCCTCGTCGATAACGTCGATAGCTTTATCGGGCAGATGTCTGTCCGTAATATAACGCTCGCTCAATCTCACTGCGGCTTCGATAGCCTCTCGCGAATAACGAACGTGATGGTGTTCTTCGTACTTGAATTTTATGTTCTCGAGAATTTCGATAGTTTCTTCGGGAGAAGGCGGATCGACCATTACTTTCTGGAATCTTCTGTCGAGCGCGCCGTCGGTTTCGATATATTTTCTGTACTCGTCAAGCGTCGTCGCACCGATACATTGAATATCTCCGCGCGCCAATGCTGGTTTGAACATGTTCGAAGCGTCGAGCGAGCCTGAGGCTCCGCCTGCGCCTACGATTGTATGAAGTTCGTCGATAAATAATATCACGTCGTCGGCTTTCTCGAGCTCGTTCATCAATGCTTTCATTCTTTCTTCGAACTGACCGCGGTATTTAGTGCCCGCTACCAATCCCGCCAGATCGAGCGTTACGACGCGTTTGTCCTGTAAAATACGAGGCACTTTCCTTTGAACAATACGAAGCGCCAAACCTTCCGCTATTGCGGTTTTTCCTACTCCGGGTTCGCCAATCAAAACGGGATTGTTCTTTTTCCTTCGGCTCAATACCTGAGCGACCCGTTCGATTTCTTTCTCTCTGCCGATGACAGGGTCTAATTTGTCTTCCATTGCAAGCTTTGTCAAGTCTCTGCCGAAATTATCAAGAACGGGAGTTTTTGTCTTTTCGACTTTCTTTGCCGTAAATGGTTGAGCAAACGGAGCGGACGATTTCTGGCTTTCCTTACTCGAAAGAATGTTGTTCAATTCCGCTCTTACATTGTCGTAATTAACGTTGAACTGATGCAATATCTGAGTTGCGATATTGTCTTCGTCTCTCAGGAGCGAAAGAAGTATATGTTCGGTTCCGATTACATCGGATTTGTAAATCTTCGATTCAATCTGAGTAATCTTGAGCACTTTTTCGGCTTGTTTGGTAAGCGGAATATTGCCGATTGTAAGAGTTCCGCCTGAAGTTCTGACGGTATCTTCAATGGCTTTTTTCAGTTTTACCAGGTCGACTCCAAGATTTCTCAATATTTTGACGGCAACTCCCTGTCCTTCCCGGATAATGCCCAGAAGAAGGTGTTCCGTACCTATATAATCATGACCCAGTCTTAGCGCTTCTTCTCGACTTAATCGAATGACTTCCTGTACCCTTTCTGAAAAATTTCCTTCCATATTTATAATTCCTCTCTTTTTCTTTCAGTCTTAAACAGTAAATCGGCTCAAATGGTTTCTTAAATATAAATATTGCAAGTTCAGTTAGCAAGGTAATACGAATTAATCTTTTTTCGCGTCGATTTTGTTTCGAGACAATTGTAATAGTCGGGCTGAATTTATATTTTGTAAAGGGTTTAAAAAAATTTGGAGTTAAAATGGAAGCTTTAACGGGGGTATCAATTATAATTATTATAGCGATAGTTCTTTTCCTGATGGTATTTTTCTATTTCGTACCGATTGGACTCTATATTACGGCATATTTTTCGGGCGTTAAAGTAAAGATTTTCAGGGATTTGATCGGAATGCGCCTGAGAAAAGTATCTCCTCAAGTGATTATCAGGAACCTGATATCGGCTACGAAAGCCGGAATTGAGCTCGACACTTCGCTTCTCGAGGCGCACTATCTAGCAGGCGGAAACGTTACTAAAGTTGTCAATGCGCTTATTTCTGCTAATAAAGCAAATCTCGACCTCGGATTTGAAAAAGCCGCCGCAATCGACCTGGCGGGCAGGGACGTCCTCGAAGCCGTTAAAATGTCTGTAAATCCCAAAGTAATCGAAACTCCGCTGGTAGCGGCAGTTGCTAAAGACGGTATTCAGTTGAAAGCAGTTGCCAGAATTACGGTCAGGACAAATCTCGAAAGATTGGTTGGCGGCGCCGGCGAAGCTACTATTCTTGCGCGTGTTGGCGAAGGGATAGTTTCGACTATCGGCTCGAGCAATTCTCATAAAGAAGTGCTCGAAAATCCCGACAGCATTTCGAAAGTGGTCCTCTCCAAAGGCTTAGACGCCGGTACAGCATTCGAAATATTATCGATCGATATTGCAGATGTCGATGTGGGCACAAATATCGGCGCAATTTTGCAGGCAGACCAGGCGGAAGCCGATTTGAAAGTTGCCCGTGCCAAAGCCGAAGAAAGACGCGCAGCCGCAGTCGCTCTTGAACAGGAAATGACCGCCGAAGTAGCGCGTATGCGCGCAAAAGTAGTCGAAGCCGAAGCCGAAATTCCGAAAGCTATTGCCGAAGCTTTCAGAAAAGGAAATCTCGGCGTAATGGATTATTATAATATTAAAAACATTCAGGCGGATACGGAAATGAGAGCTTCGATTGCCAAACCGGAAGAAAGTAAAGATAAAAACAAAGATCAATCGTAATGGACAGCTTGTTTGAAATACTGATAATGCTTTTTCTCATCAATTCCGTTGTGAGCTCGATATTTGCGGCAAGGAAAAAATCCGAAACTTCCAATAAGGGAGAAGAAAGCTCTTCTTCTCCCGATTTACTGGAGGATTTATTCGGCATTAAATTACCGCAACAAACGCAAAATGAGGATACTATTTCCTGGGATCCCGAAAAAGAGTTCGATGATTACAAAGAACCCGTAAAAGCGACTCAAACTAAAAAAGAAACCGAATTTATAAATCCCGTTAAAAAAGTTAACGGAACATATCAGAAGAAAACCGTTCGTACTAAAGCGGATTCAATACGAAAAAAGATGAAAAATCCTCAGACTATTAGGGAACTCTATATTATATCCGAAATTCTGAATAAACCGAAAGCTTTCCGAAGATAATGGCAAAAAAGTACGTATTAAAAAGAATCAATAAACAGGAAATTACCGACGAATCCCGTTTCAGTATAAATTACAAGGAAGAATTAAACCCTTCGCAATATGAGGCGGTTTCGGCAGTCGAAGGAAACTATCTTGTTATAGCGGGAGCCGGAAGCGGTAAAACGCGCACTCTGGTTTACCGTGTTGCCCGACTAACGGAATTGGGTTATAATCCGTCTTCAATCCTGCTGCTTACATTTACGCGCAAAGCCGCAAAAGAAATGCTCGACAGAGCAGCCATGCTGCTCGATAACCGCTGTTCGAAAGTAAACGGCGGCACTTTCCATTCTTTTGCAAATATTACGCTTCGCAAATACGCCAAGGCTGTCAATCTGGACAGCGGATTTACTATTCTCGATCAAAGCGACAGCGAAGACGTAATCAATTTGATAAGAAGCGAACTCAACCCTACAAAAGACAAAAAAAGATTTCCGAACAAACAAACTATTTATAAAATACTGAGTCTTTCGGTCAACACAGGCAAGCCGATCGATAAATTGATCGAAGAAGAATATCCTCATTTTCTCGAATACTCCGATAAATTCAACGACATTAAAAAAGTGTACGATTCTTATAAACGGCAAAATAATTTGCTCGACTACGACGACTTATTGATTTATCTCAAAAACTTTTTGCTCGATTTCAGCCCCGCCGCCAAATCGTTTTTGAATACTATAAAATTCGTAATGGTTGACGAATATCAGGACACCAATCATCTGCAGGCGGAAATAATAAAAGGACTCGGACAGATAAACGAAAACATAATGGTCGTAGGCGACGATTCACAATCGATCTATTCGTTCCGCGGAGCCACTTTTAAAAATATAATGGAATTTCCGAAGCTGTTCAAAGACGTGAAAATTATTAAGCTCGAAGAGAACTATCGCAGCACCCAGGAGATTCTCGACTTTTCGAATTACATAATCGAACATGCAATCGAAAAATATCCCAAGCGCCTTTACAGCAGAAAAACCGGCGGCGAGTTGCCCGGAATAATCTGCGCGGCAAATGAAAACATGCAATCGCGTTTTATTGTAGAAAAGATACTTGAATTGAGGGAAGAAGATGTTCCGCTCAACGATATGGCGGTATTGTTCCGTTCTTCGTACCACTCTTTCGATCTTGAAATCGAACTGAACAAAGCCAATATTCCCTACGTTAAATTCGGCGGAATGAAATTCATTGAAGCGGCGCATGTAAAAGACCTTCTGGCTTTTCTTAGAATAGCTTCTAATCCTCTCGATTTCGTAAGCTGGTATCGGGTGCTTTTACTCCATGAAGGCATCGGTCCGAAAAAAGCGCGGGCAATAATGGATAAACTGGCAAAAGGCATTCTTACGATAAAAAGTTCGCCGGATAAAACTTTGAGCGCAAGTTATAACGACAAAATTTATAACCTTTTCAACGTGTTGCACGAAATACATACTAAGAATTCGCTCCCAGCCGACAAGGCTGAAATTGCGATGAAGTATTATCATAATTTATTTATCGAGAAGTACGACGACTGGAATAAACGGAAGAAAGATCTGGATATATTCATAAACATTGCTGAAAATTACAGGAGTCTGGAAAGTTTTTTAACCGATATGGCGCTCGAACCTCCTCAGGATTCTGTTGTTGACATCGAGGCAGCCGATAAGGAAAATGAATTTCTTACATTGTCGACAATTCATTCGGCAAAGGGTCTGGAATGGCATACAGTTTTTATTATTCATGCGGCTGACGGATTTTTCCCTTCCACGCAATCGTTCGACAAAATAGAAGCTTTGGAAGAAGAACGCAGACTTATGTACGTCGCTTCGACGCGAGCCAAACAAAATCTGTTCGTTTGTTATCCGATGAATATATTCGACAGATTCCAGGGGATTACATTTGCTAAACCTTCCAGATTTATCGACGGCGTCAGCGAAGAACTCGCTACTCAATGGCTGCTCGAAGACGGATAATTTTATTAGTTTAGTTTCCCGGATTAAATTATCTTTAAAATAAAAATCGGTAAGAAAATTGAATAAAGAACAATTGATTTCCAAAGCGGTAGAAGCGGCTAAAAAAGCTTACGCTCCCTATTCGAATTTCCATGTCGGAGCCGCATTGATAACCAAAAGCGGCAAAATTTATCAGGGCGCAAATATCGAAAATTCATCTTACGGATTGACAATTTGCGCCGAAAGAACAGCCGCTTTCAGCGCTATACTCGAAGGCGAAAAAGAATTCGATGCGATTGCAATCGTAAGCGATTCGGACGATTTTACTCCCCCCTGCGGCGCATGCCGTCAGGTGCTTTCCGAATTATGCGGTAAAGATTTATTGGTTATTATGAATAATAAAAAAGGCGAAATTAAGGAAATGACCGTCGAAGAATTGCTCCCCTTTTCTTTCGATAAGGAAAATCTGGAATAATATGGAACCTGTAACGCATTTTTATCCATTGAGCGCCGGCTGGATTGAAGTAATTGCCGGCTGTATGTTCAGCGGTAAAACCGAAGAATTGATTCGCCGATTAAAAAGAGCGCTTATTGCCAAACAAAAAGTTAAAATCTTCAAACCCAAAATCGACACGCGGTACTCCGAAACCGAAATTGTTTCCCACAACGAGCAATCGCTTCCCTCAATATTGATTGACAAGGCGGAAGATATATTGGAACTTGCCGGCGACGCGCAGGTAATCGGTATCGACGAAGCCCAATTTTTCGATTTGACTTTAGTCGACGTCTGCAACAAACTTGCTGACGAAGGTAAACGAGTGATTGTTGCGGGACTCGACCAGGATTACAAAGGCGAACCGTTCGAACCGATTCCTCAATTGCTGGCTACCGCAGAGTTCATTACTAAAACCCTGGCAATTTGCGTTGTATGCGGAAACATAGCCGACAGAACTCAAAGAAAAATAGTTTCGAACGAACGGGTTTTGGTAGGCGCTTCGGACAGCTATGAAGCGCGATGTCGTAAGTGTCATTATATACCGGATTGAATATGGAACTGCTTTCGCTTTTCAGAGGAATTATCGGCATAATTTTATTGCTCGGCATAGCCTTTTTAATGTCAAATAACAAACGACATGTCAATTGGCGGCTCGTAATTTCAGGCTTACTGATCCAGATTACCTTTGCAATTTTAATTCTGAAAGGAGAAGAGCTCGGAGCATATTTTGCGCCTTTAGGCTGGCCGAAGGAATTTTTCAGATTTATCAGCAGTTTTTTCGTTCTGATACTGAATTTCACTACGGAAGGAGCAAAATTCGTATTCGGCAGTCTCGGACTCGGTCCGGGCAATGAAGAGAGTATGGGAGTCTTTTTTGCCTTCCAGGTTTTACCAACAATTATATTTTTCGCCAGTTTGATGTCGTTGCTTTATTATCTTGGAATAATGCAAAAAATTGTCGAAGGAATGGCCTGGATAATGGCAAAAGTAATGGGAACAAGCGGAGCCGAATCGCTCTCCTGCACAGCAAATATTTTCGTCGGACAAACCGAAGCTCCGCTTATGATTAAACCGTATCTGAAAGGGATGACCAAAAGCGAACTTTTGACTATAATGGTAGGCGGTATGGCTACGATTGCAGGCGGAGTTATGGCGGCTTATATTCAAATACTCGGCGTGGCATTTTCAAAAACTCACAATATACCTCTCGAAGAAGCGCAATTGATTTTTGCTACTCATTTGCTGGGCGCAAGCGTTATGGCGGCTCCGGCTGCATTGTTGATTTCAAAAATAATTTTTCCGGAAACAGGCGAACCTGAAACAAAAGGCAAAGTAAAAGTTAAAGTCGAAAAATCGGCTTCGAACGTAATCGAAGCGGCTGCTGCTGGCGCATCCGAAGGAATGACTCTGGCTTTAAATGTTGCAGCCATGTTAATAGCTTTTATTGCTTTGATAGCGATGATTAATTATTTCCTGGGTTGGCTGGGCGATTTTTCCGGATTGAATTCCTTCCTGCTGGATAAATTCAATGCAAAATTAAGTATGCAATTCCTGTTCGGCTCCCTGCTTCAATTTTTAGCCTACGGCATCGGCGTTCCGTGGGAAAGCGCATACCATTTCGGAAGTTTGATTGGGACAAAAGTAGTGCTTAACGAATTTGTGGCTTATCTCGACATGAGCTCGCTCATACAATCAAACTTATTCACAAACGAAAAAGCCATGTTTATGGCTACTTACGCTTTATGCGGCTTTGCAAATTTCAGTTCAATCGCTATTCAAATCGGCGGAATTTCACCGCTGGCTCCGTCAAGAAGGAGCGACCTGGCAGAACTCGGCATCAAAGCGGTAATCGGCGGCACCCTGGCAAATTTACTTACTGCAACTCTCGCAGGAATATTAATCTGATGATAAACTTAAAAGACAAATACAAAAATATAGTCGAAAACATTATCGATAAAGCGCCCTACAGACCTGAGGTCTGCATTGTTCTCGGCAGCGGTTTGGGAGGCTTTGCGGATAACTTCGTTAATAAATTTACTATTCCGACAAACGAAATTCCCGGTTATCCGAAATCGACGGTGGAAGGTCATAAAGGTTATCTTCATTTTGTCGAATACAACAATAAAAAAATATTACTCGTTCAGGGCAGACTTCACTTTTACGAAGGTTACAGACTGTCCGATTGTCTTCTCCCCGTTCATATCGCTTCGCAAACAGGCGTTAAGAAAATTATACTTACAAACGCTGCCGGCGGAGTCAATAAATATTTCGCACCGGGAGACCTGATGCTGGCTTCTTCTTTTGTCTCCTTTAATATTAAAAAAGAGATGGCTGAAGTCATGGGAGCGGGAAATATCGAAAGCAGAAACCGCAGTTTCCCTTCGGATTATCTGAACGACGTAATAAAAAGAGCTGCTTCGGAAGAAATGATTAATCTGAAAGAAGGAGTTTATTGGTTCAATAAAGGTCCTTCGTACGAAACGCCTGCGGAAATCGATATGGCTGCACGAATGAATTGCGACGCGGTCGGAATGTCCACAGTCCACGAAGCTTATTACGCGCATTTAATGGGAATCGAAACTTCTTCGATTTCTTGTATTACGAATATGGCGGCGGGAATTTCTCAGAATAAATTATCGCATCAGGAAGTAATCGATACAGCCGAATTGGTAAAAGAAAAATTCGAACGGCTTGTAAAAAAATCTATCGAATTAATGTAGACAGCAATGCGGCTGCGCTGATTACTGCCGTTTCGCTTCTCAATCTGTTCCCTGTAAGTTTCAGCAGACTTGCGTTTCCTAAAGCTTCTATTTCAGTATACTCCAATCCTCCTTCCGGTCCGAAGATGAAAAAATAATTTTTATTGTTATCGTAATTATTGTTCAAATATTCCGTCAGTGTGCCGTTACCCTTTTGTTCGAAAATAATTACCTCCCCGTTAAAAGAAATTTTATGCAAATTCTCAGCGTAACGGATGACGGGTTTCCAGCTTCTCAGTGACTGTTTCATAGCCGCCAGCGCGATTTTATTCCATCTGGAAAGTTTTTCGCCTCGTGCAACAGTTCTTTTCGATTCGAAAACGATGAAATCAGTTATGCCCAGCTCGATCGATTTTTCCAGAGCCGCTTCGAACCGTTCGGCATTTTTGAGCCGCGGCAAACAAAAGGTTATATTTTTAAATTTGTTCGGATAAGAATAGATTTGTTTGATTTCCGTTTTGACTTCTCTTTTGGAAATATCGATTATGACTGTCCGGTAGATATTCCCTTTTCCGTCGGTTACGTAAATCTCGTCTCCTGCATTGTGACGCATAACTTTAGTCAAATGATGCACTTCTTCCTGACTTAAAACCAACGTTTTTAAGTCTTCCGTTGTATCCGAATAATAAAGTTCTATTTCGGAAAGAAAAGAATCGCTCAATTAACTATCCTCCGAAGCACATCGAGTGAACAATCTTAATGCATTCGTCCTGAATTACCGTAATTCCGTTTTTGATTAACGGAGCGACAGCTTCGTCGTTGCGTATTCCGAGTTGAAGCCATACTCCGCGCGGATTAATTTTAAGTATGTCGGGAATCAGTCCGGGAATGTCTTCAGACTTTCTGAAAATATTAACAATATCAATCCTGTAAGGAATATCGGTCAGAGACTTAAAAACCGGCACATCGAAATCGCCGTCATGATTCGGATTGACTCCCGCTATTTCGTATCCGTTACGAATCAAATAATCGGCAATCATTCTGCTTGTTTTAAACGGATTGCGCGATAAACCTACCACCGCAATCCGTTTTGAAATTTTCAGTAACTCACATTCGCTCGAGTTATACATAGATATCCGTTATTCGTATTGAGACACGGGCGGACAACTGCAAACGAGATTTCTATCGCCGTAAGCGTTGTTAATTCTGCCTACCGAAACCCACGGTTTATAAATTTTAAGATAGTCGGCGGGGAAAGCCGCCTTTGTACGTGTATAAGAATGGTTCCATTCGTCAGCCGACACTTCAAAAGGAGTATGCGGCGCGTTTTTCAATACGTTGTCTTCGATGTCAGATTTACCTTCTTCGATTTCTTTAATTTCATTATAAATTGAAATCATGGCGTCGCAAAAACGGTCAAGCTCATATTTCGATTCGCTTTCTGTCGGTTCAACCATCAAAGTGCCCGGCACCGGAAATGATACTGTCGGCGCATGGAATCCGTAATCCATTAATCGCTTGGCTATATCGTCCACGTCGATTTTAGCCGATTGTTTGAATTTTCTGGTGTCGAAAATCAATTCGTGAGCGACAAATCCTCTTTTGCCCGAATAGAGAACGGGATAATAATCTTTCAGTTTTTCTTTGAGGTAATTCGCATTAAGAATCGCCGCTTTCGTAGCGTGCGTCAATCCTTCGCCGCCCATCATTTTAATGTATGCATACGAAATAATTAATATGAGCGGGCTTCCGAAAGGAGCGGCTGAAACCGACGTTATAGCCTTTTCGCCTCCGGTTTTTACCAGCGGGTGACCCGGCAAAAACGGTTTTAAGTGCTCGGCAACTGCAATCGGACCCATTCCGGGACCGCCGCCGCCGTGCGGAATTGCAAATGTTTTGTGGAGATTTATATGACATACGTCAGCTCCGATTTCAGCCGGATACGCCAAGCCTACCAGAGCATTTAAATTTGCTCCGTCCATATAAACCTGTCCGCCGTTTTCGTGAATGATTTTACAAATTTCCACGATATCTTCTTCGAAAACGCCGTGAGTGGAGGGATAAGTAACCATCAATGCCGACAGATTATCTTTATGTTCTTCGGCTTTTGCTTTAAGGTCGTTCAAGTCGATATTGCCGTTTTCATCGCATTTAACAACCACAACTTTATTACCCGCCATAACTGCGCTCGCGGGATTCGTGCCATGAGCGGATGAAGGTATCAGAACGATATTCCTGTTGCTTTCTCCTCTGCTTTTATGATAGGCGCGGATGACCATCAGTCCCGTATATTCTCCCTGCGCGCCCGAATTCGGCTGGAAAGAAATTCCTTTGAATCCGGTAATTTTCATCAAATCGGCGCCTAATTCTTCTATTATTCTGAAATACCCTTTCGCCTGATCGGATGGAGCAAAAGGATGGATTTCCGTAAACTCTTCCCACGTGATTCCGAACATCTCAGTGGCGGCGTTTAATTTCATTGTGCACGATCCGAGAGAAATCATTGACGTTGTCAAAGAAAAATCTTTTACGGTTAAACTCTTGATATATCTCATCAACTCGGTTTCGGAATGATATTTATTAAATACCGGATGAGTCAGATATTGACTTCTTCTTTTCAAACTTTCCGGAATGGCATAATAATCGAATTCAATTTTATCTACTTTTTCCGAGTATGAAAGACCGAGAGCTTTGGCAAAGATTTCCACGATTTCAGCAATGTCTTCGACTGTAGTAGCTTGAGAAATCGAAATTCCTATCTTGTCGGTATCAGTATAGCGGAAATTTATCTTTCTTTCGAGCGCCATTTTACGAACGGATTCTACATCCGAAATATTTTTGAATTTAATTAGCAGCGTATCGAAATAAAAATCGTTAAGTTGACTCAGCCCCATTTTTTTAAGATGACTATTCAACAACGATGTCAAATAATGAATCCGCTCGGCAATATTTTTAATTCCTTCCGGACCGTGATAGACGGCGTACATAGAAGCCATAACAGCGAGCAAAGCCTGCGAAGTGCAAATATTACTTGTTGCATGCTCGCGTTTGATATGCTGTTCTCTTGTTTGCAGAGCCATTCTGAGAGCTCTGTTTCCGTGACGGTCGATCGATACTCCGATTATTCTGCCCGGGACAAATCTTTTATACTCCTCTTTGGTTGCAAAATAAGCCGCATGCGGACCGCCGAATCCCATCGGAACGCCGAATCGTTGAGTAGATCCAACTGCAACGTCGGTGCCGAATTCTCCCGGAGGAGTAAGAAGAGCTAAACTCATTAAATCTGCCGCTACGGCTTTGAGAATTCCGAACCGGTCTGCTTTTTCGAACAGTTCCGAATAATCCACAATTTTTCCGGAAGAAGCGGGATATTGAACAATCAGTCCGAAATACGATTCGTCAAAACGGGCATTTTCGTTATCGTCAATAACAAGTTCAATCCCAAGCGGTTCGCTTCTCGTTTTCAAGACTTCAATTGTCTGCGGGAAAATATCATTCGATACAAAAAATTTATTGGCGTTTTTCTTTTTTGTTTTTTGAAAATTAAAAAGCATTGCCATCGCTTCAGCCGCGGCTGTAGCCTCGTCGAGTAACGAAGCGTTTGCAATCGGCAAACCTGTCATGTCGATTATCATCGTCTGGAAATTAAGCAAGGCTTCAAGCCTACCCTGCGATATCTCAGCCTGATACGGCGTGTACGGAGTGTACCAATCGGGATTTTCCAGAATATTTCTTCTGATTACGCCGGGTAAAATAACAGGATAGTAACCGAGACCGATATAATTCTTAAAAAGTTTGTTTTGGTTGGCTATTTCCGTTAGCCTTCCAATCATATGGTATTCGCTCAACGGTTCGCCGAGTTCGAGTTTTTTGTCGCTGCGAATTGATTCGGGCAGAGCTTTCTCAATAAGTTCATCGAGCGAAGAAACGGCGATTTTGTCGCACATTTGTTTAATATCGCTTTCGTCGGGTCCGACGTGGCGATTGACAAATTTGTCGTTAAATAATGGGGTCTCCATATTATTAACTCTCTTTAATGGAAATAATTAATTATTAGCATAACTAATATAGTTAAAAGTATTAAGATGAAGAGGAGTCGTTTTTAATTTTCGAGAGGGCGTCTTTGGCGGCGTTTTGTTCCGCAGTTTTTTTGTTTTTCCCTTTTCCGCTGCCGAGCTTTTCATTATTGACGAATACGTCCACAACAAATTCTTTGTCGTGTTGCGGACCTGTTTCGCTAACCACAACGTATCTCGGCGAGCTGATTTTTTTCGAGTGCGTCAACTCGAGCAATTGTCCTTTGTAATTCTGATCTTTCAGAATATTCCCGTGCTCTTTGGAAGGAGCTATTACAGCTCGCAAAATAAATTGCTTTGCGTATTTCAATCCCCTGTCCAGATAAATTGCGCCAATCAGAGCTTCGATGGTGTCGGACAAAATTGTTTTCATTCCTTCGGCAGTCTGGTCTATATACTTTTGATTATAGAGTAAAAGGTTTACAATGCCGAGGTATTCGGCGCATGCGAATAAGTTGGCTCTGTTTACAATTGTGGAGCGCACTTTTGTAAGGAAGCCTTCTTCCTGGGCAGGGTATGTTCTGAACAAATATTCAGCTACAACCATATTCAGAACTGCGTCGCCGAGAAATTCGAGCCGTTCGTTGGATTTTTCGAGTTCCGGAAAAAGCTCGAGGTACGACCTGTGCGTTAGCGCCTTTATGTAATATTCGGCGTTCTTTACTTTAAAACCGAGTATATTCTCGAGCAGTTCGATGTCGAACAGATAATCTTTAATATATTTTCGATCCTTGCGGAAAAAAATATTTTTGATAAACTTTCCAAACAAGATTATCCTTCGAACTTTTTGAACAACAGACTGGCGTTATGTCCTCCGAAACCGAAAGTGTTGCTGATTGCATATTTAATTTCTCTGTTTACGGGCTTCTTCGGCGTATAATTCAAATCGCATTCGGGATCGGGTTCATCAAGGTTGATTGTAGGAGGAATAATACTGTTTTTTATTGCTAATATTGTGGCGATTGCTTCAACTGCGCCTGCGGCGCCGAGCAAATGTCCCGTCATCGATTTAGTGGAACTGACGTTCATTTTGTATGCATGATCGCCAAAGACCGATTTGATAGCTTTAGTCTCGTTGATATCGTTCAATTCTGTCGAAGTTCCGTGAGCGTTGATATAATCGACTTCTTCGGGTTGAACGCCGGCGTCCCGGAGAGCTTCTTTCATGGCTCGGGCTGCGCCTTCGCCATTCGGAGCGGGAGCGGTTATATGATAAGCGTCGCCGGTTAAACCGACTCCGACAATTTCAGCGTAAATTTTTGCGCCTCTTGCCATTGCGTGTTCCAGCTCTTCGAGTACAATCACTCCCCCGCCTTCTCCCATAACAAATCCGTTGCGGTCTTTGTCGAACGGTCTGGAAGCTTCCATGTATCGGTCGTTCCAAGTAGAAAGGGCGCGAGCCGAATTGAACCCTGCAATCGACATCGGCGTAATCGGAGCTTCGGAACCTCCTGTAAAAATTAGGTCTGCGGAACCTCTTTGAATAAGAATAAACGCGTCGGCTATTGCGTGCGACGATGTCGCGCATGCCGAAACCGTGGCATAGTTAGGTCCTTTCAGACCGTATTTAATTGAAATGTAGCCTGCGGCTATGTCGGGAATCATCATCGGAACGAAGAACGGACTAACTCTTTTGGGACCTCCGTTAATAAAAGCGGAATGCTGTTCTTCGAATGTCCAGATACCGCCTATGCCGCTTCCGAAAACGACGCCGGCTAAATCCGGATTAATTTTCGAAAGGTCTAAAGCGGAATCTTCAAGAGCCATTGCAGCCGAAGCGAGCGCATAATGAGTATAAGAATCCATTCGACGGAGTTCTTTTTTGTCAATATAATCGGCTGGATCGAAATTTTTCAATTCACAGGCAAACTGAGTAGTAAATTCGGATACGTCGAATTTTGTGATTTTGCCTGCACCGTTTTTCCCGGCAACTAAACCTTCCCAGAAATCTTTGATGTTATTTCCAATCGGCGTTACAGCACCCATTCCGGTTATAACGACTCTTCTTTTCTGCATAATATTCCCGTCTTTTTTAATAAAAGAAAAACGAGGCTGTCCTGTTGAACAGCCTCTCTATTATTAACTTACTTTTTCTTTGAGATATTTAATTGCATCGCCTACTGTCGATATTTTTTCGGCGTCTTCGTCAGGAATTGAAATATCGAAAGCTGATTCGAAACCCATAACCAATTCTACGATATCCAGAGAATCGGCGCCGAGGTCGTTCGTAAATGATGCCTCGGGTGTGATTTGAGATTCTTCAACGCCGAGCTTGTCCATGATTATTTCTTTTACTTTTGCTTCAATGTCCATTTATTTTACTCCTTAAATGTTATTGAATAATTAATTATTGATTAGAAACATTTATATTACATTACCATGCCGCCGTCAACGGTTATAACTTGTCCGGTAATATAATCCGAATCGCCGCTGCACAAAAACGCCACAGTTTTAGCTACGTCTTCCGGTTTACCCAATCTTTTTATAGGGACATTCGCTAATATAGCTTCTTTTTGCTGGTCGGTCAATTTATTTGTCATGTCTGTTTCGATAAATCCGGGAGCGACCACGTTCACGTTAATATTTCTGGAAGCGAGTTCTTTTGCATTTGATTTTGAAAAGCCGATAATGCCCGCTTTCGAAGCGGCATAATTAGCCTGCCCTGCATTTCCGGTTAAGCCGACAACAGAGCTGATGTTTACTATTTTACCGTAACGTTGAGAAATCATGCTTTTGAGAACCGCTTTAGTGTAATTGAAAACGCTTTTTAAATTTGTATCCACAACAGAGTTGAAATCATCGGGCGACATTCGCAATAGCAGATTATCTTTGGTTATGCCGGCGTTATTGACGAGTATATCGACGCCTCCGAATTTTTCGATTGCAAATTTAACGGTCTTTTCCGCGTCCTCAAACGAAGCGGCGTCTGCTTTTATGCCCAACACCCTTTCGTTGCCAAGCTCAGCTTCTAGCTGACGCGCAGCTTCATCGGAACTGTGATACGTAAATACCACAGAGCATCCTTCGGCTGCCAATTCTTTAACGATAGCCCTACCGATTCCGCGCGTGCCGCCGGTAACTATTGCCCTTTTATCCTTTAATTTCAACTTTCCCCTCGTTCTGTTTTTTGAAATATTCCTCTCTGTATTCGGCGAGTTCTTTATAGCCGTCTTCGCCGAGAATGTGAATGATTTCGTCTTTGCAGGTTTCGAAAACCGTAGAAGGTTGATTCTCCGGTTTATTGCAATAATGAAGACGATTCAAGTGGTCGTCGTCGATTGTAAGAGCTCCTTCGTAAACCACCAACGGAAAAATGATGCAATAGAAAGGTTTATATTCCCATTTGTAGATTCCTTCTTTCATCGCCATTTTTTGTAATGTGCAATACCCGATTTTATCGAGGAAGACGCATTTGCCGTTATAAACCTGAGTGCCGACGGCTATACCGGATTCAAAATCTTCGTCTTTTTCAGGCGGCTCGAACCATTTATCCGGATCCTTAATCTGAGAATCGTCCATGGCTGCAATAACTTTGTCTTTCATTGCCAGTATTTTATCGGCTTCATATTTATCCGTATAAACGCCGTAATAACAGCACTCGCCCGTACAGATACAGGCGTCGCAGCCCTTGACAAACTTGTGAGTGAAAATGAGCGGGTCGATATAAAGACCCTTAATTTTCTTTTCGAATTTTTTTTCTTCGGCCATCAGAGATACCTTTCCAAATCTGAATATTTTTCGATACCGAATATACGGACATCCGGATTAATTCTCTTAACCAATCCCTGCAAAACTTTGCCGGGCCCGACTTCGTAAAATTCATCGGCTCCGTCTTCTATCATGTTTTTAATCGATTCTTCCCAGCGAACCGGCTTCGTAAGCTGAGCCAAAAGCAGCTCTTTGATTTCATCTTTGTTTTGAACCGGCTTAGCCGTAACGTTTGTATAGACGGGTTTTTTAGCGTCGTAAAAAGGCGTGGACTCGAGAGTCTCTTTCAATTCTTCTCTTGCGTTTTCCATCAAAGGCGAATGGAACGCGCCGCTGACGACAAGCTCCTTAACTAATTTAGCTCCTTCCCGTTTTGCTATTTCCATCGCTTTTCTGACGCCGGTTACCGAGCCGGAAATTACAATTTGACCCGGCGAATTAAAATTTGCGCATTGTACAATTCCTTCTTCGCCGGCGATATTGCAAATATCCATTAATTTTTCCGGTTCCAAACCGATGACGGCTGCCATAGTACCGGGATTTTCAATTCCGGCTTTCAGCATAGCTTTTCCACGCGCATGAACGAGTTTTATCGCTTCATAAAATTGAACGGCTCCCGCCGCAGTCAAAGCCGAATATTCCCCGAGAGAATGTCCCGCCACAAAATCGGGTTCCAAAGTTCTTATCAAACTGCTGAGTACGACGCTATGAAGATAGATTGCCGGCTGAGTCACATCAGTTTGTTTTAAAGATTCTTCCGGACCGTTAAACATCAGATTTCTCAACGGCAGACCCGTTGCTTCTTCGGCAGTTAAAATCATTTCCTTGGCTTCGACGGAGTTTTCGAATAAATCTTTTGCCATTCCGACGTACTGAGAACCTTGTCCGGGAAATATAAAAGCCTTTTTGCCCATTAATCGATACTCCAGGTTAAATAAATAGCGCCCCATGTAAATCCGGCTCCGAAAGCCGAAAGAATGAGATTATCGCCTTTTTTCAATTTGCCGTCGCGATAGTATTCAGTCAAACAAAGCGGTATTGTCGCGGCAGTCGTGTTTCCGTATTTGTCAATATTAATCATAACTTTATCCTGGGATATACCCATCCGTTCAGCGGTAGCGGAAATGATGCGTAAATTAGCCTGATGAGGAACTAGATAAGCTACGTCTTCGGGTTTAAGATTGTTCTTTTCCATAATTTCGTAGGAGACGTCAGCCATTCCTTTTACAGCTACTTTGAATACCGCTTTACCGTCCTGATAAATATAATGGAGTCTTTTGTCGACGGTTTCGTGAGACGCCGGCATAAGGCTTCCGCCGGCTTTCATATACAGGCTGTCTTTGCCGGAGCCGTCGCAGCGAAGTATTGAATCTTTAATGCCGTATGATAAATCTTCTGTCGGTTCGAGCAATACTGCCGAAGCGGCGTCACCGAAAAGGATGCAGGTATTGCGATCGGTATAATCCGTAATAGCGCTCATTTTATCGGCTCCGACGACCAGTACTTTTTTATATCTGCCTGATTCAATCAAACCAGCTCCGGTTTGCAGAGCGAATAAAAATCCCGAGCAGGCAGCCGAAAGATCGAATCCCCATGCGTTTTTTGCGCCGATTTTATCCTGTACAAGGCACGCCGTAGAAGGGAAAAACATATCGGGCGTTACCGTGGCGATTATTATTACTTCGATTTCTTCCGGTTTTAACCCGGAGTTTTTCATTAAATCATTTATAGCTCCGACAGCCAGGTCGCTCGTGGCGCCGTTTTCCAGGACTCGTCTTTCTTTTATGCCGGTTCGCGTTACAATCCACTCGTCGGAAGTTTCAACAATCGATTCGAAATATTTATTGTCAAGAACTTTATCGGGAACGTACATCCCCACTGCCGTAATTGCAGCATTAATCGGTTTATTTGGAGTTGCCATATTCTTTAATCGCTTCCTCGAATTTTTGAATAAGATTTTTTTGATGCATCTCTTTGGCTCTTAAAATCATATTCTTAATTGCCAAAGGAGTGCTAGAGCCGTGTCCTATTATACTTATACCGTTCACTCCGAGGAGGGGTACGCCTCCGTATTTCTGATAATCCATATCGGCAAGCGACTTTTTCAGTACGCCTTTTGTAACGAGCGCCTTAATTTTATTAAGGAACCCTTCGTTCGCATAATTTTTTATTTTGGTTCTCAGGAACGTAAGAACGCTTTCTCCGAATTTCAGCAGAATATTTCCGACGAATCCGTCGCAAACAACGATGTCGGCTCTGCCGTTAAGGATATCCCTCCCTTCTACGTTCCCGATAAAATTGAGATTCGAATTTTTAAGAAGTTGATATGTTGAAAAGACAAGTTCGTTGCCTTTCGATTCTTCTTCGCCTACGCTCAGAAGTCCTACGGAAGGATTTTTAACTCCGTAAATTTCTTTTGCAAAGATAGTTCCTAAAATCGCGTATTCGAAAAGGTGTTGCGGTTTGCTGTCGACGCTTGCGCCGGCGTCGAATACAAGACAAAACTTTCCTTCGGAAGTCGGGAAAGTAGCTCCGATTGTAGGTCTGCTTACTCCTTTAATTCTGCCCATTATTAATGTGGAGGCAGCCATAACTGCGCCTGTATTCCCGGGGCTTACAAAAGCGTCTACCTTTTTTTCTTTAATCAATTTTGCCCCGACAACAATCGATGAATCGGGTTTCGATTTTATTGCCGAAACAGGCGAGTCGTCCATTTCGATTGTTTGAGAGGCGTGAAGTATAAGATTATCGTTGAGTTCAATCTTTTCTTTTTCTGCCGTCTTTAAAATTTCATCGCGGTTGCCAACCAGAATCACATCAATCGAATTGTCTTCTTTAATTGCATCGAGCGCGCCCAAAATATTATTAAGGGGGGCATAATCTCCCCCCATAGCATCAATTGCAATTCTACACTTGATGTCTGAAGTATTAGAATTCATTTAAACAATGATTATTTTTATGATTCCGGTACAAATACTGACTTGCCAGCATAGTATCCGCAATTAGGACAAGCGCGGTGACTTAATTTCAATTCACCGCATTGAGAGCAGCGACTTAAGGAAGGAGCCGAAGCTTTGTAATGAGTTCTGCGCTTATCTCTCCTGCTTTTTGACATTTTACGTTTCGGATTAGGCATCGTTCGACCTTTGTTTAGTTATTGAATTTCAATTTTTTCAATGGTTCCCAGATATCATTATCAGCTTTTACTTCGCAATTACAACTGCCTTCGTTCAAATTCTGACCGCAACGAGGACAGAGACCTTTGCATTCTTCTTTGCACAATTTTTTCAGAGGTATTGCCAGCTCGACGTAATCGAAGACGTCTTTCGTAATATCGATTTTGTCTTCGTCGGGCGATAAATAAAAAACATTAAATTCTTCCAGCCGTGAGTTCTCTTTCGAAAAGAGATAACTCAACTGGAAATGATTATGCAAACTCGCCTCGTATTCCGAATTGCATCTGCCGCACGTTAACCTGGCGTTTGCATCCACATCAAAATCGATAATAATCTGATGCGCCGATTTATCCATCCTGCAATTGACAACTACATTGCCGAAAAAATTTTCGTCCAAACCGATACTATTAACAGGCTCGTCGAATTTAATTTGATGGATACCGTCTGAAAAATTTGTATATTTTATAATCATTTTAACAAAGAGCAAAAAATTACCTCAAAATATAGTATGTGATATCCTTATAATCAAGAATTGATAAATATTTGAAACCGTTCAAATGCTGATAATTATTTCATTAATAGCTTCATTTCTGCCGGCTTCCCTTTATCTTTATTTTATATGGAAGACGGATAAAAACGAGCCCGAACCGATTTCTTTTATAATTCTCCATTTTATATGGGGCGCGGTGGGAGCTGTAATCGTAGGCGCAATTGGGAGTTTCTTTATAACAAATTCTTTTGCTTATTCTGAGTTTCCTGATTTGTTAGAAGCCGTAATTTCAGCGCCGATAGCGGAAGAATTTGCCAAAGGTCTATTTTTGCTTTTTACTTTCAGGTCGAAGAAATTCGATAATATTACGGACGGACTTGTCTACGGCGGAGCCATCGGACTCGGTTTCGGTATGACCGAAAATTTTATCTACTTTGTTACTTTCGACGGTCTTCTCAAATACTGGGCGCTTCTGGTGGTCATTCGCTCTTCATTTACAATTATTATGCATATGATATCGACTTCAGTTGTGGGAAGCATGATAGCAATGGCAAAATTTACAGGAGGAATTTCAAAAATTTATCTGATATTTGCGGGCTATTTAACCGCTGTCCTTATTCACGGAGCCTGGAATTTTTCGGTCAGTTTTATGGAAACGTTTTATTTCGGTTTGATTTTTATAACCGCTTTGACAATATTTTTTGTGATGTTTTTCAGATATTCGCTGGCAAAAGAACAATTGATTATTCAAAAAGAACTTTTGGAAGAAGATATTCCCGACGAACATAAATTGATACTTATCTCCAACAAAAGATTCAAAAGAGGCTGGATTGACGAAAGCATCAGAAGATTGTACATAAAGACTGCAGTCGGATTGGCTTTTAATAAACACCAGTATAAAATAAGCAGCGGCAGGCAAAAAGATTTTTATAAATCCGAAATCGAGAAGAAAAGGTCGATACTTAAAAATTTAACCGGGGAAATATGAGTCAAAAAGTTGGAGTTTTCGGGGGTACATTCGACCCGATTCATATCGGTCATTTGATTACGACGCAATACGTGCTCGAAAAAAGAAAATTGGATAAAATAATATTTGTGCCATGCTATATTTCTCCGCATAAGACGGACAAAAATTCGTCCAATCCGATTCACCGTCTTAACATGCTCAGACTCGCAATTGAAGATATTCCCTACTTCGATCTGACGGATTATGAAATAAGAAAAGGAAATATATCTTATACTTACGACACGATAGTCGAACTCAGAAAAACTTACAATAACATCGAACTGATAATAGGATACGACAATCTGGTTGTATTCGATAAATGGCACAAACCGGACAAGATTGTAGAACTTGCCAAACTCGTTGTTATGAAGAGAGTGATCGATAAAGAGTCGGGGACGAAAAATAAGTACTTCGAAAATGCTATAATTTTAGATACACCGACGATTGAAATTTCTTCATCGGAATTGCGAGAGCGCATTAAGAACAATCTGCCGGTATCTTTTATGGCGCCTCCTAAAGTGGAAGAATATATCCGCAAAAACAATTTATACAGAGAATCATGATAGACGAAAACTTCATAAAAAAGGTAAGAGAGAGCGACAAAAAAACTGTGTCCCGCGCAATTACGCTGATCGAGTCTTCGAACGGTTCGGCAAATCAATTATTGAAATCGTTGCATAAATACACGGGTAATGCGTACAGAATCGGTATTACAGGTCCGCCAGGAGCGGGTAAGTCGACCCTGACCAATCAATTGACGCGACATTACAGGAATCTGAACAAAACTGTGGGAATCATTGCAGTCGATCCGACGAGTCCGTTTTCCGGCGGCGCTCTTCTCGGCGACAGAATCAGAATGTCGGATATCGGCTCCGACCCGGGAGTTTTTATCAGAAGTATGGCGACGCGCGGAAGCCTCGGAGGATTGAGCAAAAAAGCCGTAGAAGCAGCAGACCTGCTCGACGCCGCTCAATATGATATTATTATTTTCGAAACTGTCGGCGTGGGACAATCGGAACTCGATATTGCAAAAGCTGCCGATACAACCGTTGTTGTCCTGGTTCCCGAATCGGGAGATTCGATTCAAGCGATGAAAGCCGGATTGATGGAAATTGCGGATATTTTTGTAATCAATAAAAGCGACCGCCAGGGAGCGGACGCAACTTATACGGCTCTGACTACAATCCTGCAACTCTACCACAGCAAAGACATTGCGCCGGAAGTAATTAAAACAGTAGCCTCCGAGAACAAAGGCATTGAAGAACTTGCCGCTGAAATTGAAAAACACCGTAAATCGCTTATCGATTCGAACCGTCTCGAATTAAACAGAAGAAACAAGTTGAAAGAACGGATTCTCGAAAATCTTAATTATCTTATCAATGAAGAAATTTCGGAAAATATCGAAACGAATTTTCTTAACGAGCTTGCCGAACAGACAATCCGGGGAGAAATTTCGTACGTAGAAGCCTCGGAATTATTGTTGAATAATTATAAACGGAATTTGCTCGGGAAATGAAAAATTTTATTGCCGGGCTTTCAGTTATTATATTACTATCCGCCTCTGCATTAAAAGCCCAATCTATATATGAAGGGATTGATTACGCTTCCGAAACAATCATTTCATTGAAGGGTTGCAGTAAAGATATCAGCGACGTTCAACTTGTAGATTCGCTTTACGGAAGAGTCCTCGATTATTACGATGGCGATATTTCCGAAACTCTGTTGGCTTTGACTTTTGCCTGCCTGCCTTTCGACAAAATCAATGTGCGTTTCCTTTTGGGCTCAAGGTTAACCGTTCCCCTGCCGTCTCCTTCCGAATCAATATTCAAAAAGCGTTTGGAAAACCTTCCGTCAAATTTATTTTATGATTCGCCTAATTCAGATTTTGGAGATAAAGACAAACTTTCGCATTTTTTCGGTAACGCATTTCTGGCGTATAATTTCGGATGTTTCAATTTATCCGATTTTATCGGTATTTTTGTGGAAAACATCGAGCAGGAGCTTTTTATCGAAGGCGATTACAGTTTCAAAGATATTCTTGTAAACGGACTCGGAAAAATATACGGCTATAATCTCAGAAAAAATAAAAATTTAAAGCCGTCGGATTTCCTGAATTTTTATCATTTCCTTTTTATGAGGTTTTAGGTATGAAAAACGTGTTAATAATAGACGACGAAAAGGAAATTTGCGAATCGATTAAAATGATTCTCGAATACGAAGACTATGAAGTCGACTACACTACAGAACCCGGGACAGGCTTAAAAAAAATCGAATACGGTAATTACAGCGTATTACTGCTCGATATACAGATGCCGGGATTGAGCGGTTTTGATATTCTGCAAAGAATCAACGCCAAAGAAAACGTACCAGAAATTATTATTATTTCCGCGCATGCGAATCTCGGCAATGCCGTAAAAGCCACAAAACTCGGCGCTTTCGATTTCATTGAAAAACCGATCGACCGCGATAAATTATTAATATCCGTCAGGAACGCTTTCCTTCAGTATAAACTGCGCAAAGAAAATAAAAAGTTAAAAGCCGACGCAGAATACGAAAATAAAATTATCGGCAACAGTAAGGCGATACAATCGATTCTCGAAACCGTAGAAAGAGTAGCAAAGACGGATGCGCGCATTTTGATAACCGGCGAAAACGGCACCGGCAAAGAATTAATCGCTCAGGAAATACACAAGAAAAGCAACCGGGCGGACAAAGAATTGATCGAAGTCAATTGCGCTGCTATACCTCAGGAATTAATCGAATCGGAATTATTCGGTCATGAAAAAGGCGCTTTTACCGGTGCAATCAAAGACAGAATCGGTAAATTCGAACTTGCAAACGGCAGCAATCTCTTCCTCGATGAAATCGGAGATATGAGCCTGCAGGCTCAGGCAAAAGTTCTTCGTGCAATCGAAGAAGGCAAAATCGAAAAGGTAGGCGGCAGCTCAAAAATCGAAGTCGACGTAAGAATTATTTCGGCTACAAATAAAAATCTTATCGAAGAAATTGAGAAAGGAAATTTCAGGGAGGATTTGTACCACCGTTTGAACGTAATTCCGATACACATTCCGCCGTTGAGAGAACGAAAGGATGATATTCCCCTTCTTATTCGACATTTTTCCGACTTTTTCTGCAGGAAGAATAAATTCAATCAAAAGGAATGGGACGCAGACGCCGTAGAGTTTTTGAAAAATTTACCGTGGAAAGGAAATGTGAGAGAGTTGAGGAATTTTGTTGAAAGAGCCGTAATTATGATACCGCATGAAAAAATAACGAAAGACGATTTACTGCCCCATTTACCGGAAACAAGAATAAAGTCCGACGAGCTTTTCTCATCCGTCAATTCGTTTCAGGAATTCAAGGAAAAGTCGGAAAAGATATTTATCGAAAAGCAATTGAAAGCCAACGACTGGAACATAAGCAAGACTGCCGAATTGCTCGGCATACAAAGAAGCCATCTTTATAATAAAATTAAAAAGTACGGAATAGAAAAGGAGCAATAATGGGAGAAACAATTTTCTCTAAAATTATCCGGAAAGAGATACCCGCCGATATCGTCTACGAAAGCGAGACGGTATTGGCATTCAGGGACATCAAGCCTCAAGCTCCCGTTCACATTCTGATAATTCCCAAAATTACCGATATCGAAACGGCAAAAGATATCAATCCTGCGGAGCACGGTCAATTGCTGGCAGATATGTTCGATGCCGCCAATAAGATTGCCAAGGATTTGGGAATTTCAGAAAGCGGTTATCGACTGGTAATCAATTCGGGACCGGACGCCGGACAGGAGGTATGTCATTTACACATGCATCTTCTGGGAGGAAGAAAGCTTAATTGGCCTCCGGGTTGATTCAATCAACCCGGTTTTTCAAAGCTTTATCGGCAATGTCTTTCCGGTAATAGATACCGTCAAAATACAGTTTAGATAATCCTTCGTATGCTTTTTGTTTGGCTTTGATTAAGTTGTTCTCTTTAATAACGGATGTAATGTTTAACACCCTTCCTCCGTTAGTAAAAATTCGTCCGTTTTCTTCTTTAGTGCCTGCATGATAAACTATAATCTGCGGATCTTCGATTTCAAGACCTTTAATTTCTTTCCCCTTTTCATATGCGCCGGGATAACCTTTCGAAGCCGCCACCACGCAAACCGAAGAACCTCCGTTGTAAGAAACGGCAGTCTTTTCGATAGTTCCCGAAGCCGCAGAGTAGAGCAGTTTCAGGAAATCACCCTGCAATAGCGGGAGCACGGCTTGAGTTTCAGGGTCGCCGAATCGACAATTGAACTCGACAACTTTCGGACCTTCCTGAGTTAACATTAAGCCGCAATAAAGACAACCGACGTATTGATTGCCGGTTTCGCGCATTGCATCAATTGTAGGTTTAATTATCGTATCTTCGATTTCTCTCATCATGACGTCGTCGACAAATGGCGTGGGGGCATAAGCTCCCATTCCGCCGGTGTTTTTGCCGGTATCGCCTTCGCCGATTCTTTTATGATCCTGAGCGGCGGGAAGCACCACATAATCTTTGCCGTCCGTAATAGCGAATACGGAAGCTTCCTGTCCCGTCATAAATTCTTCAATTACGACTTTATCGCCTGCCGAACCGAATGCAGAATTGAGAAAGCAATCGTCAACCGCCGCTTTTGCATCTTCAAAATTATCCGCAATTATTACGCCTTTACCCGCCGCAATTCCGTCTGCTTTGATTACTATCGGGAATCTTGAACTTTTCAGATAATGCAATGCGTCTTGATATTGATCTTTCGTAAATACCTTAAAATCCGCCGTAGGTATATTGAAATCTTCCATTAATTTTTTTGCAAAAGATTTTTCGCCTTCGATTCTGGCGGCATTTTTATCCGGGCCGAAAACTTTAATACCTTTGCTTCTGAGCGCGTCCGCCAAACCGTTTGTAAGAGGTTTCTCGGGTCCGACTACCGCCAACTCGATTTTTTGATTTATGCAGAAGTCAACTATTTCGTCGTTATCATCAGGATTTAGCGCTATATTCGAGCCCAATTTCTTTGTACCGGGATTTCCTGGTATTATAAAAAGTTCTTCTAATAAAGGGCTTTGAGAAATTTTAAGAGCCAAGGCGTGCTCTCTTCCCCCTGACCCGATTACTGCTACTTTCATATCGGTTCCCTCAAACTAAATTGAAACAGTTTGGTTAATTGTTCGGTTAATAATTTTCTGTCGTGTTTGGCTACAAATTCTTCATTCGGCGCCGGCAATTTATTATCCGTGTAATCGGAATAAATTCTAATAAATGCGTCTTTAATTTCGTCGATATTGTCCGGCGCTGTAATATAAGAAGCGCCGTATTCGGTTAAAGCGGTTTTTGCCGCTCCTTCCGGAACGCAACCGAGTATCGGTTTACGCGCGCCGAAATATTCGAACAGTTTACTCGTTGAAATTGTCTCGGCATTCTTTGTGTTTCCGATCATCATCCAGAGGATGTTCGTTGCTTTAAGTCTTTTTACAGCGTCTTTATGCTCGATGTACCCGTGTATTTTTACCGATTCGTTAAGCCCTAAATCCAAAATCAATTTTCTATATTCGTCGCGGAGAAGTCCCACAAATTCCAATTCAATTTTCGATGCGATATCGGGTCTTTCGATTGTCAACTTTTTAAATGCTTTAAGAAAATAAACCGGCGTAATCGATTCGTAAAAAAGTCCGGAATACGTAAATCGAAGTTTTTCTTTACTTATCAAATCATCTTCCACTTCCACATCAAAATCTTCCTGGTCGTAGCCGTGAGGAATTATTACAACTTCTTCGAAAGTAAGGAAAGGATATGTCTGAATCAGATATTCTTTTATCCTTCTGTTGACGGTCACTACCCTGTCGGCAGCGTGGAGACTTCCGTACTCAAGTTTTTTATGTTGAGTCCTATGATACGGAGTCGGATAATAAGCAAAGTGATTGTCGAGCCACAGGTCTCTGTAGTCGACTATTAACGGTATATTAAATTCTTTTTTCAGCTTAGCGGCATAAACAAACGACGAATAAGGCGGAATGCTTACAAAGATAAGATCGAAATGTTCGTTTTTTAATAACTCGCGCGCTTTTTGGTAAGCCCGGGCAGCCCACGATTTTTTATTGTCGGGAATGAAAAATGTTTTGGAAAAATTAGAAAAGATTTTTCTTATGAATTCTTTGGGAACATTGACCGTGCCGTATTTTTTCCCGATGACAGAGTTGATATCCAGGGATTCGGTTCTGATTATTCTGAGATCTTTAACTTCCTCGAGAAGACTCAGATCGTGAGCGTAGTATGCCACTTTGCCTGTGGTAATAATTGTTGGTTCCCAGTTAAATTGGGGCAAATACTTTGTAAATTTTTGTACTCTTTGTACTCCGCTCAAGCCCATTGGCGGATAATAGTATGCAAGAACCAGAACTTTAAACATATCGGTTAACGGGTTTAATATTTTTTAGTAATTTGATAATTGGGAGCTTCTTCAGTAATTACCACATCATGTGGATGGCTTTCTCGCAGTCCTGCTGAAGAGATTTTAACGAATTTGGTTTTATTTTTTAACTCGTGAATGTTTTTTACTCCGCAATATCCCATAGCAGCCCTCAATCCGCCTACAAACTGGTAGATTGTGTCTGCCAGGGAACCTTTATAAGGCACTCTGCCTTCGATGCCTTCGGGCACCAATTTTTTAATATCTTCTTCCATATCCTGAAAATAGCGGTCGCCGCTGCCCTGTTTCATTGCTCCCAGAGAGCCCATGCCTCTGTAAACCTTGAAGCTTCTGCCTTCGAAGAGTACTTTTTCGCCCGGAGCTTCGTCGCATCCTGCAAGCATACCGCCCATCATAACCGTATCGGCTCCGGCTGCAATTGCTTTCGGAACGTCGCCGGTCTGTTTAATTCCTCCGTCCGCAATTATGGGCACTTTCTTTTTGGACAAAGCGCTTGCGACTTCGAGGATTGAACTTATCTGAGGAACTCCGACGCCTGCAACTACTCTAGTAGTGCAAATTGAGCCTGCGCCGATCCCGACTTTTACTGCGTCCACTCCGCATTCGACCAATTCCAAAGCGGCTTCTTTTGTAACGATATTGCCGGCGATTAATTGGATATCTTTAAATTTCTTTCTGATTTCTTTAACCGTTTTCAACACTCCCGCCGAATGACCGTGAGCCGTATCGACAACTATCACGTCTGCATTCGCTTTGACGAGAGCTTCCACACGCTCGATAGTATCTTTCGTAACCCCGACTGCAGCGCCGACTCTTAACCTTCCCAAGTCGTCTTTGCAAGCATTCGGGAATTTTTTCTTTTTCATAATATCTTTGTACGTAATCAAACCTTTCAATACGCCTTTTTTATCTACGACAGGTAATTTTTCTATACGATGTCGATGCAAAATCTTTTCGGCTTCTTCGAGCGTTGTTCCTATCGGAGCGGTTATTAAATTTTCTTTTGTCATTAACTGGCTTACGAGCAGACTGCGATTCGGTTCGAATCTCAAATCGCGGTTTGTGAGGATTCCGATTAATTTTCCGTTATTGTCGACGATCGGGATGCCCGATATTCTGTATTTCGACATAATTTCTTCCGCCTGATAAATCGTATGGTCGGGAGTAAGAGTAATCGGATTGACAATCATACCGCTTTCGGAACGTTTAACTTTATCTACTTCGTCGGCTTGTCTTTCGATCGACATATTTTTATGAATAATACCGATACCTCCCTGAGCCGCCATTGCAATCGCCATTTCCGATTCGGTAACCGTATCCATTGCAGCCGATACAAAAGGAATATTCAATTTTATTTCACGAGTAAGATAAGTGGTTATATCTGTTTCTCTCGGTAATACGGAAGACTTAGCGGGTATTAACAATAAATCGTCAAACGTCAAACCTTCGAATTCAATTTTACTGTTCTTCATGAAAACCCCAAATTCTCTTTTTTTAATTCACAAATTTAAGTAAAAGCCGGGAAACCTGTAATATCTTCCCCGATAATTAATGTATGCATTTCGTGAGTGCCTTCGTAAGTTTTAACCGAATGCAGGTTAGCGGCGTGTCGCATAACCGGATATTCATTTAAAATTCCGTTTGCTCCCAGAATTTCCCGGGCAATTTGAGCTATTTCGAGAGCTTTTTCGCAATTATTTCTTTTTGCCATCGAAATTTGAGTGTGTTTTACTTTTCCCAGATCTTTCAAGCGTCCTATCTGAAGATTCAATAGCTGAGCTTTTGATATTTCTGTCAGAATATAAACAAGTTTTTCCTGAGTCATTTGATACGCAGCAATCGGTTTATCGAATTGTATTCTCGACTTCGAATAATCGAGCGCGCTCAGATAACATTCTATCATTGCGCCAGTAACTCCCCATGCAATGCCGTAACGCGCCTGGTTAAGACACATAAGAGCCGATTTTAATCCGGTCGTTTCCGGCAGTAAATTTTCTTCGGGAATTTCCACGTTATCAAGAATAAGCTCCGATGTAACGGAAGCGCGCAATGAATGCTTCCCTTTCATTTCAACCGCTGAAAAACCTTTGCGTTCTTTTTCTACAATAAAACCCCTTACCTTGCCTTCCAGCTTTGCCCACACAATCGCTACATCCGCAATTGAACCGTTTGTAATCCACATCTTTGCGCCGTTTAAAATATAACCGTCTTTTGTCTTTTCGGCTTTTGTCAACATACCCGCTGGATTCGAACCGAAATCCGGCTCGGTAAGACCAAAGCATCCTACCGCATCGCCGCTTGCCAATTTTGGCAGCCAAAATTCTTTCTGTTTTTCAGAACCGAAAGTATAAATAGGATACATAACGAGCGCGGATTGAACAGAAGCAAAACTTCTGACGCCGCTGTCTCCTCTTTCCAATTCCTGCATTACCAAACCGTAGGCTACATTGTTTAAATTCGCGCAGCCGTATTTCTCCGGCAGCGTAATGCCGAATATTCCGAGCTCAGCCATCTTTGGAATTAAATCGCGCGGGAAAGTCCCTTCTTCGTAATGTTTTTCGATTACCGGAATTATCTCCTGACGGACGAATTCATAGACGTTATTTCTTACTAAAATTTCTTCTTCCGAAAGGAGAGAATCGATTTCCAGATAATCAACACCGCGATATGCCGCCATATAAGTCGCCTTTAAATATGAACTGAAAAATAAACAGTTTAGGATTATAAGCAAAATTATTCGTCATCTGAAAAATCGTATTCGCTCAACAACTTCATAATCAGATCGGAAGCGTAACCTTTTGACTTCAAGTAGGAAAATAATTTTTGTTTCTTTTTGCGGGATTCGGTTTTTATAAAAGCGGAAGTTTTCATTTTTTTATTTAATAAATCGCGGGCGTTTTCAAGCATCGTATTATCGTCTATGTCATTTAAAACATCTTCGATAATTTCTTTGCCGATCCCTTTTTTAATCAATTCGTTTCTAACTTTATTAATCCCCGCTTTCTTTTTTTCTACCGCTTCTTCGGAGTATTTCCGGGCGAAGTTAAAATCGTTCAGATAATTTTTTTCGGAGAGCTCTTTAACCAATTCGTCAATCAGACTGTCGTCAAAACCTTTTTTTAATAATTTTCTTTTGAGTTCGGCAGAAGAGTGGTCTCTCCTGCCGATTAATCTGTATGCCGCAGCTTTAATTTCGAAAAGTTCGTCCGCTTTTCGAAGTCTGTTCAAAATATGTTCGTCCAATACGTCCCCTTTGCGAAGGGCAAATTGAACTGCCACATTATAATTAACGTATAACGAAGAAGAATCGTCGAAAGTAATTTTAACTTTATTGTTTCTACGTATTAACGAATTAATAATCATTTCGATTTTTTCTTCTGGGCTTCATCCTTATTTTCTTCTTCGGGCTGAGCTTCGATCATACCGAGAGCCGTTTTAACTTCTTTTTCCATTTCGGCAAAGAGTTCAGGGTCTTCGAGCAATTTTTGGCGCATCTGTTCGCGTCCCTGATATCTTTCGTCTTTATAAGTAAACCATGCGCCGCTTTTTTTGAGAATTCCCGCATCCGTAGCAAGATCAATCAGGTCGCCGGCTTTACTTATGCCCTCGTTATAAAGAATGTCGAATTCGACTTCTTTAAACGGAGGCGCTACTTTGCTTTTAACGATTTTAACTTTTGTTCTGTTTCCCACAATATTGTTTGAATCTTTGATTGCGGCAATTCTTCTGATATCAAGACGGACCGAAGCATAGAATTTAAGAGCGTTGCCGCCAGTAGTAGTTTCCGGATTGCCGAACATAACGCCTATTTTACTTCTGAGTTGATTTGTAAAGATAACGCACGTTTTCGATTTGCTGATTGCGCCGGTAATCTTTCTGAGCGCCTGCGACATCAAACGAGCCTGCATAGCCATTTGCGGGTCGCCCATGTCGCCTTCAATTTCCGAACGGGGCACAAGCGCAGCTACCGAATCGACAACTATAACGTCGAGCGCATTGCTTCTGATGAGCGTATCGACGATTTCGAGAGCCTGTTCGCCGAAATCCGGCTGCGAAAGCAACAAATTGCTTACGTCTACCCCGAGACGTTTGGCGTAATTAACGTCGAGCGCATGTTCCGCATCGACAAACGCCGCTATGCCTCCCTGCTTTTGAGCTTCGGCAATAATATGGAGACAAAGCGTTGTTTTGCCCGATGATTCGGGACCGTAAATTTCGATTATTCTGCCTCTCGGCACGCCTCCGATACCGAGGGCATAATCAAGCGACAAAGAACCCGTAGAGATGGCTTCCACTTTATTGATCACGCCATCCCCGAGTTTCATTATGGTTCCTTTACCATAAGCTTTTTCTAAATTTGCTATTGTATCGTCAAGAATCTTCAATCTTGCGTCTTTTTCAAGCGCCATTATTCCTCCTGTTATTCAATTTAAAACTTTCAATCGGTTGATAGACCGAACCGGTCGGTTTAAGAATACTTTTGTATAAAGTAACTTTATCGGAAATGAATTCGGGTAAATTGATATCTAATTTTGTAAAATTTTTAATGCGATTCAAATGCCTGTCGTTTTTTATTCTCAACAGCGTCAGGTGAGTTTTGAATTTTCTGTTTTCTTTTTTGTAGCCGAAACTTTCCATTGAATTTTCAATTTCCTCCTGGAATCGAAGAAGATCTTCGTTTTCCAAAAAATCGAGATACAAAATTGCAGGTTTTCCGTTTCTGTAAAAAAGTCCCGCTTTCGATATTTTCAAAGAAAACGGAGAATACCTCTCCACAAGTTCCGCGATGGACCGGGAAACGTCAGGTATCAGATTTTCATCGGTATCGCCGAGGAATTTCAATGTAATGTGAAGTTTGTTTTTGGCTTCCCATTTCAAGTCGGATTCATTTTCGAAGAAAGAATCGCGCAGTTCGATAATACTGTCTAAAATAGATTCCGGCAAATCGAGCGCTATAAAAGTTCTAATCGTCATACGGAATACCGAGTAAATTTCTTCTAATCATATCGAGCGCCGCCTGCGAAGCGCGGTCTTTGTTAAGAAGTCTGGCGTCGCCAAATCGAAATTCTTTTGCCGTACAAATAGTATCGTCGCAAATGCCGATATAAACAAGTCCCACCGGTTTATCGGGAGTCGCGCCTGTTGGTCCCATAATTCCCGTAACCGAAAGACCGATATCTGTTCCGCTAATCGATTTAACGCCTTCCGCCATCTGGCGCGCCACTTCGATACTTACCGCGCCGTATTTGGAAATAACGTCTTCGTCAACTTTGAGCAATTCTACCTTTGCTGCATTGCTGTATGCCACAACCCCTCTTTCAAGAAATTTACTGCTGCCGCTAATATTCGTCAAACGATGCGTAACGTATCCGCCGGTACACGACTCCGCAACGGCTAACGTCAATCCTCTGTCGGTAAGGAGTTTGGCGACAACGGCTTCCAGAGTTTCGTCGTCTTTACCGTAGATATACTTGCCGATTTTCGTCCGTATTTTTTGTTCAATGGCTTCGATGCGCGATTTTGCCGATTCCTCGTTATTATCTTCGACCGTAATTCTGAGCCGCACGCCGAATTGATTTGGCAAAAAAGCCATTTTAGCTTCGCCCAATAATTCTTTCAAGTCGCCGAGGCGTTCGTAAAGATGCGATTCGGGAATACCTGTAGTCAGAAGATTTTTTCTCAATACGATCTTTTTACTGTCTCCCAGTTTTTCTTTTAATTTCGGGATTACAAAACTTTCCATCATAAGATGCATTTCGTAAGGCACGCCAGGCATTGCAATAAATATTTTGTTCTCTTTTTCGATCCAGATGCCAGGAGCCGTTCCCCTGCTGTTGCGAATAGGTACGGCTATTTTAGGAACCAACGCCTGTTCTTCGTTGATTTTTGTTAACTGTCTGCCTCTGCTTTCAAATAATTTTTTTATATCGTTCAAGACATCCTGATTCATGACAAGTTCGGTTTCAAAAAAATCGACAATAACTTTTCGAGTAACGTCGTCGTGAGTAGGCCCGAGACCTCCGGTCACAATGACAAGATCGGAATTATTAAACGCCCTTTCGAATTCGTTTTTGATAACATTTTCATTATCCGGCAATACGGACGAACCGATTACATCGACGCCCAATTCGGAAAGCTTTTCTCCAATAAAGGCTGCATTTGTGTTGATTACCTGACCGATAAGAATTTCATCACCGATAGTGATAAGAAATGCATTCATAATAAAAAACCTGATTTAATTGAAAAAATAAAATAAAATATGGACTAAGAAAAAAGAGCAAAATCCCGCCGCAATATCGTCCAGCAATACGCCCCAGCCGTTCCCGACTTTTTCGAGTTTTTTGATAGGATACGGTTTCAATATATCGAACAGTCTCCATAAAATAAAAGCAGGTAAAATATACCAAATAATTTTGGGTATAAAAAGTAATGAAATCCATGTTCCGATAAATTCGTCGAGCGTAAATTCTTTGGGGTCTTTTCCGTAACGTTTCTCGAACTTGAGAGCTAATTGTTGTCCCGTCAAAATAAAAAAGGAAATTAATGCGAGCATTATAATCGGATTTTCGAAACCGGGAATAAGATAAATCAATAAAGCTACAATACTGCCCGCAGTGCCGCTGAAATACGGGAAATAACCGCTGTAGATTCCCGACCCGACTAATTTTTCGAGGTTATTAATTTTTGTTGTCAATTATTTTTTTGATTAGTGACCAATTCGATATAAAATAAGTAATGCCCGTATAAACCGTGAAAATCGTTATTGCCAACATTGTATAGTAAATAAAATCCTTATCGAACAATATTTCAAATAATCGTGCGTATTCCCTGTTGAGCGGTTCGATACTTTTCAATGTATAAATCAATAATAAGTAATACTGAAACGTCATCTGGAAAAAAGTTTTCCATTTAGCCGATTTACTCGTTGAAAAAGATATTTTTTTGTAGTCAGCCCAGACTCTCAATCCGGTAATCAGAATATCTCTAAAAATAATAAGCAAGACCATCCAGAGCTCGAGAATTCCCACAATAACAAGAGCCAGAAAAGCCGCCGAAGTAAGAATCTTATCTGCTAAAGGATCGAGGAACTTGCCCCATTCTGTAATATAATTGAATTTTCTCGCCAGCCATCCGTCGTACCAATCGGTAATTGCGGCAATTATGTAAACGGCTGCGGAAATCTGAATCAACACAGGTTCGCCCGAAAGGAAAAGGAAGAAGAAGACAGGTGTCAGAATTATTCTTAATACCGTTAATTGATTTGGAAGTACCATGTCAGGATTTCAGACCAGCGATTTTTGTCAAATAGTTAAATTCATAAATACCGGTGTCGTGCCCGTCTTTCCAGATTATCTTCAAAGCATAATTACCAACTTGTTCAATTCTTTCCACCGTAATCTCTTCTTCCGAAAAAATCGGGATATAATCCTTACCGTTTTTTTCTGCTTCGGCGCGGCAAGATGCGCACGGACACAGAGCTCGCAAATTAGCGTACTTGATTTCCGAAACTCTACCGTCCCGCCAGCCGATAATAAAATTATTTTCGCCTGCGGTTATTTTTTCAGGGAACATGAGATATTCCGGTCAACCTGTTGAGCGCTTCCAAATATTTTTTGCTGGTATTCAAAATAACGTCGTCCGGCAAAGGCGGGGCGGGCGGCTTTTTGGAGAAATTAATCGACAGCAAATAATTCCTGACGTATTGTTTGTCGAAACTGTTTTGGGTTTTTCCCTTTTCGTAATTTTCGAGCGGCCAGAAGCGCGACGAATCGGGCGTGAGCAATTCGTCGATCAATATTATTTTGCCGTCGTAATATCCGAATTCGACTTTAGTATCAGCAATTATAATTCCTTTTGAAAGCGCGTAATCGGCTGCTTTTTTGTATAATTCCAGAGAAGTATTTTTCATAAATTCAAAAGCTTCCCTGCCTACAATCTTGACCGCTTCGTCCTCCGTTATATTTTCGTCGTGCAAACCGATTTCGGCTTTTGTGGACGGAGTGAAAATCGGTTCTGGTAATTTTTCCGATTCGACCAGACCGGCGGGTAATTCGATTCCGCATATTTTGCCGGTTTTTTTATAGTCGTTCCAGCCCGACCCGGTTATATATCCTCTGACAATGCACTCAAGAGGGATCAATTCGGCTTTTTTAACTAACATCGATCTTCCATTCAATACGTCTTTATATTGCCGGCATTCTTGAGGGTATTCGTCAGTATTAATCGTTATCAGATGATTATCCACAATATCTTTCGTAAAATCGAACCAGAATGCGGATATCAGATTCAATACTTTTCCTTTATTGGGAATACCTTCGTTCATAATTACGTCGAAAGCGGATATCCTGTCGGTCGAGACAATCAGATAATATTCCCCGAGGTCGTAAATGTCTCTGACTTTGCCTCTTTTAAATAATTTCAAATTGTCGAAATCGGTTTGGAGCAAGGCTTCGTTTTTCATTTTTAATACCAAATAATCGGGTTATTTTAGGTAGGCAATATAAAAATAGATGTGTGCATAAAGCAAATTGAAGCTGCCGGACGAGAAGCAGCCGAAATCCGGCAGCCGTATTAAGTACTATCTTCTTCTGATTATTTTTCCTTCCCTGTTGCGCCGCGAGTCATTTCTGTAGTCTCGATCGTTTTCATCATGACCTGGCCCGACATCTTTTCTGTAACGGCGGTCGTCATACTTCGATTCACTTCTTTCGTATTTTTCTCGTTTGTCGTAGTCCTTCATTCTTTTATCGACATAATATTTTCGCGGAGGATCAAAATGACGTTTCTTGAAACGCAATTTGTAAAAAACATCTCTTATATGTCTTTCGTGGATCATATAATCGCGGATATTTCGAGAGTAGAAATGTTTATAGGGGACAAAGCACCAATAATCCGGAATAGTAATCCAATTGAAAGATATTCTCAAACCGATATCGAGTCTGAAATGCGATGTATAAGGCATCGGAGCCCATCCGATATAATCGTCGTCGTATCTCCATTCGACCCACGCAGGGCCCCACTCGTCGTCGGGAAACCAAATCCATCCGTATCTCGGATGATATTCCCATCTGCCGTAATGAAAAACAATTTCACCGAACGGTTCGTATGAGACCCAGCTCCATCCGACCGATGTCCATTTCCAACGACCTATCGTATAAGGTTTCCAATCCATATGCACAAACGTCGGTCTCCATACGTTTATGTTATGCCCGAGCATAATCCATTCGCCGTAAGGTTTCAGCGCTCTGTAAAAGTCTGGATGCTTACGATGCAAAGCTTCCGAATTTATCGCTGTCAATATCAAAAAGGTCAGGATTAAAATCATCTTTTTCATGACAACCTCCTTTTTCTTATTTTTGTCGCAACAAATATGCCGTTATTTGAAAGCCTTTATTAAATATTTTTCACATATTGCACTGCAGAGTGTACACTAAAGAGTACATTTTTGATTTTTGTTAGTACAACTTAAAAAGGAGCAAAAATGCCAAAGAAGTTTTTCCTCGAAAAGCGTCCTCATAACGCAATGTCTTACGAAGAATATATGGACAATTTTCGAAATACGGTCGAAATGATTAAAAACAATTTGGATGAAATAGACGATCCGAATCTGAACTATATGATAATGAATTTTCAGAGGTCGCAAAGAATTGAAAAGAGTTATGTCGTAGACGACCAACTCTGCCAAATGGTAAAAAAAATAGATACGCCTCAACTATGGATGGTATTGACGGAAAACTGGTGCGGCGATTCTGCGCAGACTCTGCCTTATATCAACAAGATTGCAAAGTGCAATCCGATTATAGAATTAAAAATACTGGAAAGAGACAAGAACATCGATATAATGGATCTTTATTTGACAAACGGTTCGAGGAGCATACCGAAATTAGTGGCATTCGATTATGAAGGCAATGAATTATTCCAGTGGGGACCTCGTCCCAAAGAAGCTCAGGATTTAATCATACGAGCCAAGGAAGCCGGTAAGTCGAAAGAAGCATTTATGAAAGAATTGCATCTTTGGTACGGCAGAAACCGGGGCAAAGCCATCGAAGAAGAATTCAAAGATATTATCGGCAATTTGATTCAGTCTTCGTAACTGAAGGGAAAAATAATTTTAACGCGGGATTTTACTTCTTTACCGTTATCTCTTGCCGGATTGAATGCCGTTCTGTAAAGAGCGGATTCAACGGCATCGTCGCATCCGTAACCGATTCCTTTTAATATTTTCGTGTCGATTACAATACCGAATTCGTTAATTTCCGCCTCGATTACAATTTCGCCTTTCAGTTTAAGTCTTTTGGCAATCTGAGGAATTTCCAGGTTGTCGTTTATACTCTTTAACCCGCCTTTCGGATAAGGACATTCTTCATAATCGCAAATAATTTCTGTTTTGGTCGACTTATCGGGCGGAGTTACAGTCTCCGTATCCATCTTGCTGACAATCGTTTCTGAATTCTTTGCAGCCAGGTTCCTGTCGAATATTTTAAACTGGACGTAGAGCGTAACGCGGCTTTCGACGGGTTTGCCTGCGGTCTGACCGGGAATAAATTTAGTTTTTTTTACGGCTTCCTGAGCCGCCTCGTCGCAGCCGAGCCCGAGGCTTTTTACAATTTCAACGTCTTTTACATCGCCTTCTTTGTCAACGGTTGCTATTAGAATCACTTCGCCTTCGAGTCCGTAGAGCAGAGCATGTTCGGGATAAACCAGATTTTTCTGGATTGCATCGATTCCGTCGATTGGCACAGGGCATATTTCAGCGTCGCAAATTAATTCCTGTTTTTTTCTTTTAATCAATTCTCTTTGTTTATTGCCCGCAAGATATTGTTCGGGTAAAGGTCGGTAATCGGGATCCATATCGAAGCGGTTTCTTTTTACCAGTCTGCCGCTTTCGTAAATTGAAATTTCTCGCAGCGAACCGTTCGGATAATAAATCCGTTCAGTTCCGTCCTTTACGCCGTTATTAACATCGTATTGCCGTTCGATTAAACCGTCCGGATAATAAAATATAACTTTACCGTGTAGAATTCCGTTACTGAATTCTTTGTAGGATTTCAGATTACCGTTAGGATAATATTCAACGGCAGCTCCGTCGAGAACGTCATTTACATAAGAAATTTCCGACCGGATGCTGCCGTCGGGATAGTAACTTCTGCTGACACCGTTTTGAGCAAAAAGACATATATTAATTAAAAACAATAAACGGAAATACTTAATCATCATTACTATTCGATTACTCCGAGCGAATTTTCCAGGTCTTGAATAATATCGTCTGCGTTTTCGAGTCCTACCGCAATTCTGATTCCGCCGGCGTCGATTCCCCTGTCGGCAAGTTGTTCCGGAGGCACAACCGAATGAGTCATCGAAGCAGGATGTTCAATCAGCGTTCTCGTATGCCCCAAACTAACCGCAAGCGTCATAGTGTAAGCGTGGTCGGCGGCATAATCCATAAATTTAATTCCGTTGTTTTTGCTTTCGAGCGGAGAGCTTCCTTTTATAACGAAATAAATCAAACTGCCCGGCGCAAAATTGCCGTCGAAATCGATCATCTGTTTTTTTGCCAGTTCATAATTTTTGAAGATTTTTAGTCCGGGATAATTTACGAATTCTATCTTCGGATGAGTGTTCAAATATTCGGCAATTTTCATTGCGGTTTCAATCTGTTTTTTCATTCGAATCGGAAGCGTGGGTAATCCGTAAGTCAAAATAGACCAGGCGCTTTTGGGATTGAGCACCGCTCCGAAATCTTTTCTGTACAATTGCAGCATATCCTGATATTCTTTTCTGCCGATTACAATTCCGCCCATATCCGTTCCGAATCCGCCTATCCCTTTTGTAAGAGAATGAACTACGAAATCGGCGCCAAGTTCTATCGGTCTTTGACAGTAAGGCGTTGCAAACGTATTGTCGATTACTATATTAATTCTGTTTTCCGGCTTACGTTGTTCATTAATTTTGTCGACAATTTCGCGAACTTTTGCGATATCGATAATCTCAAGGTTAGGATTAGCCGGAGTTTCAAAATAAATTACTTTAGTGTTGTCCGTCAATTTAGTATAGATATTATCCGGATTCTTCAGGTCGACGGGATTCCATTTGATATTATATCTGGGATACCAGTTACTCAATAAAGACAAAGTGCAACCGTACAAAGTATTGTGGGTAATAATTTCGTCGCCGGATTTAGTGAGAATTCCGAGAACGGCAGAAATTGCACCCATTCCGCTGGCAAAACTTACAGCCATTTCGCCTTTTTCCACATAGGCGATATTTTCTTCGAGCATATCCTTATTCGGTTCTCCAAGCCGGTCATATATAAAAATTGGTTGACCTTCTCCGAAAATTTTAGTGTTTGCAAATTGCGAAAAACCCTGAGCTCCCCTTTCAACAGAATCGAGTCTGAATGTAGTTGAAGACGAAATCGGAGCGGTAACGTGATGAGCGTAATCCCATTTATCGGTTTTGTATTTTCCGTAAATCAGATGAGTGCCCATCGAATACTTCGATTCATCGATTATCTGGTTGTTCTTTTTTTCTTCAGACATGACACACTCCTATTTTTTTCTTACCCTTAAATTATACAATCCCCGCATTCTAAAAAAACGGAATCGGATTATTTTGAAAGCATGTTCAGAATTTTGAGACGTGATCTTCGACTGCGGCTACAATTTTTTGAAATGATGCGTTTGGTTCGGGTTCCAAAACAGTCCAGATTACTTCATACGTTAATTCTTCGCCGGGTTGAATTTTACTAAATTTCCCCTGATTTTCCAGTTCCAGGAAATCGTCGTCGCGGCTCACATAAAACAAAACGGCGCCTTCGCCGGGGGCGGCTTCCCCTTCTTTAATACTCTCGAAAATTTTAATGAAAATTAAATCGTTATACAAATACGCCGACCACCCTCCCGACGATCGAGACGCCGAAAGCTGAGGCTTGGTCAGTAATTCTTTAACGCTGCTTTTATACCTGAAAATATTTCCATGTTTATCGGTTTTTGACAATTCGAAGGTTTTGGGATTTAGATTTTCGTCATCGGAAGAAAAGAAAAATTCTCCTCCTTTATTGACTCTTGTAATTTCCCACGGAGCCGTAAAAACGGATTCTTTGTTACAATTAATTATTTTGTATTTAATTATAAACGAATCGTCATAGTGGTGAGGGGAAATTTCCTTAATTACTTTTATGTTCGTTAAGCCGTCGATACTGCTCGTAAGTATTATAGAATTACCGGTTCTATTAAAGGAATAAGGCGAAGAATCGATATTTGCCGGAGGCGGCCAATTCCATACGGCTTGCGGAGATGTCCAAAAAGTTGAACCGACGGAAAGTAAATCGTCCGAGTTATTGCGAATCAGCTCCGACTCCCCGTATTTGAAAGAAATTATTCTGCCTCCGTATCGGGGCGAAACTGCCATAACAGAATTACGATTAGAAAGGTTTAAACTATCTGCGAAAAAATCTTGCATGTATTTCAAATCAGATCGTGCTCGGCGAGCCAATCGTCGTTATAGATGGTTGAAAAATATTTATATCCGCTGTCGCAAATGACAGTAACGATATTTGCCGGTCTGTTGATTTCTTTAGCCAATTTAACCGCCGCCCAGATGTTTGCGCCGCTCGAACCTCCCGCTATTATGCCTTCTTCGTACGCCAATTTTTTTGTCCACCCGAAAGCTTTCTTGTCGTCGACCTGATACATATCGTCGAGATACTCGAACTGAGCCGTTTTAATAATAAACTCGTCGCCCATGCCTTCAATCAAATAACGCGAAGGTTTTATCAACTTTTTATTTTTAAAATACTCATAGAATACCGAGCCGACAGGGTCGACGCCGATAACTTTAACGTCCGGATTTTTTTCTTTTAGAAATCTGCCCGTTCCCGAAATTGTTCCTCCCGTGCCGAAAGCTCCTATCAAATAGTCGACTTTTCCGTTCATCTGTTCCCATATTTCAGGGCCTGTTGTCATATAATGAGCTTCGTTATTATCAAGATTATTATGTTGGTCGATATAATAAACCGAAGGATTTGCTTTGGCATAGTTAAGAGCGTAATTATTGTACGAGTTCGGGTCTTCGGGAGGCAGACTGGCGTCAACTTTAATTACGTCTACGCCGAGAATTTCGAGCATTTTAATCTTTTCTTTGCTAGTAGTATCGCGGATTACGATTTTCAAGTTATAACCTTTTTGCCTGCAAACGATGGCAAGTCCAAGCGCTGTATTCCCCGAAGAATTTTCAATTATCGTATCTCCGGGTTTTATTTTTCCTTCCCTCTCCGCTTTTTCGATCATATACTTTGCAATCCTGTCCTTTATGCTGCCGCCGGGATTCATAAATTCAAGTTTGGCATAAATATCGGCTTTAAGGTCTTTGGATATGTTGTTTAATTTTACAATCGGCGTTCTGCCAATTGCATCCAGAATATTTTGATAGCAAAAATTTCTCATCGTATTTCCGTTAAATTAATGAATACCCGCGCAGGAATTCTTCCGAAGTCATGGTTTTTCTGCCTTCGGGTTTTATTTGAAGTATTTGAAGCGTACCCTCTCCCGTCCCGATAAAAATTTCTTTTTTTGTCTGATGAATTTCAGAAGGTATTAGTGCCGGTTCTTTTACAACCGCGGATTTATAAACCTTATACGTTTTATCGTTATGTACAAAAAAAGCTCCCGGATGAGGCGAAAGTCCTCTGATTAAATTATGAATTTTTTTTGCAGGCAAATTCCAATCGATACGGCACAATTCTTTTGTTATTTTCGGAGCCATTGTAACTTGAGCCGGATCCTGTTTTTGCAAAGTATAATTTCCCGATTCAATTAAATCGACCGTTTTAAGGAGCAATTCTGCGCCTTCTGTCTTCATTTTATCGTAGAGCGAACCGTAATCGTCGTCGTCTTCTATTTTTATTTTTTGCTGGAGAATAATATTTCCTGTGTCGACTTTTTCATCGATAAAAAAAGTAGTCAGTCCGGTTTCTTTATCTCCGTTAATTAAAGCCCATTGGATGGGCGCGGCGCCGCGGTATTTCGGAAGAAGCGAGCCGTGCAAATTAATTGTTCCGGCAGGCGGAATTGTAAAGACTTTTGCGGGAAGTATTCTGAATGCTACAACCACAAACAAATCGGCATTTATTTCTTTCAGCAGATTAATAAAAGAATCATCTGTTAAATCCGAAGGAGTAACGACTTTTAAATTATTTCTGAGGGCAACTTCTTTTACAGGCGTAGGCGTTATTTTGCGGCCGCGTCCTCTTTCTTTATCGGGTGCGGTTACTACGAGTTTTACATTGTGTTCGCTGGCGATCAGACGTTCCAATGAAGGGACGGCAAAATCGGGCGTGCCCATAAAAACAAGATCCAATTCTTTCCTCCGTGCGATTAATCGGATACCGGATAGTCGATTTCAACTTCTTTTTTGCGAATCTTTTCGAGTTGTTCCTTAAGTTGCTTTTTGACTTCGTCGGCGACTCTGTCGGGTATCATTTTCCCAATCAAGTGGTCGTACTCGTGCAATATGACCCTGGCTAAGAAGTCGGAAGCTTCCATTTCCCGAATATTTTCGTCAGTGTCGAGATATCTAACTTTAATTTCTTTCGGTCTTTCAACGTCGGCTCGCAGCGTCGGTAAACTGAGGCACCCTTCTTCCATCGATATCAATTCGTCCGATTCTTCGATAATTTCGGGATTAATCATAACAAGCGGCTTGAATTTTTCGTATCCTTCCACATCTTTCAAATCGATAACAAATATGGATTTGTCGATCCCTACCTGATTTGCCGCCAGTCCTACTCCGTACGCTTTGCGCATCGTTTCAAACATATTCCGTATATAGTCGATAACTGTATCGTCTATTTGTTCAATTTTCTTTGCCTTCTGTCTCAATATTTTGCTGCCGTATATTTTAATGGGTAAAACAGCCATTTAAACTCCGTATGAATTATTGTTTATTAATTATTTCCGCGCTTAGGTCCTTATATAACAAAACTTCGCTCGAATAAAAATACATTCTAATCAACAACCGAAAAATAACTAAGATTTGTTGAAGAATAAAGGCAATCGCCAAAAAGTAATAAGGAGTTCGCGGCAAAAAGTAGACAATCACGTTGTAAAGGAGAGCTCCCCCCGCTCCTATCAGGGCAATAATTAAGAATGCGGAGAATGTAATCCTGAAATTGTCGTATATAAAACGGGCGGATTTCGATATATAGTTCAATATGTTGTGATTATCTTCGATTGCGAGAGAAACTTTAGTATAATCGGAAACGATAGAAATAATTCCTATTAAAAAAATAAGAAAAGAGTATCGCAAACTGCGAATAACAAATTCCGCCAGCGCGTTTTCGGAATTCCGGAATAAATACGAAATCACATTTCCGAGTGTATCGTTAAGTATAAAACCGAGAGCATATAATAGAGTCGATACGAGAACCACTTTGAAAAACCGGAAGAAGTACTTCACCCCGCCATAAAAGAAATCGACCATGTGATTTTTTTCGTGATAATTGAATACCGAGATCAGTCCGCCAAGATAAAAAGTCTGAATTAATGTATAAATAACAACAACGACATAAATTAGCAGCGGAATTTGATCGAGTTGCGTTTTATTCAGATTCTGGAATTGAATATACCAGAAATAGTCGAATTGTTTGTTTAACTGATCGCTTATAATGGAATGGCTCAGACTGTTTTCAAGCAGAGTATAAATCACTACGCTGGTTAAGAGAGCGAATGCTGAATTCGTAATCCAGAGCAGAACTACAAATTTAGCGTTGTAAAACACAAGTCGCGAAGCCTGAACGAGAGTATCTTTAATTGTTAATTTCACCCGATGCTCCCGAGAATTATCAAAGCGTTTTGCACCCAGAAAAACCAGCGGGCTGAAATCGACAAAGAAGCCCAATATCTTTTTTCAATCATGTAGGAATTGTTTGCAAAGTCGATATCAAGAAGATTTTTTCTGTGAGGGTCAATTTCCGCGCCGAGCGCTTTATCTTCAGTCTCAAAATAAAATATTTTCCACCTGGAGTCGTCTTCCCATTTTGCGTATAAAGTGTCGTTCTCGGTGTAGAAGGCTATATCGTTTTTGAAAAAACCGTCGCCTTTTCGTTCGGCAGTTACGGCGTACAGATTATTGCCCGCTTTATTTACGGATGTAATGGAATAATCGAAAATTTTTGAATCGGAATAAAATTCCTTAAAAAACCAATCCATGTCTTCGCGCGCAAAGCGTTTTACGAGGTTAATAAAATCTTTTGCTTTTACGTGTCTGAATTTGAAAGCGTTATAATATTCCTTAAGAATTCTATCCATTTTATCTGAACCGAGATACCTTTCGAGCGTGTGCAGCATAAGTTCCGGTTTGGAATAGGAATTAACCACATAGGCAAGCCTTCCCGGTTGAGCGTAGGAAAGGTCGGCTATTGATCCGATAGTGAGATTTCTGTAATAAACTGCGGCGCTATTGGCGCCAATCGTTATCGGTATGTCTGCAATAGTATAAATTATCGGGATTTCATTATAAGACAGGAAATTGAGTCCGAACACAGGAATGAATTTGGCGATGCGAAAGTAAGAGAGGATATCGGGGTAAAACTCGTACATAAATTTAGTTGCAAAATACGAGGCAAATCCCTCGTCGAGCCAGGCTTCGTAAACTTCGTTATTGGCAATAATTCCCTGGAAATATTGATGCGCAAACTCATGCGCAACCAGATATTCAGGCCAGCCGGTTTTTTGAGGCGAGAATAAATCCGCGCTTACCGTAAATACTGTGGGATATTCCATTCCACCCGAAGCCGAGGTACGCGGCACATCCACCATCGTTAAATTGCTGTAGGGATAAATTCCGACTTTCTCTTCAAAATAGGCGAGGCAATTAATAACTGCATTTTTATATCTTTCCGTGTACTTGGTTCGTTCCGGCTGAATAAAAAGATTTACATTGACTATCGAACCGTCCTTCCTTTTGTAATAAGCTTTTTCGTATTCAATTTTATCCGTTACAGCCCAAACAAAATCGTGAATCCCAGACTGAACTACTGTGTATTTCCTGCTAACGCCTTTCTCTTGAACGTCAATTATTTCTCCGCCTGCAATCAATGTAAAATTCTTCGGTATATTAATCGTCAATCTGTATTCTCCGAAATCGGAATAATAATTCAGATACGGGTAATACGAACTGCATACCCACCTGCCGTCCTCAAAAACTCCGACTTTAGGATACCATTGAGAAATAAAGTCAAAATTTCGTCCGCGGGCTGTGCCGAACCTTTTGACCGACACCGGAATTTTAAGAGTATATTTAATATTGATTTTAACCGTATCTCCGGGATTAGCTTTTTTTCTAAGAATAAATTTAGCAACCGTGCTGTCGTACGGATTGACGATTTCCGGATTCACGTAAATTAAATCTTTCCTTTCGCCTTCGGCTTCCACAAATTCAATATTAACGCGAGTCATATTTTCTTTTTTTAGACGATATGCCTGCGCAAAAAAAGTATTGTTATTGCTGTATGCATTCGGATACAAATGGAGGTATATTTCTTCAGTCGGGTATTCAGTATTATTAATCCATCGGATTTCTTCACGGACGTCGGCTACATCATTAATCGGGTCATAATCGATGATGAAGTTATAGTTGGCAACGGGGTTAAAGGTTGTGATTTCCGATTTTATTAATCCTTTTTCGTACCCGTTAATTTTGCCGCTATATAAAAAATCGGATACGGACTTTTCTTCGGAATATTGTACGATAACTCCTATTAAAAGGATAGACAGAATAATATAACGGATTTTCATAGTCGTTAAACATAAAAATGAGGCGGGATTAATTCAATAAAAAAGGCTGCCTCAAGCAGCCTTTTTTAATCTTATTTTATCTCTATGGTTCTGGGTTTGATCCTTTCGTGTTTCGGCAGTCTTATTTCGAGTATGCCGTTTTCGAGATGAGCTTCGATATTCGACTCGTCGATTGAATCGCCGATTTTGAAGCTGCGGTAGAAGTTTCCAGTTTCCGTTTCTTTCAAAACGTATTTTCTGTTGACGGCTTCGTCGAAATTGATTCTGCCCATTATAATCAGATGTTCGTCTTCGAGTTTTATTTTAAGATTTTCTTTAGTAACTCCGGGTAAATAAGCGTTCAGATAATAATCGTTATCGGTTTCATAAATATCTACCAAAGGAGCAACCCACGATTCTCTTTCGAGAGCTTCTTCCCAGCTTTTCTGGGTCTGGCTCTGAACTTCCATTACGTCTTTTGTTTCTGCCATAGTTATCACCTCCTTTTTTTATTAAACTTTATATTTATTTATCGTCGTCTACAACTTCGTAGGAAGCGTCTTCAACATCGCCTTCAGTTTTAGGTTCGGATTCGGTTTTGGCGCTTCCGTCGCCCGGAGCTTGTTGCGCTCCCGGTTGTCCTTGCTGTTGATAGAGAGTCTGTGCAATTTCGTTCCAAGCTTTTGTCAGACTGTCTGCAGCAGTTTTAATTTGATCGACGTCGTTCGATTTAAGAGCGTCTTCAACTTTCTGAATTTCGCTTTCGAGTCTGCTTTTTTTGTCTGCGGGCAATTTATCGCCCAGTTCGTTGATCTGTTTCTTCGTCTGGAATACCAGATTATCCGCATTGTTCCTGATTTCAACAGCCTCTTTCTTTTTCTTGTCCTCTGCAGCGTGAGCTTTGGCTTCCTGCTTCATCTTTTCGATTTCTTCTTTCGACAGACCGCTCGAAGATGTAATTCTGATGCTTTGTTCTTTATTAGTGGCTTTGTCTTTAGCCGATACGTGCAAAATACCGTTAGCGTCGATATCGAATGTTACCTCGATTTGAGGCACTCCTCTCGGAGCCGGCGGAATTCCGTCGAGATGGAACCGACCGAGAGTTCTGTTATCTGCAGCCATCGGACGCTCGCCTTGTAGTACGTGAATTTCCACAGAAGGCTGATTGTCCGCAGCCGTCGAGAATATTTCACTCTTACGCGTCGGTATTGTCGTATTAGCGGGAATCAGTACCGTCATAACGCCGCCTAAAGTTTCGATACCGAGCGAAAGCGGAGTAACGTCGAGCAAGAGAACGTCTTTCACGTCGCCTGCAAGAACGCCTCCTTGAATTGCAGCTCCGATTGCCACAACTTCGTCGGGATTAACTCCTTTATGAGGCTCTTTGCCGAAAATTTTCTTAACTATTTCCTGAACTTTCGGTATACGGGTCGAACCGCCGACCAGGATTACTTCGTCAATTTGAGAAGGAGTAACGCCTGCGTCTTTCATCGCTTTTTCACACGGCTCGACCGTCTTCTGAATCAGGTCGTCTATCAATTGTTCGAATTTTGCTCTTGTAATCGTAATGTTAAGATGTTTGGGACCGTCCTGAGTAGCTGTAATGAACGGTAAATTAACGTCTGTTTGAGCGGACGATGAAAGTTCAATTTTTGCTTTTTCGGCGGCTTCTTTCAGTCTCTGCAACGCCATCGGGTCTTTTCTAAGATCGATTCCTTCCTGTTTCTGGAATTCGTCTGCAAGATAATTAATCAAACGCTGATCGAAATCGTCGCCGCCTAAATGAGTGTCGCCGTTTGTCGATTTAACTTCAAAAACGCCTTCGCCAATCTGAAGAATCGAGATATCGAACGTACCTCCGCCTAAGTCATATACGGCAACCAACTGGTCTTTATGTTTTTTATCGAGACCGTAAGCCAGAGCTGCGGCTGTAGGTTCGTTTATAATTCTCCTGACTTTCAAACCTGCAATTTCGCCTGCGTCTTTAGTAGCCTGTCTTTGAGCGTCGTTGAAATATGCAGGCACAGTAATAACAGCTTCAGTAACTTCCTGACCGAGATAATCTTCGGCCGTTTTTTTCATCTTTTGGAGTATCATAGCGGAAATTTCAGGCGGAGAATAGAGTCTGTCCCCAATCTTAACGCGCGCAGAACCGTTGTCAGATCCAACCACTTCATAAGGAACTTCTTTAATTTCCTGCTGAACTTCATCAATTCGCCTTCCCATAAATCGCTTTATCGAAAAGACAGTATTTTTCGGATTTGTAATTGCCTGTCGTTTTGCAGGTTGACCGACAAGAATTTCGCCGTTCTTTGTAAATGCAACAACGGACGGAGTAGTTCTTCCGCCCTCGGAATTAGGTATAACTACCGGTTCGTTGCCTTCCATCACAGCGACACACGAATTAGTAGTACCCAAGTCAATTCCAATAATTTTTCCCATTTTCTTCTCCTTTTATTTCTTTTTTTGTTCTATAAAAAATAAGAAAGAATAGAGTTGAAGCGGATTACTTCAACTCTATTACTTTTTCTTTCTTTGGTTTCGGATTTAATTTTTTCAGTCTGATATTGAGCATGCCGTTGTCGAATTTGGCTTCAACATTGTCGGCATCCACTTCAGTCGGAAGCGTGAACGATCTCTTGAAGCTGCCGAATACACGCTCGGAGCGATAATAATTTTTATCTTTCTTTTCTTCTTCTTTTTTCTTTTCACCTTCTATGGTTAAAATGTTATCTTGCAGTGTAATTTTTACATTTTCTTTTTTAACGCCGGGAATTTCGGCAACTACATGGATCGAATCGTTGTCCTCTGAAATATCGATGCGAGGATTGAAATTATCGGCAAATGTAAAACCAAAGTTGGTGAAATCTTCAAAATATCTCTGGATTCTGTCATGCAAGGTTTCGAGTTCTTTCAAAGGTTCAAATTTTACGAGTGTCATAGCCATCACCTCCTTTTTTTGGTTTTACATATTTTCGCTTATAATAATCACAATACGCGTGCCAAAACCCGTATATTTTCGTAACTTATTGTAATAAAATAAATTACAGCAAATTAAGCTGACATTATGAAATTAAGTAATTATGACATATCTCTGACATAATGAAACTATTTCTTTAATATTGACAAAAATGGCAGACAAAAATTCACAAGAAATTACGGAGGTAAAAAGTGTTTAATATTGAAGAATTCGATATTAAGCTCGATACTGAAATTATAGGACGTAATTTTGTCTATTGCGACGAGGTAGAATCGACCAACGATCTTCTTCTTAAATCCAAGGATTTCAATCAGCATGGCACGGTCTTGCTGGCAGAATATCAAACGCACGGCAAAGGCAGAAAAAACCGGGAATGGATCAGCAATTCGGGACAAAATCTTACATTTTCGATTTTGCTCAAACAAAATTATCCCGAAAAAAAGATTAATCTTATAAACTTGCTTTCTTCCTTATCGGTTGCCCAGGCGCTGGAAAATTTATACCAATTAAACGTCGAATTGAAATGGCCAAACGACGTTCTTGTAAATAAAAAGAAAATTGCAGGAATACTGCTCGAATCTACGTCAAAAGGGAAAAAAATCGAAAAGCTTGTCGTAGGAATCGGCATTAACGTTAATCAGCCGAATTTCCCCGGCAAATTCGAAATTCAACCCACTTCTATAAGGAAAGAATTTAAATCGATAGTGAGCCGGGAACGATTACTGAGCGAAATTTTGAACTTGTTCGAGAATCTGCTCGAAACCGCATTTGAAAAACCGGAGAAAATTCTGAACGACTGGCGAGAACGATGCAAAATGATCGGAGAAAAAGTTAAGATAATTCAGGATAAGAGAACTGTAGTAGGAGTTTTTGACGATATCGACGACGACGGGTATTTGATTCTTAAAACTACGGACAAGCTCGAAAAAATTCATTACGGGGACGTTAGTCTGAGATAATTGAAGGCGACACTGTGAAGAATATATATCTGGATAATGCCGCAACTACGCCGACCGATCCGAGAGTGGTCGAAAAAATGCTGCCGTATCTGAATGAGTATTTTGGGAATCCGTCATCAATACATTCATACGGCAGAAAAGCCCGCGTAGCGGTCGAAGAAGCCCGCGAAGTTATAGCCGAATTTATAAATTGCAAAGCGGGCGAAATCTATTTTACGAGCTCCGGCACCGAAGCCAATAATTTTGTGTTGTTTGGAATCGCCAAAACGGAATTGATTGAATCCGGCAGAAAGAGCGTTATAACTTCTTTATCCGAACATCATTCGGTTCTTGAAACCTGCGATAAATTAGCTGACGAAGGCTTTACAATACACAGAGCTGCGGTCGATAAAAATACATCTGTGCCGCCACGAAATATCACTGAATTAATTGATAACGACACATCTTTAATTTCTGTAATTCATGTTAATAACGAAACCGGAATTATTAATAATATAGAAGAGCTGTCCGCGCAAAAACCGCTCGATATTTTTTTGCACACGGACGGCGTGCAGAGTTTCGGAAAAATTAAAACAGACGTAAATCAATTGGGAGTCGACGCTTTCACTGCTTCGGCTCATAAAATTAGAGGACCGAAAGGCGTCGGATTTGCTTACGTAAAATCCGGGACTCCGTTATCGCCTTTGATTTTCGGAGGAGCTCAAGAAAGGAATCGAAGAGGCGGCACTGAAAACGTACCGGCTATTGTCGGTTTCGCGGAAGCCGTAAAAATTGCATCGAAAGAGATGCATAACAATTACGAATATGTGAAATCTTTGCAAAAACGATTTCTCGAAGGTTTGTCTTCATTGAACGACAACAGTTTTATCATCAACGGAGAACCGCATAAGTTTCCTTATATTACAAGCATCACCCTCTTATCCGGTTATTACAATAACGATATAGAAGCAATCTTAATGTATCTCGATATTAACAGGATTGCGGTTTCGAGCGGAGCCGCATGCACGTCCGGCGCTCTTAAACCTTCGCATGTATTGTTGAATTCCGGCATGAAATACGAAGACGCGGCAGGCACAATACGATTTTCGCTCGGCGCGACTAATACTCCGGAAGAAATCGATTATACTCTCGATATATTAAAAATATTGCTGCGAAAATTTCGGAAGTAATCACGTCAAATAATCGATCATCAAACTCAATTTTTCTTTGAGTTCTTTCCTATTTACGATGAAATCAAGGAAACCGTTTTCCAAAAGGAATTCCGAGCGTTGAAATCCTTCCGGTAAATCTTTCCCTATCGTTTGTTTGATAACTCTGGGTCCTGCAAATCCGATTAAAGCTTTTGGTTCCGCAATGATTACGTCGCCCAGCATTGCAAAACTTGCCGTAACTCCACCCGTAGTAGGATCGGTTAAAACGGAGATATAAGGAATTCCCGCGTCTGCCAAACGCGCAAGCCGCGAGCTCGTTTTTGCCATCTGCATTAATGAAAATGCGCCTTCCATCATACGCGCTCCGCCGCTTTGACTGATGATAACGAGCGGAATTTTATTCTGATACGCAACGTCTGTTATACGCGCAATCTTCTCGCCTACCACCGAGCCCATGCTTCCGCCGATAAAACGAAAATCCATTACTGCCATAGCGGACTTTTTACCGTTTATCTTTCCAGTTCCTGTTCTCACCGCGTCGTTAAGTCCGGTTTTCTTTATCGTATCGTTTATTCTGTCGGTGTATTTTTTAGTGTCTTCGAAGCGGAGCGGATCGCCGGATTTCATTTTTTTGTCGTATTCTTTGAATGTGCCTTTATCGAATATTATCGAAATGTATTGGTCGCTGCCGATTCTGAAGTGATAATTGCATTTTGGGCAGACCCACAAGTTAGATTCCAGTTGTCTGTTATGTATGATTTCGCCGCAATCGTTGCACTTTGACCATTGTCCGTCAGGTATATCGGTCTTTTTGCTTTCGGGCGATATATTTTCTTTTTTTCTTCTGAACCAGGGCATTATTTTTTCCTAATTATGTTGGCGGTAACAGTTATTACTTGTTTCGGGTTATCGGGGTCGTTACTGAATATTGTGATTGTTCTTACCAATTCCCCTTCTCTACCCTTAGTATCGAGTTTAACCTTCAGTTCGTTTTCTTTGCCGGGATCGATTTGAGCGCTTGAAATTAATGCCGCGGTACACCCGCACGTGCTTTTAATATCCCTTATTACAAGTGTCGATTTACCGGAATTTTTAATCTTTACCGCAGCTTCTTTTAGAGCGCCTTCTTCGATTTCACCGAAATCAATTTTATTTTTTTCAAGTTCGATATTCGGAGCCGATTCCGGATTTTGATTAGACAATTTCGCTACCACATTTGCCCGGAATGTAAGCTTGAGATATGAATTTTCTGGATCGTTGGAAAATACGTAGACATGTTTAAATTGTTGTCCGTATCTCCCTTTCGAATCGAATTTAACTTTTATTTTCGCGCTCTCTCCGGGTTCTAGTTCTTTCTTGGTCGGCATTGCGGCGGTGCATCCGCACGAAGCGCGAACTCGTTCAATTACAAGTTTTCCTTCGCCTTTATTCATTATTACAAATTCATGATTTACCGTTTCCCCTTCGATAATTTCCCCGAAGTCATATTCCGGTTCGGGAGAAAATATTTTAGGATCTTTTTCCTGCGCATTGGCAAATCCTGCAATAACTAAAAGTAAAACCAATAATTTAAGAGCTCTTTTCATTTTTTAACCCTGGCTATAAATTTTTTTAAATAAAACGGTTCGAGGTAATCATAATCCGTAACTTTATCCCCGAATTCGCGCGCCCAAACGGCAATATGCGAAGCAGTAGGAGCCGTTATTTTTCGCGCCTCCGGTAAATTATAAATATCGGCGTATACAATATCCGCATCCGCAGCCTTTTTTTCAACTTCTTCTTTTAATATCAATTGCAACTCATCGACAACCGAATAAGAATTTCCATCGGATAAATACTTGGCATAATAAAAATCGTTTATGCTTGCCTTTTTGACAATGGCGAATTTTGTATTACGCGGCAACTCTTTCGTCAAATGAAAAGCGAACGCGTCGAAAGTCGGAACCGGAATTACAGGTTTATTCAATCCCATCGCGATCGATTTGGCTACGGTCATTCCGATTCTGAGACCGGTAAAAGAACCGGGTCCTGACGATACCGCAACCGAATCGATTTCCGGAAGTTGAATTCCAAAATTAGACCGTCCGAATTCAATCATATCGAATATCTTTTCCGAATGGATATTTTTTCTGACAAAGTTTAACTCGAACAGATCGTTTTCGTTATTAAAAAATGACACGCTGCAAACTTCGCCGGAAGTTTCAATCGACAATATCGTTTTGTTATTTTTCATTCTCGTAGATTTTGATTATTCTTTTCCCGTTCTCTTTTTCCGGAAAGTAGTTTAATTCCACTACAAAATAATTTTCAGGAAGTATTTCGTTCCAAAGATCTGCCCATTCTATAAAGACAATCGCATTTTCGTCGTTCAGATAGTCTTCGAAACCGATGTCGTAAAGTTCTTCCAATTTTTTTATTCTGTAAAAATCAAAATGATAGATACGATGCTTGCCTTCGTAAATATTTACGAGGGAAAAACTCGGGCTTGAAGTTTTATCTATTCCCAAATAATTGCAAATACAATTTACGAAAAAAGTTTTGCCCGCGCCCAGATTGCCTTTTAAAGCCACTATCGAACGCGGCGCGAGGATTTCGATAAATTCTTTCGCAACCGCGCACGTTTCCGCTTCGGAGTCGACTATTTTTTCATACGGAAGTTTCATTTCATTTGTTCTCTAAAGTTACGAGGGGCAGTATCATTTCTTCCATCGAAATGCCTCCGTGTTGAAAACTGTCTTTGTAATAACTCAGATATTTATGATATTCGGTCGGGTAAACAAAATAGTAATCTTCTTTGGCGATAATATAACTGATAGTCACGCCGCGTTTGGGCAATCGATAGTCGGAAGGATTTTTAATATAGACTGCATGTTTATCGTCCACTTTCAGATTTCTTCCGAATTTGAATCTTAAATTTGTCGAAGCTTCCCTGTCGCCCAGCACCTTTGCTCCGCGCATTGTTCTTATGCTTCCGTGATCGGTGGTTACAATTACTTTTACTTTCGGAATGCTCGAAATTGTTTTAAGCGTGTTGAACAGATAAGAATACTTAAACCAGCTTTCCGTCAGCGATCTGTATGCCGATTCATCCGGAGCTATTTCTTTTAATATTTGAGAATCCGACCTGCCGTGAGCGATCATATCGAGAAAATTTACCACTATTGCCGTTAAGTGAGTGTTTTTATACGAGAGAACGTTTTGTTCAAAAGTTCTTCCGACTTCCGGATCGATAATTTTAATGTACTGCAAATCGTTCTTAAGTTTTATTCTTTTCCTTTCGAGCAGCCTCTCGAGCAATTCTTTTTCATATTTATTCATACTTCTTTCGTCGTCGTTGCCGGACGTCCAGAGCTGCGGATAGAATTTCTCGATTTCAGAAGGAAACAAACCGGCAAATAACGAATTGCGAGCATAAGGCGTGGCTGTGGGCAATATCGACAAATAGTATTCTTTCTTGATGCTGAAATAATCTTTTAGATGTTTTTCCATTACAAGCCATTGATCCATTCTCAGGCAGTCGATAACAAAAAGGAAAACCGGATTTCCTTCGTTGTCGAGATGCGGCAGAAGATATTTTTCCAGGATACGATTTGTTAAGACCGGTCCGGTTTCCTCTTCTTCGAGCCAATGTCTGTAATTTTTTTCTATGTATTTCGAAAAGATTTGATTGCATTCTTTCTTTTGTTCGTTTAGAGTCTGGCGCAGGTCGATTTCGGGATGAACGTCCAATTCCATATCCCAATAAATTAGTTTATTGTTAATGTCGATCCAATCGTCGTAATTCGGTTCGTTCATTAATATCCGGGTAATCGAATTGAAATCTTCGAGATAATCCTTGGCGACAAATTCGCCCGATATTTTTTTCTTTTCGAGCATTTTTTTGCAAACCATTAAAACTTGCGAGGGCACAACAGGCTTGATTAAATAATCCGATATTTTGCTGCCTATGGCTTCGTTCATAAGAGATTCTTCCTCGCTTTTCGTAACCATAACGACTGGAATATTCGGATTTATTTCTTTTATTCTCGAGAGAGTCTCGAGCCCGCCCATTCCGGGCATCATCTCGTCGAGGAAAATAAGATCGTAATTTTTCGATTTCACCTGATTGATAGCGTCGTTTCCGTTTGTAACGGTATCTACTTCATAGCCTTTTTCGTTAAGAAAAATAATGTGCGATCTTAAAAGTTCTATTTCGTCGTCGATCCATAAAATTCGACTCGGTCTCATTTCAAAACCTCTTAATTATTGGATTGCAATTCTTACGTCGACGCCCGCTTCGTTTGTGGTAGTCGGAGGCACGCGCGATGCGCCCTGCGGTTCGATAGTCGACCTTCTGTAGAAAATCGACAATGTAACTCTGGAACTCATTACGTATTTAATCTTCGGTTCCAGAACCGTATTTATTTTACCGTCCTGAGGCGTTCCTCCTTCCTTGAAATTATCCATATTATAAACGACGGTCGAATTCTGACCGTTGGTGTACGATATCGAAACCTCCAGGTCGTTCTTTAAAGAAATTCCGAACAAAGGCAAGTCGAAACCGCTTTTCGAATAACTCAAGGATACATTTATATCGCGAGAAAACGATTCAGTAATATTTCTTGTGGAAGAACCGAGCGAGTACGAATTCCTCGTTGTATATCTTATTGTGCTCTGTAAAGAGCCTCCCCATAAATTATCAAATTGGAATGTAATTCCCAAAAGCGGAGTAAACGAGTAATCGACTTTCTGTGTTTGTATCTCCTGAATTCCGTCGGGATTTATCAACCACCCTTCGCTGTAGTTGGAAGAATAAGCGTGATTAATCGTTATTCTTTTTGCAAACGACAAGAGTTCGTATTTTTCGAGTCCGGTCCACGAGAAGCTCCAGTTCGGACGAGGTATGTATTTGAATAACTTTGAGAGTACCGGAAATTTTTCCAGTATCGATGTAGTTTCAAATCCTCTTACAAATGCATCGGACAAACTTTGAGTGGGATTCTCCGAATTCTTGTTATAAAGTTCGTGGACTTTTGAAATGCCGTTGCCGAAACCGAAGGGAATAAACAGGAACGATCTGTTCAACGTTCCCGTTGTGTTATAAACCTCGGCGTAGGCTAATCCGTTTTCGTCGGTTTTGAAGTTAATCGACTTGTTTATGCCCCAACCTACTTTCCAGCTTATATCGAGTTGAGCGCCTTCCCAAAGCGGTCTGGACGTTCGCATATCGATATCGTTTTTGTGCGTGTAATTGTCAGTCAAATTTCCGAACGGCGATCTGGGACCGATATCATTTGAAAACCCGAGCATGAACAGCCGGGACGGCCCGTTGGCGGACGATTGTTTGAATCCCCAGAAATTGTTGAATCCGGTGCCTTCGCCTTTTAAACCGCCTCCCGTATAACTGCTCGACTGCGAAAAGTTGAAAGAAATCTGATCATAGTCGATCAGGAGCCATTTTATGCCGAGTTTCAAATATTCCAGCACGACAGTAAATGTTCCGGGACCTTCGCTTAACTCAGCTTCGCTCATTAAATCGGAAATCAATGAGTCTTTCACTGCGGCAGAATCTTGTTGCGCGTTATCCCTGGCTATTTGTCTGTCGACGTCAACTCCTCGCTGCTGATCTGATCTTCTGGCGCCGCGGCCTCTGCCGCCCTGAGCAGGCTGGTTCCTTTGCGTCTGAGATTGCGAAGGACTGCTTTCCTGGAACAGCGGAGCAAAAATCGATTTTAGTCTTACAGTCATACCCGCTGAAATTCTATTCGAATATCCTGCCGATCGACCCAAATCTTCCTGATTGAAATTGTAGGTCCAATTATACGTTACGCCGTAAGACGCATTTACGTTTACGTATCTGTTCAAATCCCAAAAAGTCGGTATCTTGGGATTTGTTCTTATGTCGAAACTTTGTCTGTAATTAAAATCTCTTCCGAAATATTCGCCGTTAAAAATATCGCGCCATACTTCGCTTTCGGAACGTTCATATAAACTGTCTTTCAACAGCAGATATGCCAGAGAAGACTGGACGTCGAAATTGTAAGCCATACTCAAATTCAGAAGTCCGCCTTCGGTAATTGCCCAGGTAAATCCGGCGTTACGAGAAGCCGTAAAGTCGCGTTGAATATTCGGTTTGTTTGCAAGCGTTCTGTTGACGGAATAGTTCCTTTTGCGCGAGGCATTTATTCCCGCGCTTATTGTCTGAGGAGCAAAATAAACTTTCATTTCTTTATAATCAGTCAACAAATCGAAAATGCTTCCGATTATCGGAATGTCTGCGGGTCTGAAGAAAAGCTCTCTGCTAAGATTTACCGAATAAGCAATGCTGCCGTTCCATTGCCAGCTGTTGCTTGTCAATATCGTCGGCGACGTATTTGTCGTTTTATTGTAATTAAAGCTGAACGTCAGATTATTGATTAAATCGCGAATATACCAGAGATCGGTCGGCACTTTGAATCTTACATTCGATAACGCCCACGATTCGGATAGGCTGTAGGTTCTTGTCGAATTAATAAATTCACTGATGGAATCTTCGATTGCCTGCGAATCCCAGTTTTGTTCTGTAAGAGCCTGTCTTAACTGCGTTTGAGCTTCGGAAACTTTTATATCCGTACCGGGCTTGAACAGCGGATTCTGCCTTCTTTCATTACGCGAATAAACAATTCTGAAATTGCTTCCGGCTAAATTAAGGGGAATAAGTTTTAACAAGTCCAAATCGACAGAAACGCCCCACGAAATGGCTTCGTTACGCGAACCGAAACGATCGGTCAATCTGTGAAAATAGGGATTTGTTTGACTGGCGTTGAAACTAACTTTCATAACGTCCGCCAGACCGAAAGAGCCCGAAAGACTGTAAGCCCATCCCGGAGTGTCGTCGGCTTCGAGTACTCTCAATTCGTTAATCCATACGCTGCCGGATATTTTTTCGCCCGGCGTTCCTTTGTCTGCCGGATTAATAATTCCAATCGTAAAGAAAGAAACTCTCGTAAGAGTAGGATTGCCTCGTATTCCGTAAGTGTGCCCTTCTTCCCCTTCGACCGGAACTCTGTAAACCGTATTGATATTCGAACTGTCGCGTCTCTGTTTAATTGCAGTCAATTCGGAGAAAATTATTTTTACCTCGTTCCAGTTTCTATTTTTACTATCGCTTCTGAGCGGTTGACGGTACTCGTAAAAATTCAACGAGTCCGACCCGAAACGGATATAGACTTCGGAGGAATAATTATCGGGACTTTCGTAATACGTAACGCTGCCCGGCATATCGTTTTCGTCTGCGTGGACGAAGAATTTCATTTGTTTGTAATTAAATAAATCGAGAGGCTTATAAAGATATTTTACGACTTCTCTTTTATCGCCGTCTTCAAGATTCTTGATTAAAAGTTCCAGCGACTGTTCGTTTTTATATATTTCGTAATCCGGTTGACTTCTGTCCCTTTCGCGTTCAACGCCGGGAGGCGAATGATATTCGGGATTATCCTCTACGTTAACTACCGAAACGGTCAATACGGTGTCGTCGTTGGTAACGCGCGGCGGTTCCAGAACTTTTTGCCACTGATTGCCCACAAGGTTCATTTCGGCAAATCGTAAATGAACCGGTCTGTCCGAACCCGAAATCCAGAATCTGATTGTTTCCACAACGGAAAAACTCGGGTCGCCGTATTTTTCGACATAATCTTTTAACGGTATACGGAATAGATACCAGCCGGCGTTATCGCCGCCGCCCTGTATAAAGGGATTTGACCTGTTTGTGTCGATCGGCACTTCATAACGGAAATAACTGTTAACCCGGTCAAGAGTAAAGTTGTGGTTTAAATCTTCCGAATCGGGCAGTCTTCCGATATCTATGGAAACGGCATTGCCCTGCGTTCCGTTAATTTGCGTATAGTCCGGATTCTGGGTCAATTGGAAGAAATAGTTGTCGTTGCTTGGATCCGGATTTGTTACAGGGTCGTAATTAGGCTCCTGCTCGTCAATCCACCCGTCGATACCGGTGTCTTCTCCTTCGTCAATTAAATCGTTGAAATTTTTATCCTCTGTGTCCAATTGTCCGTTTGGAATTATATCTTCGCTTATCTGCCCCAAATCGATGTTCAATTTTAAATCCGGCGGAGCGTCCTCGACTTTAACCCAGAATTCAATAAACTCGATGTTTTCTTCAATAAGATTGTTTGCCGTAGTCGACAGAAGCTTCATCATTCCCGCCCAATTTTTCTTTTTATCGCCTAAATCGGGATTCCAGTTATAAAATCCTGGCTTATCGGGAATGTATACAAAATCGAGAGCAGTAATAAGACTTTGATCCGGCGCGGCTTGCTTTCTATTGCCGTACAAATCATATATTGTCACATCTGAAGGCGTTCTGTTGAACCAGTATGCTTTTGCTTTGTGATTCATTCTTTCCATTTCCGGCAGAGCATCGATAAATGGAAGTCCGTTTGGAACGCTTATATCTTTCCAGGCTCCGTATTGCATTCCGAGTGGAATAATTCTCTTGGCTCCTTCGAAGTCGTCGATGTATGCGATACTTTTTCCTTCGTCGCTCGTAATAGCGCTTTTTTTAGTATTCGGGTCGGGACTCATGTAAGCATATTCGGCATTCAGAATAAGTTTGGACATCGTGCTTGTGGGTATAACGTAGTCGATTGCTTTTGTGAGAAACGGCATGTCGAGGCTGGTTTTGAAATCGAGTCCGAATATCGAGTTGTTCAACGGCTCCTCTCCGATTCTCACTTTGTCGCTTAACGTCTGTTGATTCAAATTAAGAAAAGAAAATCCGAGCGTAGTGTTGCGGTCGATTTCGTAAAGACCTCTTAAACCGACTAACGTTTTTGACGCCATCTGGAACAAATCGTTTTGCTCATATGTAATTTTCAAATCAGCCCCCGGAACAAGAGCTTCCGGTTTCCTGATAATTACCTGACCGATATTATAATCGACCGTATAATCGACGCCTTCAGTCAAAGCGTTGCCGTTCAAAAGAACTTTTACGGAATTTTCAACAACGTTGAATCCGATGTTGTATGAAGACGTTACAGATGCGGTATATTCGCCCGTAATCAAAAATTTATCTTTGGCTCTGTCCTGGCGGGCAAAATTGACTGTTGTATCGTAGACTGCGTCGTAGCGCAGTTCAGAAGGCAAATCCGACGGCAAATCGTCTCCGAATGGCTCGAGGACAGGGAAAATTATTTCGCCCGTCGATTTTATAATTGTTTTGCTCGGAATGAAATCAAAAGCGCCGTCGGGACCGCCAGTACCGCTCTCGTCGGTTTTATCGAATCCGAACGCCTGAATTAATTTAATTCCGTTATAGTCGCTCTGAGCCTCGCCTCCTTCAAACTGGTATTTTATATCGAGTTTGAAACCTTCCTTATTAATTTCTCTTCCGCCGATAGCGTAAATATTTTTTAGCTGAAGTTTCCAGGCTTTTTTAAATTGAGGCTGAAGATTAGGAGGTTTAACTAAGAGCAATACAATATTTGCGGAACTGTCGGCTGCAACGTCTTTAAGAAACTCGCCGTAATAAATATCGTCGTCAGGAGAAGCAGTAGGACCTTCTCGTCTGAAGGCAACTGCAACAGCCTCTTGCTGTTGAATTTGTGTTTTGAAACTGATGAAACCTGTCTCTGGGTGAACTTCGTAATCGACATTTTCCTGTAATTTTATCCAGCGGACGCCTATTTCCTGTACGCCGCTGACAGTTTGCTGATCAGTATTCCTCAAATCGTCGTATTTTTCATTGGCTCTGCGGGGTCGCAAATCGATAAACGCGTGCCCTTTTCTTTCATTCGGATTATATAAACCGGTGTAAGTTTTCCAGACTTCAATTTCTTTTATCCTAAGAGAATCGATTACCTCCGGAATAAATTTACTGTAATAGCGATTGAAAACTTTCAAGTTCGGGTCGGTATAAACTTCATGAACAAAAAAGTGATTAGGCGAATAATCGTAAGCGTGAATTTGAAACTCCTGCGATTTAGAACCGCCGCTGACGGATACTTCCTGAGTTTCTCCTTTCTTCTGCGAAGCAAGAGCGGTTAATTTCAACGGTCCTAACTGAAAATTGGCTTTAATACCGAAAAGAGCTTCGCTCCCGCCAATCAACGGCGAAGTTTGAAGCGATACGTTTCCCGCTTCGATACTCTGGATTATTTCGTCTTCGTAGCCTGTATATTTTAATTTCAGCTGGTTTTCGTATTGGAACGTACGTTCCGTGTTCCAATCCGCCGCAATGTTTAGTTTATCGCCTATTGTTCCGCTAAGATTGATTTGCACCTGCTGCCGGAAATCGGGCTCGTTACGAGTGTTGCCTAACGCGGAAGTGGTAATCCCTTCTGTGGTTTCGTTACGCCAAGCTCCGTGAATGTCAACCGCTCCTGCTATTTTAATGTTTATTTTAGGAGGTCCGAAAATGCTGAACAACGATTTGCTCGGCAGCGGAATTTCGATATTGGTAATGTCGGTTATAAGCTGACTTAAATCTTTATTCTGATCTTTGAGTTCGTACTTGTACGCCAGCTTTTCCCATTCGTCCTTTGTTATCGAAGCAAGTCTAAGATTAATATAATCCTCGAGCGACATTTCGAGTAAAATTCTGTATTCGTCGTCGCCAATTAACTCTTTGATAATCACTTTAGAGCCGGTTGAATCCAATTCCACTACCCTTTTTAGAACAGCAGACGAGGGCTCGATAAATAAGGGATATCTTCTTTTGGGTCTGAACGGCACCACATAATAGTCGTCGCGTTTTGCGCTGAAATATTTTATGCGCGCAGTCGAATCCGCTGCAAGCGAATCAATCCGGCGTATCGAATCCTGTTTGGCTTTTAGAATCAGAGAATCCCGGCGCGATAATTCGACAATCGTTGAATCGCGTCTCAATTCTTCTTCGTCTTTTTCTGTGGAATCCGGGACGGAAAGATATTTTAATCCGGACTGACGATAATTTAAAATACTTTCGGGATTGTACAGATTGCCCTTTTTGCCTTTCGGGGAGGCTAATTTGAATCCCGTTGTAACGAGTCCGCTTAAGGCTATAAAGATTATTACCCGAATAAGAATATTTTTTTTACCGGAATAGATTTTCAACCTGCCAATTAGTTACAAGAATAGTAGAATAATAATCTATATACCTCCCCTTTTTTTCGTTCAAAATTTAGCAATTTTTTTTGACTTTACAATCCGTCAATAAATAAATTTTCTTCTACAAAACAACCAATCCCCTCTTACTAATCCCTAACAACTAATCCCTAATCCCTAAATAATATCCTTCAATTCGGTTTTAACGTCAAGCGTATCGATAATATTATTTTTTTCGACAATAACTGCGCTCAATTTGTTTCCTACGCAAGCGCCCGTATCGATATAAACCGCGTTTGAATCTTCAACAAATGTTACGTCGGGCTGTTTGGTATGACCGACAATCTGGAGTTTTCCTAAATTGAGCAAAGGATCGCGCGTCCACATCACTCCCCGGTCGGTATTAATATCGGCTTCGATAAACGGAGCCAGGAGTTCGAGATTATTCCGGAAATCTTCCGGCAGGTACTTTTCGTAACTGTTCGAAATACCTGCATGCGAAATAAAACAATCCTCAAGGTTATAATAGAGCGGAGCCTGTTTTATAAAATCGATATGCTCGAACATTTCCTTTTGATGATCTTCATAAGAAAGAAGCGTCGGTTCGTTGCCGTTAAAAAACCAGGAACGGGCAAATACGCTCGATGGATCTTTAAAGAAATGATAGAACATATAATCGTGATTGCCCGGAGTAATTTTAATCTCGTTTTTAATAACGAATTTAATTACGTCATAACTGAAATTTCCTCTGTCGACCAGATCGCCGACAGTATAAATTTCGATACCCGGATATTTTTCTTTAATATTCTGGTAAAGCGCTTTAAGCGTAAAAAAACAACCGTGAATGTCGCCGATAACAGCAATCATATATGATAAGTCTTTTTGGCAAATTCCGTTAATTCGTCCCTGAAAGCAGGATGAGCAATTTCAATTAAAGCGCGAGCCCGCTCCTGAATGGTTTTACCGAACAGATTGGCAATTCCGTATTCGGTAACAACGTAATGGACGTCCCCTCTCGAGGTAACAACTCCCGCGCCTTCTTTAAGAGTCGGCACAATTTTAGAAAATTTCATATTCGACGTTGCAGCCGGAAGCGCGATAATCGGCTTGCCTCCTTCGGACCTAGCGGCTCCGCGCACAAAATCGACCTGTCCGCCTATGCCGCTGTATAATTTAGTGCCGATACTGTCGGCGCACACCTGCCCTGTAAGGTCTATTTCGATGGCAGAATTGATAGCCACCATTTTATTGTTCTTGGCAATTAAAAACGGATCGTTTACGTATTCCTGCGGATGAAATTCGAAGATCGGATTATTGTCGATAAAACGATACGACTTTTTCGTGCCGAGAACGAATCCGGCTATTATTTTTCCCGGATGAAGAGTTTTCTTCTCGCCGTTTACCACTCCTTCTTCAATCAGTTCTATTAGTCCGTCTGAAAACATTTCCGTGTGGACGCCCAGATCATTTTTTTCGTGTAAATATTTCAGCACCGCATCGGGTATCGATCCGATACCCATTTGAATAGTTGAGCCGTCCTCGATAAGATTGGCAACGTTACGGCCAATTTTATCGTATATTTCGAGTTCTTCCTTGGATGCGTTCGGGTCTACCTGCGGCAGTTCCTGCAACGGTTCGTCCACTTCGACGATATAATCGATTTTATTTATATGAATGAAACTATTGCCCAGACCTCTCGGCATTTGCTTGTTTACCTGCGCAATTACCACTTTAGCTTTTTCCGCCGGAGTTTTAATATTGCCTACATCGATACCGTAACTGCAAAAACCGTGTTCGTCCGGCGGCGAAACGTGAATCATGGCAACGTCAGCCTGCAAAACTCCGCGCTTGAAGAGAAGCGTAACCTCGGAAAGAAAAATCGGAATAAATTCGGCGCGTCCTTCGTTTACGGCTTTTCTTGTATTATGCCCGATAAAAAAGGCTTTGTGTTTGAAATGTTTTTCCATTCCCGGTTCAGTATAAGGCAGGTTCCCGACAACGAGTATATGATAAATTTCGACGCCGAACAATTCGTCTTTTCTTTTAACCATTGCGTTAATCAAATTCAAAGGCGCGGCGCATCCCGGTTGAATTACAATCTTATCTCCGCTTTTGATTACCTTGACCGCTTCTTCGGCGCTTACGAGTTTGGACGTATATTTGCTGATCCACGGAGCGCCGGAAGTTTTATTTATGCTTGTTTGTTCTAAAGTCATAAAGCACCCAATTTTTAATTAGTCGGGAAAATATGTAATCTTCTGAATTCGAGTCCGTAAACGTCGGCAATGTTTTCATTCGAACAAAAGCCGTTAAAAGTGCAAACGCCTTTCGAAAGCCCGGCGTCGCTCAATAAAGCTCTCGAAAGTCCGTTGTCCGCAATTTCGAGTATATATTCGATGGCTGCGTTCGTTAGACCGTAAGAAGCTGACCTCGAAACAAACGCGGGCATATTCGGAACGCAATAATGGATTACATCGTGCATTACATAAATAGGATCGGAAATTGAAGTGGGTCTGCTTGTTTCGACGCATCCGCCCTGATCGATCGATACATCAACAATTACCGAACCTTTCTTCATTGTTTTAACCATCTCTTCTGTAATCAAATGCGGCGCTTTTTCGGCTTTCATTTGGACTGCGCCAATCAGCAAATCGGCAAATTTTACTCCCCTTGCAATCGTATATTCGTTCGCGGCTACGGTAGTAATCGATTTCGAAATCAGGTCGTTAATTCTTTGAAGCCTTCTCAAATCTTTGTCGAGGACGATAACATGAGCTCCTCTCGAATAAGCTGTTCTTGCGGCATTAAAACCGACTACGCCGGCGCCTAAAATAACGACTGCCGCAGGCGCTACGCCGGGAATGCCTCCCAATAATATTCCTCTGCCGATCGGATGATCGCTGCCGAGATAACGCTCGCCGGCTTGAACCGCCAGCTGTCCCGCTATTTCGCTCATCGACTGAAGCACCGGCAGGTGATCTCCCTTTTCGATTAATTCGTAAGCAATTGCCACTATTTTCTTTTTCAGCAGTTTTTCGATAATGCTCTTTTTATTAACAGCCAGATATAAGAATGAAAAAATTATTTGTTCGTCTTTTAACAAATCGGCTTCTTCGTCCGTTAAAGGGGCAATCTTAACAATCATATCGGCGCGTTGATAAACCTCTTCGGCGGAATAAACAATATTTGCACCCACCTGCCTGTATTCTTCGTCTGTAAAATGACTGTCCAATCCGGCGCCTGTTTCGATAAAAACGGTATGACCCGATTTAACCAGAGTATTGACTCCGGCCGGAGCCAGAGCTACCCTCTTTTCTTCATAATGCTTTTCTTTCGGTATTCCGATTCTCATAAGCACACTTTTATTTATTTTAAGTAAAAATAGTTATTTACTATCCATTCCACAAATCAATTAACCGGAGTAATCGGCTTTTTGCCTTTCAATACGGCTTCGACGTTCCGGGCAGCCAGCATAGCCATTTCTTCTCTTGTTTCCGTAGTAGCGCTGCCGATATGCGGCAGAAGAACGACGTTTTGCAGTTTCAACAATTCCGGATTTATATCCGGCTCGTTTTCATAGACGTCGAAACCCGCGCCTTTAATTTTTTTCTTCTTCAATAATTCTATTAAATATTTTTCTTCAATCACCTCTCCGCGCGCTGCGTTTACAATAATTGCGCTCTTTTTCATCAGTTTCAGATTAGAGCGATTGATAATATGATAAGTGTCTTCCGTAAGGGGAAGATGAACGGAAATTATATCCGCATTTTTCATCAGGAAATCGAGACTAACTTTTTTCCCTTTCAATTCATTTTCGATAATCGAATTTTTCGATCTATTGAAATAGATGATTTTTGTTTTGAAAGCTTTAATTCTCCGGGCTACTTCCGTTCCTATCTCACCCGCGCCGACTATCCCTACGGTTTTACCTTTCAGTTCTGTTCCCAAAAACAAGTCGGGCATCCATCCTTTGAATTTGCCTTCGCGCATAAATTTTTCGGCTTCGATCAAACGTCGCGTGCACGCCAGAATTAAAGAGATTGTTAGTTCGGCGGTTGCGTCGCTCAAAACACCGGGCGTATTTGTAACTACAATCCCTTTCTTTTTTGCGTATTGAATATCGATATTATTGTAACCGACGGCGAAATTTGCAATCACTTTACAATTTGACAATTCGTCTAAAACTTCCCGGTCGACTTTATTTGACAGCAACGTTATAATACCTTCGGCTTTTGAAGCTTTTTTAATCAATTCATTTTTTGATACCGGTTCTTTTCCGGTGTAAACCGAAACCGTAAAACCTCTTGACCTCAAATACCTGTCGATTTTACCGGGGAGTTTGCTTGTTATGAATACTTTTTTAGCCATTTTTTATCCGAATAAAAGTTTTACGATAAAAAGCGCTCCGAGAATACCGGCAATATCTGCGGCTATGCCTGCGATAACGGCATGACGAGCTCTTTTAATATTAACCGAACCGAAGTAGAGCGCCAAGACATAAAATGTAGTTTCGGTGCTACCCATAATTGTTGAAACCAAAATTCCGATAAACGAATCGGGACCGTGAACGGTAATAATTTCTGACATAATGCCGAGCGAGCCGCTTCCCGAAAGAGGACGCATTAGAGCCATCGGCAGAGCCTCTGCCGGAAAACCGATTAAATCAGTCAACGGAGACAGGAGTTTTACAAACAAATCGAGCGCGCCGCCGGCTCGGAAAATTCCGATTGCAACGAGCATTGCAACCAGATATGGAATTATTTTCACGGCGATCTTAAATCCTTCTTTTGCGCCCTCCACAAATACTTCATAAATTTTTATTTTTTTCAAAACGCCGTATCCTACGAACGCCAGTATTATCAAAGGGATAGCGACAGTCGATACAATTTGCACTGTATTTTTTAGCGCCTCGGCAGAAATGCCGTAAAAGAATAGAATTACTGCCATGCCAATGAAAAGCAAAAAGAAAAAAAGAGGTTTGACAAACGATCTTAAATCTACTCTCCCTTTTGAAACGTACTCGAAAATTTTTGCCGTGGTAATTCCGGCAACAGTGGCGCATAAAGCTCCGAAAAATGAAGTGCCGATTATAATTGCAGGTTGGCTGCTGCCAGCCGCGGCTCGCACTGCTATTGCAGTAGCGGGTATCAATGTCAATCCGGCTGTGTTGATTGCCAGAAACATACACATTGCGTTCGTAGCGGTTCCTTTTTTATCATTTAAAGCGTCGAGTTCTTCCATTGCTTTAAGACCGAACGGAGTAGCGGCGTTACCCAATCCCAACATGTTTGCCGATATATTCATAATAATCGAACCGATTGCGGGATGGTCGTGCGGCACATCGGGAAAAAGAAATTTTGTAAGAGGCTTAATCAGTACCGATATTTTACGAATTAGACCGGCGTCTTCCGCTATTTTCATTAAGCCGAGCCACAGAGCCATTATTCCGATCAATCCCAAAGAAATATTCACGGCGGTAGACGCATAGTCGATTGCCGCATTTGTAACGTTTTTCAGTTTTAGAAAATTTACTTCTTCCACTTGCAGAAACGCTTCGGCTCTGTCCGAATCGATCTCTTTATTTATTATAAGTTTTCCCGTAATGTCGTTTTTATCCCCGTTTGCGGCGGCTATTTCCTTCCATAATTGAGGGTCGTTCTCCCCGATCGTAATTTTTATGTTGTATTTGTTTTTTTCTTTAGTCGATTTATACTCTACTTTATTTCTTATGTCTCTTTGAATTTCAGAGCGGTAAAATTCCGAATAGGTATCTTTCGGAATTATCAACTCGCCTTTGCCTTCGCTTTCTCCGCTTCGGACAAAATAGGCGGGCAAATTTTTCCCGTTCATATATTTGTTTTCATGATAATCAGATAAGTCACAGATAACAGCCGAAGCGATTCCGATTGAAAGGAGAGCCAGCCAGATATAATTGAGCATACGGTTTTATTCTTTAATTTGATTTCTTTTTTGACAAAATTATAAATTAATAGACAAAAATGGGATTTTTTTTACCCGGAGGAAAAATATATGAAAACGGCTCTGGTTCAGTATTCGCCCGAGTGGGAAAACATCGAAAAAAACATCGAAAAAATCGAAAGACTTTTGTCCGGCATAAGTTCGCCTCTCGATTTAATCGTTTTTCCCGAAATGACATTAACCGGCTTTACGATGAATCAAAAAGATTTCGGCGAAGATATAGACGGCGCTTCTTTTCGATATTTTATGGATTTATCGAATCGACTGAAGACTGACGTAATTTGCGGAATAATAGAAAAAGAAGGCTCTAATTATTACAATTCGTCTGTTCACTTCAGCAAAGGATTAATTGCCGCAGTCTACAGAAAAATTCATCTCTTCAGCCATTCAAAGGAAAATAATTATTACGCTAAGGGAAAAGACCCGGTCGTTACAAAAGTCGGCGGAATAAAGACAGGAATGAGCGTCTGTTACGATTTACGTTTTCCCGAGTTATACAGACTGCTAAGAAAAGAAGGCTCTGAAATCCTGATTGACATAGCAAATTGGCCTGTCGACAGAATTGAACACTGGCGCGTTCTTTTGAGAACCAGGGCAATTGAAAATCAATCTTATGTAATCGGAGTTAACCGCACCGGCAATGATCCTTTTTATAAATACAACGGTTACTCGTCGGTTTACGACCCGATGGGAAATTTAATTACGGAATCAAAAGACGAAGAAAAGGTTTTAATTGCGGATCTTGACAGTGACGAAGTGCGAAAGACGCGCGATACGTTCAAATTCGGCGAAGATATCTGTTTGATTTAAAAAGAGAAGGCTGCCCGCATAAGGCAGCCTCCGGAATTAAAGCGAACTTTCGCCCGATTCGCCGGTTCTTATTCTGATTGCATCTTTCACATCGTAGATAAAAATCTTTCCGTCTCCTACCTGACCGGTTTTGGCAATTTTAATTATAGTTTCGACTGCCGTTTCGACCCGGTCGTCAACGCAAATCAATTCGATTTTTACTTTCGGTACGAAGTTTAAGTTGTATTCCGTGCCGCGATAAACTTCTTTGTGTCCTTTTTGCCTGCCGTAACCTCTTACTTCGGAAACCGTTAAACCTGCAAATCCGGCTTCGCTCAAAGCTTCCTGAACTTCGTCGAGTTTATGCGGACGTATAATGGCTTCGATTTTTTTCATATTTACCTCTATTATTTTTTTATAAACTGATTCCGATTACATAAAACAGGTCTTCCGTTGCAGGATTTAGAATGACGGAACCGAAAACGGGCAGTTCAAAGCTTTCGCTTATTTTTATTGATTTACCGGCGGTTATGCCTAGATTTATTATGTTAAAGTTATCCGTTCCGTAATACATAGCGTCTTCGCCAGGAGTGGCGCCGAGGAACAGGTCGAGACTGACGTCTTTAACCGAAGTCGAATAGCCGAGCTCCACATAAACAGGATTGTTTTCTACGTTATACAAAAAGTAGTTGAAGCTGATCGAAACGGGAAAACTTTCCGAGCCGCCGTAGCCTACATTTAACTCGATAAAATGAGCGCCCGGACCTTCGGCATCGTCGTAATTATTGAAATTACCGATTTTCGTACCGCTGTTCGGATTCATATAATCGGTAAATCCGATACTCAAATCGCCCGCTTTGCCCAATGAAAATGAATAAGAAGCGTAGAAATCAATTTCATTTAATCCTGCCGGATCGGACATCGGATAAGCTCCCCAGAATCCGGCTGAAAATCCGCCGGCAGAAAGTTCTACGGTCGGCTGTATACTCGGATTATTATTGCCCAGATCCGCTCCTCTCCATATATAACGGCTGACTATATCGGCGCCGACGGATAATTCCTGAGCGGTAATAAAACCGTAAGACAAAATCAAAATCGCAAAAATTTTATAAAAAGCTTTCATTTTATTCCTCCGTGTAATTGAATGATGTTATTGTTTATACTATTTGGATACTTTTTCAAATTCGGGGTAACATTCAAGACCGTGTTCGCCGACGTCGAGACCTTCGAGTTCTTCTTCCGGCGAAACCCGCAATCCGATTGTCTTTTGAATCAGTTTGAAGAGAATGAATGCGGTCGTAAACGTCCATACAAATGCGGATACTATACCCAGAAGCTGCACGCCGACCACTGAAAGTGAAAATCCGTTTATATCTAAAACGCCTGCCATTAAAGTGCCCCAAGCTCCGCAAACGCCGTGAACTGAAATTGCTCCGACCGGGTCGTCAATTTTCAAAGTTCTTTCGATAAAGATAACGCTAAGCACTACTATAACGCCGGATGTAAGACCAATAATAACGGAACTGAGCGCGCTTACATTAGCGCAGCCTGCCGTAATAGCCACCAGCCCAGCCAGAGCGCCGTTAAAAGTCATAGTAGCTTCGGGCTTTTTGAATACAAACCATGCGGTAAACATTGCCCCTACCGCTCCGGCTGCGGCGGCTAAATTTGTATTAACGGCTATCGACGCTATATCGGTTATCGCTGCCGTAGTGCTGCCGGGATTAAAACCGAACCACCCGAACCACAATATAAATGTGCCCAGTGCCGCTAAAGTTATATTATGACCCGGAATTGCCTTTGCCCTTCCGTTTCTGTCGAATTTACCGATTCTCGGTCCGAGTACAATTGCTCCGGCAAGAGCCGCCCATCCTCCTACCGAGTGAACAACTGTAGAACCTGCAAAATCGATAAAACCCAACCCTTCTAACCATCCGCTGCCATTGTAAAGACTTCCCCATGCCCACGATCCGAAAACAGGATAGATAATAGCAGTAATTACCGCCGAGTAGGCAATATATCCGATAAATTTTGTTCTCTCTGCCATAGCTCCCGAAACTATAGTGGCAGCCGTAGCAGCAAAGACCACCTGGAAGAGCCAGAACGCAAAGAGCCAGGGGTCGCCGTCTTTTGTAAAGTCGGACAGGAAAAATCCGTCGGTTCCAAAAAATCCGGTTGTAGTCGTTCCGAACATAATTCCGAATCCGATCGCCCAAAAAATTAACGAGCCGACGGAAAAATCCATCAGATTCTTCATAAGAATGTTAACCGTATTCTTAGCCCTGGTCAAACCGGCTTCGACCATCGCAAAACCGGCCTGCATAAAGAATACAAGAAAAGCTGCAACCATTGTCCAGACATAGTCGGCATGCGTCTGAACTTCGGCAATCTTCTCAGCATTGCTTTCAAGCGTCGGCGTTGAACTTTGCGCCATAAGCAATACAGGCAAGGCAAACAGAAATAAGATTACTTTTTTGGAGTTTTTCATAAACCCTCCTCGTTTAGTTTGAAATAAGAAATAAATTGCTTGATGGATTTAATAATTTAGTTATTTGCGCCCTTATATATTAGAAAATAATACTTATCAAGATATTTTCCTTATTTATTAAATTCTATTTGCAAATATAATCTTCTCTCCTTAAATGTCAAGCATAAATATTAATTATTTATGAATATTAGTGTATTTTACTTAGTTTATAAGGTTTTATAATGTTATTAACAAATATTTTTAGTATCAGTGAAGAGATTTCGGTAGAATTATTTTCATAAATCTGCGATAGTTTTGCGGGAGTATTTTCTTGTCTGAGGTATTCTCCCATGATAAAAGGGGTGAATTCGGGATGAAATTGCACGCCCCATGCGTTTTCGCCGACGCGGATGGCATGGTGATTTTCAAATTCGTTATAAGCCAGTCGCGTTATTCTTGACGAAGTTTTTAAAATTGTTTGCGAATGTATAGCAAAGGCTCGAAAATCTCCGGGCAGAAGACCGAAAAGATTGTCGTTTTTTGCTTCCGGCGTCGTAATAATATCAACTATTCCGGCTTCAAGTCCATTCAGATTAAAACCGATTTGACAACCCGCCGCTTTTGCCAGGAGTTGATGCCCGTAACAGATACCGAAATAAGGAATGTTGAGATCCAGAATTCGGGAAACAATTCCCGAAAGATATTCGGCATATTCGCCCTCTTCGCTTAACATCGAATGCGATCCCGTGGAAATAAAACCGCCGTATTTTTCGATATCAATCGGGACTCCGTTTCCGGGATCGACAATTTCAATTTCATCGCGCGGGATATCCAATACCGACACAATCCAGTCTTCGAAATCGCCAGATTGGATTTTTAAAGTCTTGTAGGTTGTACCTAATTTCAAAATGCATAATTTTTTCATAAGAAACGGAGTCCTTTTTTAATTAAAGAGCCGCTTCGCCCGATTCTCCGGTGCGTATTCTTATGGCGTCCTTTAAGTCATAGATGAAAATTTTACCGTCGCCTACTTCGCCGGTTTTAGCCGTTTTCATAATAATATCAATTGCTTTTTCGAGGCGGTCGTCCGTGCAAATCATTTCGATTTTTACTTTCGGCACAAAATTAATGTTGTATTCCGTGCCTCGATAAACTTCTTTGTGACCTTTTTGTCTGCCATAGCCCCGCACTTCGGATACCGTAAGTCCCTGGAAGCCGGCGTCGCTTAGCGCTTCCTGAACTTCGTCGAGTTTATGCGGACGTATAATTGCTTCGATTTTTTTCATAGTTCCTCCCTTTTTTATACTAATTTTTCAAAATCAGGATAAGCTTCCATTCCGTGTTCGCCCAGATCGAGCCCTTCGTATTCTTCCGACTCCGAAACGCGAATTCCGATTGTTTTCTTAAGTAAGTACCAGAGAATATAAGTAAATAGAAGAGTAAAAGCTCCAACCGAAACAATGCCGATAATTTGGCTTATCAGTTGATCAAAACCGGCAAGCTGTCCGAATATTCCGACAGCCAGAGTTCCCCAGATTCCGCAAACAAGATGCACCGAAAGAGCGCCGACGGGATCGTCAAGCTTTAGTCTGTCGAAAATAATTACGGAAAATACCACGATAACGCCGGCAACAGCGCCGACAATCAAAGCTTCGAAAGGACTCATTACGTCCGCTCCAGCGGTAATTCCGACCAGACCAGCAAGTATTCCGTTTAATAACATTGTCAGGTCGGGCTTTTTAAGATAAAACCACGATGTAAATGCAGCGGCGACTCCTCCAGCTGCAGCGGCAATTGAAGTTGTAACCAAAACCAACGAAACCGCCGCCGGATCGGCGCTCAGGACTGATCCGCCGTTAAAACCGAACCATCCGAGCCAGAGCAGAAAAACTCCGATTGTAGCCAGAGGCATACTGTGCCCCGGAATCGGATTGATTTTATTACCGACATATTTTCCTTTCCTTGCGCCAAGTAAAATAATACCGGTCAGCGCGCCCCATCCTCCGACGGAATGAACTAAAGTAGAACCCGCAAAATCGTAAAATCCGAGCTGGTCTAAAAAGCCCCCGCCCCATTTCCACATACCCGTAATCGGATATGAAATTGCTACGAAAACTGTCGAGAAAATTAAAAACGACGAGAGTTTAATTCTTTCTGCCACGGCTCCCGATACAATTGTAGCGGCGGTAGCGGCGAACATTCCCTGGAATAAAAATTCAGTCCAGTATGTATACCCCATGTTATAATCTTTTGTCAGTCCCGAAGGATCGGTATGAATCCAGAAGCCCGAAAAGCCGAGAAAACCGCCTGCGTAATCCGAACCCGGATACATTAAATTAAATCCGATAAACGCGTACGTCAGCAGCCCTATTCCGGGTATTATCGAATTTTTAAAAAGAATATTAATTGTATTCTTGGACTGCGTTAATCCCGCCTCTAAAGATGCAAATCCCAAATGCATTATAAAGACGAGCGCCGTCGAAATCAGTATCCACAAATTATTTATGGTAAACAGATTATCGTATACTGCGGCGGATAATTCTTTTTCCATTTAACAACCTCCTTTTTTAAATAAAGAGAAAATACTAACCTTATTATATTTGCCCGTATTATGATATTGCCTAATTTATTTAGGTTTGACTGCAAATATACAAAAATCTGTTATTTATCCAAATCGAAGGAAAGTAAATATTAAGGCAAGGAATTTCTTTTAATAACCTCTGCCGGAAAAAACGCCGTGAGACCGGGTGACTTTAATATCCCTGAATTCCGGCGCTTTCATTCTCAACTCGAAACGAAAGCCTCTGTAGGTTCCTATCGGATTCCAGATTAGATTGAATTCCCAGCAGTGTAAATCGCGATAGATCGAAATTTGCGGAGCGGTGAATTGTTTGCGGTCGAAATCGTAACTCCCTCTTACAATGAACCGCCAGTTTTCCGTTAGACTGAACGATAAATTGGCATTTAAATTCGAGATTATATTTGTTTCTGAAGGAGTGCGTTTATTAAGGCTGTAGCTGTAGCTTAAACTCAGATCCCATGGAATTGTATAGGCGGGTTTTTTCAATTTTTCTTTTTCCGGATTAACATTCAGACTGTCATCCGAACTTTGCTCTTTTTTACCGTATAATTTATCCGAGCTTAAATTTGTATTTACGGTAAAAGAAAAGCTGGAAAGACGAAAAAGTCCCTTTCCCGCCGATACGAGAAATCTGTTTACTTTTGTATCGCCTTCGTAATCATAAAAAGTATAAGCCGAAGAGCCGTTAAAACTAAGGTACTGTCCGATCTGCGTTCTGAACGATAGGTTCAGATTGGAAAGTTTATATTCTTCCGATGCAAAATTATACCCCACGGAAGCGTCGAGGTTGAGCAATTGTATTTTATTGCCGCCCGATTCCGAAGTATCCGACGGGTCTTTTTGAGTTTTCATTTCGAAAACATTGCCGATCGAAAGGTTAATCGATTGTCTTTTGCCCGAGCCTGCGCCGCCGTAGACCTCGTTTCGGAATTTATCGTATTTCACAATTTTTCCTTCCGAATCGGTGTAATAATCGTAATAGCCCCATGTGTCGTCGGAAAAATCGGGTTGGTAAGTGTATGAAATTGCAGGTCGGAGCGTATGCCTGAAGGCTTCGATTCCCAGCATACCGGGCTGGAAAATGCCGTACAATTTTGTCGACGCCGACAAGCTCATTTCAAAAGTTCTTACGAAATTATATTCGTTAATGTCTCTCGTAATGAGAGTGTCTTTTTCGTATTCGGTATCCGTCTCAGGGTCATATTTTGTAATTTTTACATTTTCTATTTTTATCCTCTTATTATACCACTTTTCGTTGTAGTTAATTGAAGGCGATATATTGAAATATCCGATTTTGGGCGCAGCGTTAATTTGAAGCCTGTGCTGCGCTCCGGCTCTCTTGTCAATTTTATCGCCTGTTTTAGTTTTTCTGTTCAACAGATTCGCATAGTACGAAACGCCTATTTGCTCGTACCATTTTTGAGTTCTCGGGTCGGAGCTTTCGCCTCTGAACGGATAGAAAAGATTTTTTGTGAAAGTTAAGGAAGGAAGCGACTCAGTGACGTCGCCCGACTGTAATTTTTGCGTACGGCTATAATTAATCGTAAGACTCGTTCCCGATTCGTCCCAGCGTTTTGTAAATGTAGCGTTCGATATGATGTTCTGCGATAATATGTCGTTATAATTAATGCTATTATTTTGTAAATACGACGATGAAGAGAATCGCAAATCGGCGTTCAGTTGCGTCGTCGGATTGATTGTTTGTCTGTGAGTCCAGGATAAATACCAGTCGTCGACTTCGCTTCTTTTCGAAAGCGGGTCGGTCGATTCGCCTATGCTTATTTTAGAAAAATCTGCTGTGAAGGAACCGTCAAAAGAATATCTTTTCGAGTATCGAAAACGGCTGTGAAGTCCGTAACCGCCTTTAGAGTAATAATCGCCGGTCAAAGACAAATCCATATAATCGCTGATTGCCCAGAAGTATCCGAAATTATTGAAATATTGACCGCGCCTTGCGTCCTGTCCGTAAGTAGGAATTATTAAGCCGGATTTTCTGCCCGCTTCGGAGGGAAATATTCCGAAAGGCAAAGGCAGCGGAAAAGGCACTCCTGCAATATTCATAAAAATCCAGCGGGCAATTATTCTGTCTTTTTGTATTACTTTCATCTGACTTGCCGTAAAATACGTGTGAGGCGTATCGAGCTCGCAGGTTGTAAACATTCCATGCTCGATAAAGTAGATATTCTTTTCTACTTTTTTGACTTTCTCTCCTTCGTATCTCGAGTCTTTTTCTCTGTTTTTAGCCATCGAGATAAAACCGCGCTGCGTTTTGAAATTATATTTCAATGAAGAGCCTTCATAAACTTCGAAGCCTTCTTTAAGAACGGGCGTATCTTTCCATCGCACTTTTGCGGTGTCGGAAGTGTCTTCGATTCCGAAAGCTTCGAGGTCGTTTGTGTTGTAATCGAGATTTATCAAACCGCTGTTGAGTTCGATGTCTTTATATTTAAGGTCGGCTTGACCGAAGAGATACATCTTTTTCGAAGAGACGTCAAAAATAAGAGAATCCGACGCGGAAGCGTAGACCACGTCGTCAATTTCTCCGCCGGCGGTTCCGGCGGTAGTATCCCGCGGCGTTTCGGTTTGAGCATGCAGCGTCGAAAATAATAATGATATTGCGAGAAGAAAATATTTCATTCCGTTTTTCAAATACGTATCATAAATTATTGAATCTTGCTCTCGAAATCGACTCTTCAATTTTTCTGATTATTTGTTCGGCAACGCGCAGCGCTTTTAAACCGTCGTAACCCGTAACCGGAGGAACGGTATCATTTAAAACGGATTCGGCAAACAATTTCAGTTCGTACTGCAGAGGATTAATATTAACGCTGTCCGGACGTTCTATAACGACGGTTCTTTTTTTATCTTCGATTCCTATTTGACCGATCGGGAAAGCGCCCGATTCCGGCAAAACGCCTTGCGGCATTAAACGGATAATTTCGGAAGAGCCTTCTATAAAATCGACCGAGAAATAGGTGTCCTGCTGAAACATTCTCATTTTGCGCATCCTCTTTTGAGAAATTCTGCTGGCTGTAACATTTGCAACAGCAAAATTTTCGAATTCGATTCTTGCGTTTGCAATGTCGATATTATTCGATACTACCGAAATGCCGCTTGCGCGAATATCTTTAATTTCGCTTTTAACCAAACTTAATATAATGTCGATATCGTGAATCATTAAATCGAGAATAACCGCCACGTCGGTTCCCCGAGGATTGAACTGCGCCAGACGGTCGGACTGAATGAACATCGGATTGAGTTCGTATTTTTCGAGCGAGACGAGCGCGGGATTGAAACGCTCGATATGTCCCACCTGCAATTTGAGATTTTTTTCTTCTGAAATCGCCACCAATTCTTCGGCTTCGGAGATGTGCGCCGTAATCGGCTTTTCGACAAAAACGTGTTTTCCGTACCCGAATGCTTTTTTAACCAGTTCATAATGAGCGCTGGTTGTCGCTACGATTACCACGGCTTCCGAATCGTTCATCAATTTGTCCATATCCTGATATTGCTTTACGCCGAATTCTTCCGAAACGTTTTTCGATTTTTCGAAGTCTTTGTCGTAAACTCCGCACAATTCCACGTTATCAAGTTCTTTCAGCAATTTAACGTGAATTCTTCCGAGATGTCCCGTACCGATTACGCCTATTTTTAGTTTATTCATAATTCACCGAAATTATTTTGTTATAACCGATTATTTTGTGATAAGATCCGTATTCCTGACTTTTATAATAAATGAAGATATGATATTCGTTAACAGTTTCCCAAAAATTTCCTTCGAGAATATACCAGTCGGGTTGAGTTATATCGTACGCTGTTACGTACTGGTAATCGTAAATTCCGCGTTTGAGTTCCAGAGTCAAATAGAGAAGCCCGTTATCGTCATACATTTCGTAATCGGGAAGAATGCGCCAATTGTTGAACGCTCCGGTAAGATAAACGGGCGCTTGAATATCTTCCGGCGGTCTGATTCTGAAAGTAACATAAAGATACTCCGCGTAATCGCTTTTATAATTTGTAAGTATAGAACCGCCATTTAAATCTTTTTTTCTTTTATGAAAAAAGTCGGAAGTTTCAATTCCGTCGAATTGAGCATAGACTTCTTTAGCGTTATAAATGTTATAATCCCTCAAATCCGTTTGACGGTATTCGTTTCCCGGTCGAATATTTCTTGCAATAAATTTGAATTCGTCGTTGCCGTTCCATTCGTAAAAACGCTCGTCGTCCGTATGCGCCGGATCGATTATAACGGGATAGCCGATCTTCCTGTTTTCAATTATTTCGACTCCCAATATTTCCGACGGGTAGAGCGAATCGGGAATTCTGAATTCGGTATTGATCGAAATTGTTCTGGCAAGAGCGGGAATATCGGGTTCGTTGCCCTGAAACCGTTCTTTATGCAAAACCGTTATCGGCTTAATTTCCGGATAAACCACATAAAAATTCCCCTCGGCAAATACGATAGCAGGATCGTAGGAATCGACAATATAGAATTTCCACTTGCCCGAAAACGGAAAAGTAACGTTCTTATTCGGGAAAACTCCCGCATAATGATATCGCGCTCCTTCGATGTGAAGCGGCAGTCTCTGAAAATTGAGATAATATTCGGTATTGTACCTCTGATTCAAAAGAAATGCGTCTTCGTAAGGCTTCCAGTTTTTATCGCAAAAACGGAATATAATATTCAAATTCGGAGCGGAATCCGAATCGACGTCGAATTCAATTGTGATAGTCTGTTTCGGTTCGGCTTTTGCGTCGATTAACGGAAAAGAAGTTTCGTCTCCGGTAGAATAGACCTTCAGACTTTTGATATCGAAATAAGCGGCGTCAATTACGCCGCAGAGCAAAAGAAAAAATATCAGAATATTTCGACGCATTTTATCGAGCTGAATGGTACGAAAATATTGAATGTTTTATCTTCTCTTTTTGCTTCGAGCAAAAGTCCGTCGTCGTATGCTCCTACAAGTTTTCCGGTCTTGAATACAATCTCGTAAAATGCCGGGTGGTCGGAGTTCTCTTTGCCATAAACTACTCCGTAATTTTCGTTCATTGTGATATTGAGAACTTTACCCGTAAAATCTGACCAGTCGAGTTTCATTTTATTTTTTCCCGAATATTTTTTTATGCGAAATTAAAACTATATAAAAATGCAAACTTTTACAATCGACCGCGCGGTAAATGAGTTATCTTTATTTAAGCGCCGTAACATTTTCCGTATACGCGTAACAATTTTGCCAACCGATCGGATATCATACAAGAAGTTCTTGGAGTAAAAAAAATTCCCGCTCGAAGGCGGGAATGAATCCATTAAATTCGTTATGAAAAAAAGATTATCTTTCTCTTACTTTTATGTCGCCTCCTGAAGTCGAAGCGTACAATTTGACGCCGCCGTTATTAAACCGCGCTTCGTATTTTCCTCTTTTAACGGACATCTCCTTTGCGTTCGGATAGTCGCAGTCGATATCGCCTCCCCATGTTTCCAGCAGAACGTCAGCGTCGATACCGGAAGGCAGATTTATTATAATGTCTCCGCCCGAAGTCGAGGCGTTAATCCCTTTGAATTTTCCGTCCAGGTCAACCATAATATCGCCGCCGGAAGTTTCGGCATTGACTTGACCGTCGTTCGAACGGACTCTGATATCTCCTCCCGAAGTCGACACTTCGACATTTCCTTTAATCGACTTTACCGTAATGTCGCCGCCTGAAGTTGAAGCCGAAACGTCGCCGTAATGATTATCGATTACAATATCGCCGCCTGAGGTTTCCGCGTTAAGAGCGCCTTTCGTATTCGAAAGTTTAATGTCGCCGCCCGATGTTTCCAGCCTTTTTTCTCCTTTAATCGAATAGAGGGCTATGTCGCCGCCGGAAGTTTCGATTTCCAGTTTGAAATCGGACGGTACTTTAACTTCAACCAAAGAGCCTCCCGCGCCGCCGAACCAGTCGAAAAATCCGCTCCGTTTTTTCTTTACTGTCACTTTTACACCGTCTTCAATTCTGTCGATATCAACTTTTACTTTCGAAGCCGTTTTTTTACTCCCTTTGACTTTTACTTCGACGCTGTTTTTATCCCATGCGGAAACTTTTACGTCGCTGCCGGAAGCTTCCACGTAAAGGCTCTCTCCGGCTGAAACATCGAATGTTTTTTCGGCAATTATATTCTGAGCATTTAAATAACCGAACGATACGAGCAGCAGACCCAGGATTGTAATTGATTTCGTAATCAGTCTCATTTTTGCATCTCCCTATTATTTTATATTTTTTGGAAGTATTTCTGAATTACACGGCTTTAGACTCGTAACAGACACAAAAAGTTAGACGATGGCAAAATTTTTTATAGTTTTTATCGGCGCCGGTTTCGGAGGGAGTCTCCGCTATTACGTATCGGCTCTATTTTACAGAATATTTCCCGTTTTATTTCCCGTCGGAACTCTGGCGGTAAATTTTCTGGGCAGTTTCTTTCTCGGATTATTGATTTACGGATTTGACGAACGAGAATTGATATCTTCGAATATGAAGTTATTGCTCGGAGTGGGATTCTGCGGCGGATTTACTACGTTTTCAACATTTTCGCTGGAAACTCTCAATCTTTTAAAAGAATCGCAATTCCTTCTCGGCGGACTGAATATATTGCTTAACGTTGCTGTATCGCTCGCCGGCGTTTACACGGCATATATTATAACGAGGTAAATTATGAGGATATCAGGCGAAGCCAAATTGCTCAGGATTTTTGTAGGCGAGTCCGACAAATGCGGGACGGTAACCGTATATGAAAAGATTGTGACGGAAGCCCGCAAATCGAATTTAGCCGGCGCGACGGTTTATAAAGGAATTATGGGTTATGGCGGAACTAGCAGAATTCACACCGCAAAATTTTTGCGCCTCTCGGAAGACTTGCCGCTGGTTATCGAAATTGTGGACGAAGCCGAGAAAATCGAAAAGTTTATTCCCACGGTCGAAAAAATCTTCGAAGAATCGAATTCGGGCGGGTTGATTACGCTCGAACGCGCTGAAATAATTAAATACACGGCAAACAAATGAAGTTAATCTTTCAGTCGTCCTTCTTTCTATTTTTTTCTTTCAATCTTCTTTTTGCCCAGACAGAAAACCGTTATAACCTCAATCAATTCGGAAAAGAGACAATCGAATTTGTTAAGATACCGCTCGAAGCCGACAGGAATGATTTTATCACGCTCGGCATAATAAGCGCCGGAGCCTTTCTTGCCATGCAAGCGGACCAACCCGTAAGAGACGCCGTAATGAAAGACCGGCGGTACTATTCTTCTTTTCCGATGAAATTCGGGAAAGCCTGGGGCGATCTTTATACGGCTCCCGCCATAGCTCTTTTGACCGGTTTGTACGGAAATCTGTCAGGCAATAAAACTTATTCTAAAATCGGGTTTGAAATTATGCAAACGATGCTCTATTCGGGCATGGTTACGGGTTTTATTAAAGCAGCTGCGGGACGCGCTCGCCCTTTTACGGATAAAGGTTCTTCTTTCTATAAACCTTTTACCCTTTTTGACGACGACTATCATTCTTTGCCGTCCGGTCATGCCACGCTTGCTTTCGGTTTGTCGACCGTTCTTGCAAACAATACGGATTCCGATTATCTGAAAGCTCTTTTCTATCTTCCGGCTGTTTTGACGGCAGTTTCGCGAGTCTATCACGACAATCACTGGACTTCCGATGTACTGCTCGGGGCGGCAATCGGTTATTTAACAGCCAGATGGGTCTACGGCAAACACGCTCGAAACGATTCAAGCGAACAAATCGGTTTTATGCGGGGCGGTGAGTTCAACTGGATATATGTAAAAATTAATTTTTAAATCGGGGGGATAATTATGAAAAAGTTTCAATCGACAATCATTCTACTTTTGCTTGCGACTGTTCTGTATGCGCAGGTTCGTCTTCCCAAATTGATAAGCGACGGAATGGTATTGCAACGCGAAGTTCCTATTAAAATATGGGGATGGGCTTCGCCAGGCGAAAAAGTCGAAATCAAATTTATCGATTCCGCTTATAGCGTCGCGGCTTCCGATAAAGGCAAATGGCAGATAATGATTCCTCCTCAAAATGCCGGCGGACCCTATAAAATGGAAATCTCGGCTTCCAATAAAATTACCATAAAAGATATTTTAATCGGCGACGTTTGGGTCTGTTCGGGTCAGTCGAACATGGAACTGCCGATGCGCAGGGTCGAACCCGTTTATAAGGATATAATTGCAAACTCAAGCAATAAATACATACGACAGTTTTACGTACCGCGCGAATATTGTTTTACCGAAAGGAAGGAAGATTTTTCGGACGCTAAATGGACTGAAGCGAATCCTCAAACCGTTCTCGACTTTACCGCCGTCGGTTATTTTTTTGCAAGAGAGTTATACGATAAATATAAAATTCCGATCGGACTGATAAATACGAGTTTGGGCGGTTCGCCTGCCGAAGCCTGGATGAGCGAAGAAGCTTTAAAAGAATTTCCGCATTATTACGAAGAGCTCCAAAAGTTCAAGGATTATAGTTTAATCGAAAAAATCAGAAAAAGCGACAGCGTAAGAATTAATAATTGGTTTACTGCCCTCAGGCGCAAAGACGAGGGATATAAAAATCCCGATACGCCATGGTATTCGACCGCTTTGAATACTGCCGGCTGGGATTCGATTGCAATTCCGGGATATTGGACAAATACCCCGCTCGAAGGAACGAACGGAGCGGTATGGTTTCGAAAAGAAATCGAGATACCTGAATCCGCCGATAAAAGTTCGGGACTTCTTATACTCGGCAGAATTGTGGACGCCGATTCGGTTTTTATAAACGGTAAATTCGCAGGCTCTGTCAGTTACCAATATCCGCCGAGGAGATATCGAATACCAGAAGGCGTTCTTAAGCCCGGCAAAAACCTGATTACCGTTAGAGTGATAAGCAATATCGGCAATGGAGGGTTCGTGCCCGACAAACAGTACGAACTCTTTTTAAAAGACACGACAATCGACCTGAAGGGATACTGGAAATATAAAACCGGAGCAGTAATGCCTCCGCTCGAAAGTCAGACTTTTATCCGATGGAAACCAGGCGGACTTTTTAATGCAATGTTAGCCCCGCTTTTCAATTATAAAATCAAAGGCGTCGTTTGGTATCAGGGCGAATCGAATGCGGACAGACCGGTTGAATACAGGCGTCTTTTCCCTGCTTTAATAAAGGACTGGCGAAACAACTGGCATCAGGGTGATTTCCCGTTCCTATTCGTTCAACTGGCAAATTTTATGGAACCCGATTCGGAGCCTTCGAACAGCAATTGGGCTCTTTTGAGGGAAGCTCAAACAAAAGCTCTCGATTTGCCGAATACAGGAATGGCTGTAACAATCGATATCGGCGAATGGAACGATATACATCCACTAAACAAAAAAGACGCTGGCAAAAGACTTGCGTTGGCGGCAATGAAAATTGCTTATGACGAAGAACTGGTTTTTTCCGGACCGGTATATAAATCGATACGAATCGAAGGGAACAAAATAATTATCGATTTTTCGCATACGGGCGGAGGTCTAGTTTGCAAAGGAAATCAATTAAAACATTTTGCCATTGCAGGCGCCGACAAAAAATTCGTATGGGCTAATGCGGAAATTAAAGACAATAAAGTAATTGTTTGGAGCGATGAGATTAAAAATCCGGTCGCCGTTCGATATGCGTGGGCGGATAATCCCGAAGGCGCTAATCTTTACAACAAAGAGGGTCTTCCCGCCTCGCCTTTCAGAACCGACGACTGGTAAGCTGCAACACGCGCTTCGATTAACAAATGTTTTCAATGTAATATTCAGTATTCATTACGGCTTCCGGCCACTAATCCCCAATCCCTATTTTATTAATAAAACCGGACTGAATTTTTGATCTTACGGAAGCGTCCAATATTTCCCCTTTGGCGGACGATTGAGATCCGATTTTATCGATGTATATATTGAGTTTTTCTTCCAGGCGTGCGGAGCCGAGACGTTTCAGTGCTTCCAGATATAACGGCATGATTGAAATGTCCTGTTTCTCGAAATCATTTTCCAGAACGGGCAGCGCTTCTTTAATATTATGTTCAATAACAATACCGACCGCTTTAATTCTTACGGAATCGACCGGGCTATTAATATCGGTCAGGATTTTATTTTTGTCCTGAAGACGACCGTAAATATTATTAATCGTTAAAAAGCAAATAAGTATGAAAACTAAGTTCTTTTTCATTTTGAACGCCTTTTATTATTAAAACTTATTTCAGAAGGAGCATTTTTCTGTCGATTCTGATGCCGTTTCCTTTCAAACTGCAAATATAAACGCCACTGGATAAATTAGCGCCGTTAAATTCGGCTACGTAATAGCCGGGTTTGCGCACGCCTTCGAACAAGACTTTTACTGCTCTGCCGAGAATATCGTAAATTATCAGTGTTATTTTTCCTTCCGAAGGAATCTGATATCCGATTTTAGTTACGGGATTAAACGGGTTGGGATAGTTTTGCTCGAGCAGATATTCCTTCGGAGGCGCCGCTTTAATCTTTATCTCTTTTTCTTCAATCACTCCGTATTGATTACGAATTTCGATAGTCATCGATTCTTCTTTGTCTAATTCGGCATTTTTGTCAACGGAAAAAATAATTTCCGCCGTTTTTTGTCCTCCCCGTTTGATTTCGTCGATTTTGTCATCAACGGACACTATTTCCAGCCAGTCGGGTTTGCTTTTGATTTCAAGATATATGCCGCTTAAATTCACTTCCGTGCCGTTTACAATTTCCAGTTCTATTAAATTGTTACGGCTTCCGAAAGGTATTTCGTGAATTGTCTGAAAGTAATTGTCCGTACCGCAAAAGAGAATTAATATAATTAAATACCGTAACATTTTGTCGCCTCCTGATATTAATATCAAAGTCTTTCCCTCAAATAAACCGAAT